>DATEZA010000001.1:0-3594 GCA_035255945.1 Thermoanaerobaculia bacterium
GTTGGTGGTCAGCGTGTAGTTGCCGGTGACGTCGCCGGTTGCGCCGGAGTCGATGGTGAACGGCACGTCGCCGGTTCCGTTCACGAGCGCCACATTGCCGCCGATCTCCACGTTGCCGCCGCCGGTGATTTTTCCGCCGCCGTCGATCGAGCCGCCGCTGGCGAAGAGCTGGCTTCCCGAGGCGAGAGTCAGGGTTGCGGAAGGACCGATGGAAAGCGTTCCGCCCGTCCCCATCGAAATCGCGGAGCCTGATTGCATCGTCAGATTTGCCGTCGATCCGAGCGTGAACGTGCCGCCGTTGAGCTGGATCGAAGTGCCGCTGGCCATCGTGCCAGGGCCGTCGAGCTCCAGAGAGCCGCCGGATTGAATGGAGATGACGCAGCCGTTGCAGTTCATCACCAGGCTGGCGATCGGGTTCGGAATGGGGCTGTTGACGATGAATGTGGTCGGATTCGTCGTGTTGTCATTCGCCGAATCGCCGGCCGCGCAGCCCGGAAAACCGCCGCCCGGAGTCCAAAGAGTGCCCGTGGTGTCGGTCCAGTTGCCGTTTGCGGGTGTCGAGCTCGAAGTGACGTTGTAGATCGTCGTCGAGCACGCGGCGTAAACCGTGGCGGCGCCGAGGAGCATTACGAGTGCAATGGTGGTGATCGCCGAAACGAAAATGATCGGGCGACGGAAGGCAGCACTGCGGACCACGTTGAGCATCGGTGGACTCCCGGTTGCTGAAGTTATTCGCGGGCGGAAGCGAGGCGATGAGCGTACCACCGATAACAGAAATACCGGCGGTGAGCGAACCGTTACCGACTGTCCGAACAAAGCCCGCTCGGGTGAGCTCGGGTCCTGTGCAGCAGGCGCGCCGAACCTCGTCAGGTCCGGAAGGAAGCAGCGATAAGGTGCTAAACCTGCGTGACACAGATCGGCCTGGGCTCTTCCGAGCGGGCTTTTTTCGCTAGACTCGCTGCCTCAATGTCCTACCAGGCTCTCGCCCGCAAATACCGGCCTCAATCGTTCCACGACATCGTCGGTCAGGAGACGACGGTCCGCACGCTGCAGAACGCGATCAGGGACCAGCGAATCCATCACGCCTACCTCTTCTCCGGCGTGCGCGGCGTCGGCAAGACGACCAGCGCGCGCATCCTGGCGAAGGCGCTGAACTGCATCCACGGACCGGCCGCCGAGCCGTGCAACGAATGCTCGATCTGCCGCGAGATCACGGAAGGAATCGATCTCGACGTGCGCGAGATCGACGCCGCGACGTACACCGGCGTCGACAACGTACGCGAGCTGCGCGACGTCACGCAGTACGAGCCGGCGCGCGATCGCTATCGCGTGTTCATCATCGACGAAGCGCACATGCTGTCGATCCAGTCGTGGAATGCGCTCCTCAAGTTGATCGAGGAGCCGCCCGAGCACGTCATCTTCATGTTTGCCACGACGGAGATGAACAAGGTTCCGACGACGATCATCTCGCGCGTGCAGAAGCTCGTGCTCCGCAAGATGACGCTCGGTGAGCTCCTCGGGCACCTCACGCAGATCTGCGAAGCGGAAGGGATCAAGGCGGAACGCGAAGCGCTGGAGATCGTTGCGCGTCGTGGCGAAGGCAGCGTGCGCGATGCACTCTCGCTGCTCGATCAGGTGATCGCATTCGCCGGCCGCGACATCTCGGTTGCCGATGTGGCGACGGTGCTCTCGCTCTCCGACACGACGGTCTTCGCGCGCCTCATCACCCTGATCGGCGACGGCGACCACGGCGCCATTCTCGAAACGCTGAACGAGACCGCGGAGAGCGGCCGCGATTTCAAGGTGCTCTACCGCGATCTGCTGAACTTCGTGCGCAACCTGCTGCTCGTGACCGGCGGCGCGAGCGAGTCGATGCTCGCCGTCTCACCCGAAGATCTCGCGACGATCAAGGATGTCGCCAGCCGCTTCTCCTACTCCGACCTGCTTCGCATCGCCAACCTCCTGCTGCGCGACGACGAGACCGTGAACAAAGCCGAGCACCAGCGCCTCGCGGTCGAGCTCGCGCTGCTGAAAGCGGCGACGTTCCCCAAATTGAAGGCAGTGGAGGAAGTGCTCGCCGGGGGCGGAAGCGTGGGTACGAGCGTACGTGGGCCCGAGGGCCCGCCGCCCGCCGCCCGCCCACGCACCCACGCACCCACGCACCCCGAGGGCCTCAACGCCCTGACCGAGAAACTCGCGAAAGCCCGCCCCCTCATCGCCAGCTACATCGACCACGCCACGTCCGGAAAAAAGGAAGGCAGCAAAGTCACCTGGACGTTCGACGATCAGACCTTCCTCGATTACGTCAACGACGCCAAAGCCACCATCGAACAACTGGCGTCGGAGTTGTACGGCGAGACGATGACCGTCGAGACGAAGCTCGACAGCGCACAGCAGCAACTCGGCCGGCGCGTGGAGGACAAACCGTCCGCACTACGCGAAGATCCGGTTTTCAAGGCATTCCAGAAACACCTCGGCGGTGAGATCGTCGAGGGCAGGAGATCGAAATGAATCCGAAGCAGCTCATGAAGCAAGTGCAGCAGATGCAGGAGCAGATGCAGCGACAGATGTCCGAGCTGCGCGTCGAAGGCTCGGCCGGTGGCGGCATGGTGAAGGCGGCGATGAACGGCTCGAAAGAGCTCCTCGGCGTCACCATCGACAAGGAAGCCGTCGACCCGAACGACGTCGAGATGCTCCAGGACCTGGTGGTTGCCGCGGTGAACGAAGCCTCCCGCAAAGTCGATGAAGCGATGCAAGGCTCGATCGGCGCGATGACCGGAGGGATGAAGATTCCGGGGATGTTTTGACCGCCCCGCCGCTCGCAAACCTCATCAACGAGCTCACCAAGCTCCCCGGCATCGGCGGGAAGTCGGCGTCGCGCCTCGCCTACCACATCCTCAAACGTCCCGCGGGAGAAGCGGAAGCGCTCGCGCAGGCGATCCTCGAGGTCAAGTCGAAGATCTTCCGCTGCTCGGTCTGCAACAACATGACGGACATCGAGCCGTGCGCGATCTGCAGCGATCCGCGCCGCGATCCATCCGTCATCTGCGTCGTGGAAGAAGCGTTCAACATCTCGACGATCGAGCAGACGCGCGATTTCAAAGGCCTCTTCCACGTGCTGCTCGGCGCGCTTTCGCCGCTGAAGGGAATCGGTCCGCAGGACATCGATGTCGGCGGTCTGCTCAAGCGCGTGCAGGACGGTTCGATCCGCGAAGTGATCATCGCCACGAATCCGAATGTCGAAGGTGAAGCGACCGCACTGTACATCGCGCAGCAGCTGCGGCCGTTCGGCGTGAAGACGACGCGGCTCGCATTCGGACTGCCGGTCGGCGGCGATCTCGAGTACGCCGATCAGGTCACGATGTCGAAGGCTCTGGAAGGAAGAAGAGAAATCTAATGTCTAGGTTTCAAAGTCTTCTGTGTTATACATTTCCGGCCGTCCCAACTTTCGGGCACCTGGTGAACAATGGCCGCTCCTGATCTCGTCATGTACGAGGAGGAGTACCTGCAGATCAAGGACATCCTCCATCGTCTGCAGGTCGACTCCAACTCGAAAATCGTCTTCCTGGTCGACAAAAACGGCCAGCAGATCGC
>DATEZA010000002.1:0-15157 GCA_035255945.1 Thermoanaerobaculia bacterium
CGAAACTCTCCGGATTTCCCTTGCCGCGCACAATGAACGATTTCGCGCCCATGCTGCCCGGAATGATGCCGAGGTCGTTCTTCCCCGCGCGTACCGCACCTTTGCGCGTGACGAAGACGCGCTCGCCGTAATGCTCTTCGATGGCGACGTAGTTGTGATGACAGTTCACCACTTCCGCGTTCGCGTCGAACGGCGGCAGGAGATTCGACGCGCGCACGGCGTCGATGATGGCGTCCATCATCAGCTCGCGATTTTTCATCGCGTACTTCTGCGCCCAGTTCACCGCCTTCACGTAATCGTTGAAGTGCTCCGTGCCCTCCGGCAGGTACGCGAGGTCCTGGTCCGGCAGATTGATCATCCACTTGCGCATGTCGTTCTTCGCCAGCTCGATGAAGAACTGGCCGATCCGATTGCCGACGCCGCGCGAGCCGCTGTGCAGCACGATCCAGACGTGCTCCGCTTCGTCGAGACAGATCTCGATGAAGTGGTTTCCGGTGCCGAGCGTGCCGAGGTGGTTCAGATCGTTGCCGCGTCCGAGCCGCGGATGCTTCGCCACGATCTCGGTGTAGACCGGCTCGAGCTTCGACCACGCATCGAGCTGCCGCGCGGGCGGAGCGCTCCATGCGCCGCGATCGTTCCGGCCGCCGTTGTCGGTGCGTCCGTGCGGGACGGCCGACTCGATCGCGGTGCGGATCGCATGCAGGTCATCCGGCAGATCGCGCGCGTTCATCGACGTGCGGACCGCCATCATTCCGCAGCCGATGTCGACTCCGACCGCCGCGGGGATGATCGCCTTCTGCGTCGGGATGACGCTCCCGACCGTCGCGCCCTTGCCGAGGTGGACGTCGGGCATCACCGCAATCCAGCGATAGATGAACGGCAGCGACGCGATGTTCATCAGCTGCTGCTTCGCGGCGTCTTCGACCGGCACGCCGCGCGTCCACGATTTGATATGCGCACCGTGCGGCAGAGCGAAGACTTCATAGTTGTTGTTGTTCGCCATATGCGTTCTCCCCGGAGTGCGGCAGCTTGCTGCCGCCCTCGGATTGCGCAAGCTTGCTTGCGCGCTTTTCATTCTCAAAAAGTGAGGCCGACAAATCGTTGGACGAGACGGGGCATCGCTTCAAGATGTAGTCCCGGCCGTGCATTCGGCCTCGGTTTTCATTTTTTCTCAGCGGCAGCAAGCTGCCGCACTCCGGCGGCGACAAAATTTCGAGAGACATCCTGCTGCGCGAGGTACCAACAGCACCATGTAGTCCCTCGGGCATTCGCCGCGAGTTTTCCTTTTAACTGTTCTCGATCACTCTTACCCAATGCTCTCCGCCGAGGCGGCCGGCGGCGAACTCGTTCACCAGTCCGAACACCGCGTCGCTGAAGCCTCCGATGTTCAGCACATCATCGCGCTCCGCCGCCTGCGTCGTGCCGTACGGCTGGATGTCGATGCAGACCAGCCGCGCGTTCGGGTTCCGCTGCCGGAATGCGTTCCACTCCTGCATCGTCTCCGTTCCGCGTCCATTCTGCGGATCGGCCCACGACTCGTTGTCCGAAACGAAAATCACCAGGTCTCCCTTCGCGCCGCACGCATTCAGCCGCGCGAGCGGCGCGCTGCAAGTCGTCCCTCCCCCTCCGATCGACGCCAGCGTCGACGCATTCGTCATCACGCTGTCGCGCCGATTGAGATCCACATCCACCACCTGCGTCGAGAACGGCAGCACCTCCGCATCGGGATTCTTGCGAATGATCGACGCCGCCACCAGCGCCGCGACATCGATGCAGCACACCGAAGTCGTCGCCCCTTTCCGCTCACCCGTCACCGGCGACGACATCGATCCCGACACATCGGGGAGCACGTACACCTTCCCCTCGATCGCCGGCACATTCTCCGTCGCCACCTCGAGCGCGTCCTGCAGCGCGTCGCGCACGATAATCGGCACGGCAGGCGATGCGTTCCGGTACGCAGCCATCAGCTGGTATGGGAAGACGCGCGCTTTCCGGACCGTGGCGGCATCGGCGAGCCGCATCGCTATCGTCAACGTCAGCTCCTCATCCTCGAACACTCCATGCCGCGCGAACGTGTTGAGATTCATCCGCGTCATCTGCCATCCGGCGTTGCGCGCGATTCCTTTCCACTCGCGCTTCGACAGCGGCAGCGACGTGAGCATCTCGAACGGCACGTCCGGCACATCGATCGACTCGCCGCTCCTGAACGCCTCGTAGTTGCGGGCGATGGGCGGCAGCTTCGATGCGTCCACCGTGCGGCCGAGCAGGTAACCGAGCAGCGACTCGAGCTCCGTGCCGTGCGGCTTCGGATGCGCGAGCTTGATCACGTCTGCAAGCGACGGCGACTTGCCGACCGAACCGCGGAAGAGCACGTCGGGACGCGCGTCCTCGATCCACTTGCGGACCATCCGCTTCGGCGCCGTGCCGAGCGACTTGCGTCCCGTCACTCCCGAGCGAACGATCTGCACAAAGTTGCGGAGCATCTTCGCGTTGTCGATCACGCGCGGGAAGAGCGGCTCGAGCAGCGCGACATCCTTCACGGCGAGCACTGCGCAGAGCAATGCCGGCGTGTCTTTCATGAAGCCGCGCTCGCGGCACCAGATCGCGGTGCGGGCGATGAACGCCGGCTCGATCGCGTCGCAGAGCGCGAGCAGATTCGCGAGCTGCTCCGACGCCGTCGCGTAGAACGTGCCGTTGAGGCAGCCGGTCGCGGCGTACTGCGCGAGCGCCTGCTTCGGCGTCATTGCGTAAGCCTTCCCGCCCGCCTCGTTGATCGCATTCGTCTGCGGAGCGAGCTGTCCACGGTTGCTTGCGAAGATGTTTTTGTTCGCCATGATGGGATTCATCTAAGGCGAGCGGGATGCCACGAGCTAAGTTGTTGATTCTACTGATTGTGGATAAATCGGCGGTGCGCTATTCTTATCGTAATGGATAAGAGTTTATAATCGCTACCCTTCACCATGCAGACCGTCGCCATCGGCCTCCTCGGCACCACGTTCGACGGTCCGGCGAAAGCCGCGAACCGCTGGGAGAAGTGGCGCCCATCGATTTCGCTCTGTCAGCAGGAAGATCTGCTGATCTCGCGCTTCGAATTGCTCTTTCCGCCTGCCGCGGCGGAGCTCGCGATGACCGTCGTCGCAGACATCCGCAACGTTTCGCCGGAAACGACGGTCAAGCTGCATTCGATCGACATCCCCGATCCGTGGGACTTCGCGCAGGTCTACAACGCGCTCTACGCATTCGCGCGCGACTATCCGTTCGATGTCGACAATGAGGAGTACGTCGTCCACATCACGACCGGCACCCACGTCGCGCAGATCTGCCTCTTTCTGTTGACCGAATCGCGGCACCTGCCGGGCCGGCTGGTCCAGACCTCCCCCGGCCGCGGCACGCGCTACGTCGAAGGGAGCTACCAGATCGTCGACCTCGATCTGTCGAAGTACGACGCGATCGCCTCGCGGTTCGCCGAGGAGCAGCAGGAAGCGACGTCGTTCCTGAAGTCGGGGATCGCCACGCTCAACCCTGAATTCAACCGGCTGATCGAGCGCATCGAGCAGGTGGCGATTCATTCGCGCGAGCCGCTGCTGCTGATGGGACCGACCGGTGCCGGCAAGTCGCGGCTCGCGCGCCGCATCTTCGAGTTGAAACGCTCGCGCCATCAGGTGGAAGGCGATTTCGTCGAAGTGAACTGCGCGACGATCCGCGGCGAAGGGGCGATGTCGGCGCTGTTCGGGCACGTGAAGGGCTCGTTCACCGGCGCACTGCGCGACCGTCCCGGTCTGCTGCGCGCGGCGAATCGCGGCGTGCTGTTCCTCGACGAGATCGGCGAGCTCGGACTGGACGAGCAGGCGATGCTGCTCCGCGCACTCGAGGAAAAAGTCTTCCTCCCGCTCGGCAGCGACCGCGAAGTGAAGAGCGACTTCATGCTCATCGGCGGCACGAATCGCAACCTCGGCGAAATGGTTCGCGAGCGCCGCTTCCGCGACGACCTGCTCGCGCGCATCAATCTCTGGACGTTCGTACTCCCCGGACTTCGCGATCGCGTCGAAGACCTGGAGCCGAATCTCGATTTCGAGCTCGAGCAGTTCGCGCGCAGGAACGGCGCGAACGTCCGCTTCAATCGCGAGGCTCGCGAGCGTTTCCTGAAATTCGCGACGTCGCCCGAGGCGACGTGGTCGGGCAACTTCCGCGACCTGAACGGTGCGGTGGTACGCATGGCCACACTCGCGCGCGGCGGACGCATCACGCTGGAAATCGTGGACGAAGAGATCGCGCGCCTGCGCAATGAATGGCATCCGCACAGCACATCCGACGCGCTCGTGCGCTACCTCGGCGAAGAAAAGCTCGCCGCGCTCGACACGTTCGACCGCGTGCAGCTCGAGCACGTGATCGAGATCGCGCGGAAGACGCGGTCGCTGTCGGACGCAGGCCGGATGCTCTTCAACGCATCGCGCACGCAGAAGACGAGCGCGAATGATGCGGATCGCCTGCGGAAGTACCTGGCCCGATTCGGCCTCGAGTGGAAGTCGCTTCGCGATTGAGGAGCGCGGGCGTCCCGCCCGCAGTCGTCGAGCGTCTCGCTCGGCGACACGTCCCCGCGACCGGGCGAGACGCCCGCTCGCTGCGGGCGAGACGCCCGCGCTCCATGCGAGACCGTGCGATGATCGCCGCGATGGAACAAAGCGTCCGCGTCGATATTCGCAGGCACGGAGCACTCGAAACCGACTCCGTCGTCATCGAGGAGCCGCTGGAGATCCGCGTCGGCGATCGTGCGCTTTCCGTCACGCTGCGCACACCGGGCGACGACATCGAGCTCGCGACCGGTTTCGTGATCACGGAATCCGTCGTCAAAAGCGCCGAAGACATCCGCGAAGTGCGGCACTGGGGATCGCCGAACGTCGTACGCGTCGCGCTGAGCGATGACGTGCAGATCGACTGGCAGCGATTGCAGCGTCACTTCTACTCGACCTCCTCGTGCGGCGTGTGCGGGAAGACATCGATCGATGCGTTGCGCGTCAGCACGAAGCCGCTCGAATCGAATGTCCGCATCGAGCCGCGCGTGATCGCGCAACTGCCGGAGATGCTGCGCGCACAACAACGCACGTTCGATGCGACCGGCGGCATTCACGCCGCGGGCGCATTCAAGGCGAGCGGCGAATTGATCGCGATCCGCGAAGATGTCGGACGCCACAACGCCGTCGACAAAGTGGTCGGCGCAACGATCAACGAACCGGTCGACGTGCTCGTGCTCAGCGGACGCGCGGGATTCGAGCTCGTGCAGAAGGCGATCGTGGCGAGGATTCCGATCGTGGTCGCGGTGGGCGCGCCGTCATCGCTGGCAGTGGAGCTCGCGCGCGAGATGCACCTGACGCTGCTCGGCTTCGTGCGCGACGGACGCTACAACGTCTACGCGGATCAGTGCAGGAACGTCGACGACGCCAGCCAATCCTTTTCCGGATAGTAGGCGAACACCGCGCTGCCGCCGCGGATCGTGTCGATGATCTTCTGCGCGACTTCCTTCGGCACTGCCGGACATCCCCAGCTGCGGCCGAGGCGGCCGAGTGCTCTGACCGCGGCCCTGCTGACGTACGCCGCGCCGTGCATCACGATCATGCGATCCCACGCCATGTCGTTGAAGCCGCTTTCCAGTCCGCGCAGCCGCAGCGAGTAACCGTTGTTGCCGACGTACGTGTCCTCGGTGACGAAGAGGCCGAGGCTCGTGGCGAGGCTGCCCGGATCGTTGGAGAAGAAGCTCGTGTGATCGTCGCCGCTGTTGCGGCCGTGCGCGCAGAGCTCGCGGAAGAGAAGTCTTTTCGTCGCGAGATCGAAGACGAAGAGCCGCGGCTGCGATGAGGGGAGTGAGTAGTCGATGACGGTGAGGCGATCGTCGCGCGTCACGAGGCCTTTCGACTCCGCATTGCTGAGCGCGGTGAGCGCGAGGGTCAGCACTCTGGGGCTGAGTCCCGGCGCCTGCCTCAGCAGCGGGCCCATCAGCGACGCGAGCGTCGGCGTTGCTGCCGAAGCATTCGGCACGGCAAGCGCAAACGCGACTGTGACGGTGAAGAGGATTCGTTTCATCGAAAGCGGACGAGGGCCATGGTAACAAAGGAGGCGGCGGATCCAATCCCGCCAAGAAGCGTGCGCGCGCGCTACGACGCGATGCGCGACGACATCGGCGAGCTGCACACGTGGCGTCCTCTGCCGAATGATTTCGTCGATCAGATCGATCCGTTTCTCTTCCTCAACCATCACGGGCCGCAGATCTATCCGGCGCACAATCGAGGTCTGCCGTTCGGACCGCATCCGCACCGCGGATTCGAAACGGTGACGTTCATCGTCGAAGGCTCGCTCATGCATCGCGACACCGCGGGCCATGAGAGCGTGATCCGCGCGGGCGGCGTGCAGTGGATGACGGCAGGGCGCGGTCTCGAGCATGCGGAGCTCTCGCCCCGGGAGTTTCTCGACCACGGCGGGCCGCTGGAGATTCTGCAGCTGTGGATCAATCTTCCGTCGCGGCTGAAGATGACGGAGCCGCGCTACAGCGGCCTGCAGCGCGATGAGATTCCGTCATTCGACGGCGTGCAGCTGATCGCCGGCGAATGGAACGGCGCGCGCGGACCGGTCAACTCGTTGACGAATGTCAACATGATGACGATCGATCTGCGCGCCGGCCGCGGCATCCGCTTGCCTGCGCCGCGCGGCCGCAACGTCTTTCTCTACATCGTCCGCGGCGAGACATCACTCGGCCGCGCATTTCAACTGATCGATCTCAACGACGACGGCGACGCGATCGACATCGAAGCGGCCACCGATTCACTGCTGCTCTTCGGCCACGCGGAGCCGATCAACGAACCGGTCGTTGCGTACGGCCCGTTCGTCATGAACACGCAGGAGGAGATCGCGCAGGCGGTGCGCGATTACCAGGCGGGGCGATTCCGATGAAACTCGCGACATGCCTGCTCGCAATCATTCTCGCGATGCCGCTGCGCGCCGATGTCTTTCGCGTGCTCGACGATCCGCGCGACGCGGCACAGGCGCGCGTCGATCTGATCCAGCAGGCGACGAAGGAGATCGATGCGCTCTACTTCCTCGCGCGCAACGATCGCATCACGATGATGGCGCTCGCGCTGTTGCGCGATGCGCGGCGGCGCGGCGTCGGCAGCGTGCGCATGATCGTCGACGCGAACTTTCAACACATCCCGAAGGCGGTGCTCGCGCATCTGAGCGATGAAGGCGTGCAGGTGCGCGTCTATCACCCGCTGACGCTGCGGCATCCGAGCTGGTTGTTCCGGCGCATGCACGAGAAAGTGGTCGTCGTCGACGGCGAGCGCTACATCACCGGCGGACGCAATCTCGCCGAGGCGTACTTCGGACTGGCCAAGCGAAACTATGTCGATCGCGACGTGTACGTCGAAGGCGAATCGGCGGCGGAGGCGGACCGGCACTTCGACGAGTTGTGGCACTCGAACGATGTCATCGCGCTGCACGTGCGCGTCTCCGATCGCAAAAAGGCGAAGGCCGCGCGCGTGCTCGATCAAGCGGCGTGCGAGCTCGCGGGCTTCATCCAATACGACACGGGCCGCAACTGGTCCGAGGGAAAGCACGACATCGCGGACGTGGAGTTCGTGCACGATCCGCTGCACGAAGGACCGCGGCTCACCGCGCGATTGAACGAGATCATCGGCGCCGCGCAATCGTCGGTGGTCATCGAGTCGCCGTATCTCGTCCCGAGTGCGGGACTGCTCGAGCTGCTGCGGAAGAAAATCCATCAGGGTGTGCGCGTGCAGATCGTGACGAGCTCCTGGCGATCGAGCGACGGGCTACTGGCGTACGTCGGCTACTTGAAGTACCGGCGGCGATTGATCCGTGCGGGCATCGACGTGCGCGAGTACAAAGGCCCTGACATGCTGCACGCGAAGTCGATGGTCGTCGACGGGCGCACGGTGCTGGTCGGCTCGTACAACGTCGATCCGCGATCGGAGAACCTGAATGCGGAGGCGATGTGCATCGCCGACGACCAGACGGCGGCGCAAGAGCTGCTCGCGTCGATCGATGCGCATGCGCAGAATGCGTGGATCGTCGGCGCGCGCGAACATCGGATGGGACTTTCGCGTGCGGCGCGGTTGCGCGCGTGGGCGCTGCGGATCCTCCTGCCGTTGTACGAGCGGCAGCTCTAATGTGAGCGCTGCTCGAACGAGTCGATCACGCTGACGAATGCGTTGGGTCTGACGCGGATGTCGCCGCTGTATGGCTGCTCGAGCGCGCCGACCATCAGGATCGAATACGTGAGAAAGCCGGCGAGCGTGCAGGTCAGCGTGATCTGCACCCAGCGCTGCGGCGTGCCGATACAGAGCGCGAAGCCAACCATCGCGATGCCGCCGGCGATCAGCAGAAGCCACATCGGGAACGGGAGATCGGCGCTGCCGGAGAGCTGGCGCATGCGGCGCTCGCGGCCCATCTCGTTCAGCTGTCGCAGTGCCTCGGCGTAGAACGCGGCGTGCACGGTGTCGTTGGCATTCGGCTTGAGCGCATAGAACGTGCGCCAGACGTTTTCGTAGATCACCGATGTCTGAGTGCTGGCGTGCTCGCCGCGGCCCATCGCCGGCCAGTCGTCGGCCACGACGGAGCGCGCGTAGAGCAGGAGCTCTTTCTGCAGCTGCTCGCCGCCGGGGATCATCTGCGCGTCGCGATAGACGGCGGAGAGATGCGTCGCTTCACTCGTCGCGGTGCTGTCGGCGTTGTCGAAGTTCTGCCAGACCACGACGACCATGAACGCGAGGTAGACGCCGTAAACGAGTCCGATGAAGGCCCAGGCGAAGCCGGTGAACTCGTTGTTCTCGCGCAGCTTTTCGGGATCGGCGAAGCGCCGCACGAAGACGACGGCGATGCCGGTCGCGATCATGACGGAGATCGAGATGAGATTCCGGATCAGCGGATCATCCATTTTTGTGGAAATGTAGCACGAGAGAGACGGAGAAACTGAGAGACTGAGCTCCGGCCTCAGTCTCTTTGTCTCTCCGTTTCTCTATCTCTTACTCGACCTTCAACAGCGCGTAGCTGAACGTGGCGCCGGGGATCAGGTAGCGGCTTCCCTGGTGCACGAGGTCGAGGCGGTTCCAGTCGGGCGCCGCGTCGCTCGTGCTCTCGCGCACGGCGATCACGTACACGCCGGGACGGCTGATGCCGAGAACCGATTCGGACTTCGCGGTGAGGCTCTTCACCGAAAGCGAGACGGACGGCAGCACGGTCGACGCGTATCCGCCGACGCTGGTCTTCGATGCGGACCAGAAGCAGACGCGCTGGCCGCTCGCCGACACGAGATCGACGGCAACGCCGCCGCTCTGCGCGCGATACGCATCGGCGCGCGCACCGCCGACGATCGTCACGCGCATCGAGCCGCCGGGCGTCGTGCCCGACGCGCTGCTCAGACGGGTCGAAGTCGCGGGCAGATCGCGCACGTAACCGACGGACAACAGCGGCGACTGCGCACTCGACAGCGCGCCGAAGATCGACGAATCAGAAATCGCCACGATGGCGAGGCCAGCAGCAGCGGTAGACGAAACACGGAGGAAATCACGGCGGGTAGACGACATCTTCAAAAGCCCTCAGGGATAAGTCAGGTTGGTGGACCGGAAAAATACAGATCAGAGGAAGGCGGGAAACTTTCTCGGATCACTCTCGCGCAGCAGATTGTACACGCCCGCGAAGATCGACTCGCGATTCGGTTTCGACCAGTAGTCGCCGTCGGAGCCGTATGCCGGACGATGCTCCTTCGCCGCGATGGTCAGCGGCTCGGAGTCGAGCCATTCGTAACCGCGATCGCGCTCCAGCACGTTCTGCATCATGAACGCGGTCGCGCCGCCCGGCACGTCCTCGTCGATGAACGCGATGCGATTCGTCTTCTTCAGCGACTGGACGATCACGCCGCGCACGTCGAACGGCAGCAGCGTCTGGATGTCGATGATCTCCGCGTCGATGCCGACGTTCGCCAAAAGGTCCGCCGCCTCCTGCACGATGCGCAACGTCGCGCCGTACGACACGAGGGTTACATCCTTTCCCTGCCTCAGCACTTCAGGCAGGCCGAGGGGCAGCGTGAAACGGTCGATGTTCGAGGGCAGCTTCTCTTTCGTGCGATAGCCGTTGAGCACTTCGACCACCAGCGCCGGATCGTCGCTCTGCAGCAGCGTGTTGTAGAAGCCCGCTGCCTGCGTCATGTTGCGCGGCACGCAAAAATGCATGCCGCGAGTGAGATTCAGGATGCCCGCCATCGGCGAGCCGGAGTGCCAGATTCCCTCGAGGCGATGGCCGCGCGTGCGCACGATCACCGGACACTTTTGTCCGCCCGCGGAGCGCCAGCGGACGGTGGCCAGATCGTCCGACATGATCTGCAGCGCGTACAGGACGTAATCGAGGTACTGGATCTCCGCGATGGGACGAAGTCCGCGCAACGCGGCACCGATCGCCTGACCCATGATCGTGCACTCGCGGATGCCGGTGTCGCTGACGCGCAGCAGTCCGTACTTGTCCTGCAGTCCGGCGCAGCCCTGGTTCACGTCGCCGAGCTTGCCGACGTCTTCGCCGAAGATGACGATGCGCGAATCGCGGCGCAGCGCGTGATCGAAGCAGTGATTGATGATCTCGAATCCATTGAGGACTTGCGCATCGTCCGCATACTCCGCCGCGACTTCCGCCACGCGCATCGCCGCCTCGTGCGACTCGCTGTACAGATGCGCGCCGTAGCGGCGATCGCCTTCCTGCTGCTGCTCGCGAAGCCACGCCGCGGCTTCGGCCTGCGCTTTGCCTTCGAGCACCGCCTGCGTGAGCGCGCGCATCGCATCGCGCCGATACGGCGACTGAATGCGCTGCAGCTCGTTGTGCGCCGGCGATGACGGATCGATGAAGCCGAGGGCGGTCTGCACATCGGCATCGATCGGCGCGCGGTACGCGTCCCACGCGCGGCGCTGCGCATCACGCACCGCCTGCAGATCGTCGCGCTCGAATTGATCGAGCTCGTCGGCGGTGGCGATCCCCTGCCCGATCATCCATTCGCGCATCTTGCGCACGCCGTCGAATTCGAGCTCCCAGTCGAGACGCTCCTTCGATTTGTAGCGCTCGTGCGAGCCGGAGGTCGAATGGCCCTGCGGCTGCGTGACTTCGATGACGTGGATGATCGCCGGCACGTGCTCCATCCGCACGATCGACGCGGCGGCGATATAGGTCTCGCAAAGCGCGGGGTAGTCCCACGCTTTGACGGTGTAGATGTCGAAGCCGGCCTTCTGCCGCGGCTCGCGCTGAAAGCCTTTGAGCAGCTCGGAGAGATTGCCTTTCGTGATCTGGAAATCGTTGGGGACGGAGATGCCGTAGCCGTCGTCCCAGATCGAGACGACCATCGGCACCGTGAGCACGCCCGCCGCGTTGAGCGACTCCCAGAACATCCCCTCGGCGCAGCTCGCGTTGCCGATCGTGCCCCATGCGATCTCGTCGCCGTTGCGCGAGAACTGTGCGGCGTCTTTCAGCTCCGGCACATCGCGATAGAGCTTCGACGCCCACGCCAGTCCGACCAATCGCGGCATCTGCGAGCCGGTCGGCGACACATCGGCCGACGAGTTGTACATGTCGGCGACGTTCTTCCACGTGCCGTCGGGATTGAGCAGACGCGTGGCGAAATGCGCGTTCATCGAGCGGCCGCCCGACCATGGATCGTGCGCGACGTCGGCATCGGCGTAGAGCTGCGCGAAGAACTCGTCGAGTGTCGAGCCGGTGGCGAGCATGAACGTCTGATCGCGGTAGTAGCCGGAGCGGAAGTCGCCCTTGCGGAACGCGCGGGCCATGGCGAGCTGCGGGATTTCCTTGCCGTCGCCGAAGATGCCGAACTTCGCCTTGCCGGTGAGCACTTCCTTGCGACCGATCAGGCTCGCCTGCCGGCTGCGGTACGCGACGCGGTAATCGTCGATGATCGATTCGCGCGTGAATTGCGTACGGGTGTCGTGTGTCTGCTCAGGTGTCGGCACGGGCAAATCCTAGCAGATGGATGGAGTCCGCCAGCAGCGACACGGCGCGAAAGCAGATCACCGCCGCGCCGAGCCGGAGGAACGTGCTCCCGATCCAGGCATGGCGCGCCATTTCAGCCACTTCCCAGCAGTCGCCGTGGAAACTGATGACCGCATTCGCGGAGCCGCCGAGCGCCAGAATCACGCCGAGTTGGAGCAGCAGATCGCTCCTCCCCGCTCGCACGGTGGCGAGGGTCGCGAGCAGCAGAACGATCGAGATGACGATCAGAAAGCGAACGTCGATCCAGTCGGCGATCCAGAGTAGTTTCGACACTTCAAAGATCGAAACCCCGGCGGCCAGTGACGGCCTGCCGTCGTACCACTGGTCGAACATCACTGCCCAGCTTTCGGCGATGTTCCCGAGCACATACTTCGGATGCCGTGACAGGTACGAGGCCCAGATCGACCTCGCGTGGTGTCGCGCGAAGCCGGGATCGAGCCGCATGATCACGTATTTCAGCAGTCCGATCTGCTCGATGACGAGCTGCCGGTCGTCGATGATCTGTCCGAGAGTACGGCCGGCCAATGCACGCGGAGTCGTGATGGACGCGATGGATTCCGGCATTCCCCGCGCCACGAAAAACGCCTTGCGCTCGGCATCCGGCAGCACGACTCCACCGATGATGTCGGCCATGTTGAGCCCGTTCCTCTCGGCGGCGGAGCGCCATTGCATCGCGCCGATCAACACGATGATGGCGATCATCGAAACCGCGATGCTCGTGGGGAGCTCGCGTTTCCAAAGACGCAGGACGACGAGAGGAATGCAGCAGACGAGCAGCAACACATTGGCATCGCGCGCGGACGCCGCCATCGCAGTCGCGACGGCGAACAGCACGAGGAACGCGACGAGCCCTGCGCGGCCCAAACGACGCCGCGCGAAATCGAGCAAGGGAAACGGATTCACCACGATGGCGAGCCAGAGCAGCATCAGCGAAAGAGCGAGCGAGTCGGAGAGGAATCGATCGTCGAACGCGAGATATCCACGCGAAAACATCGCGCTGGCAATCAGCATGAACAGCAGCCAGCGCGTCCGGCGTCCGCTGACCAATCCGGCGACCGCGATCGCAAACGCGATCCAGCTCAGAAACCCAACCAGCGCCTGAAACACGATCACGGCGTATGCGGAATGCTGATGAAGCTCGCCGAAGAATGAATAGATGATCGGAACGCTGAAGCCGCGAAACATCGTCTGCGCGACCAGCCAGTACCTCGGCGAGAAAAGCGGCACACCCATCAGCGGGATGTAGCCGAGGCAATCGTCGAAGCAGGTCGGAACGAACGAGTGCGCGGGGAAGTAGACCGCCGCCAGCGCGATGATCGACACGAGATACAGCAAGCCTTCCCGAGTGGCGACGGAGAGCGTGCCGATGGAGTCACGGACACGCATTGAGGCTAGCGATCCAACTCCCGCACCGCCGCATCGAGCATCTCCTGCACGCGCTCGCGGTCGGGAGACTCGCAGTAGATGCGGATCATCGGCTCGGTGCCCGATTTGCGGAAGAGGATCCACGAGCCGTCGGCGAAGTTGAGCTTCACGCCGTCCTTTTCTTCGCGCGATGCGAAGCCGGAGCCGAATGCGTCATCGAGCTCGCCCGCGCGCACGCGCTCGATCAGCCGCGCGCATTGCGCCATCGGACGATGCAGGTCGCGGCGGTCGTAATGCAGCGCGCCGAACTCCTCCTCCATCGTGCGCACGATCTCCGACAGCGGACGGCCGAAGTGTCCCGCGCATTCCGCGACGACGAGTCCGGAGAGGATGCCGTCGCGCTCCGGCAGGAAGTGTCCGAAGCCGATGCCGCCGCTCTCTTCGCCGCCGACCAGCACGTTGCGCGCGAGCATCAGATCGGCGACGTACTTGAAGCCGATCGGCGTTTCGTGGAGTGTCGCGCCGAGGGACTTCGCGATTTTTTCGATGAGCCGTGTGGTCGAGAACGTCTTCACGATCTCGCCGTCCATCTTTTTTTCGCGGACGAGGTAGAGCACGAGCAGCGAGATGATTTTGTGCGGCGAGACGAACGTGCCGCTTTCATCGAGGATGCCGAGGCGGTCGGCGTCGCCGTCGTTGCAGATGGCGAGATCGTGCTTGCCGGCGCGCATCGCATCGCGTGATGCGATCAGATTTTCGGGAATCGGCTCGGGGTTCGCGCCGCCGAAGGATGGGTTCACATCGGCGCGGATCGTGTCGATGTCGACGCCGACGATTTTCGACGGGATGCCCGCGGCAACGCCATGAATCGGATCGTGCAGGATTTTGACTTTGCGGACTTTGGCGACATCGAGCTGCGAGCGCAGCGCGGCGATGTAGTCGTCGAGGATGTTCTCCTGCGAGACGCCGCCGCCGCCGCGTGAATCCGAGGAGCCGAGCGATTCGACGATGCGCGCGTATGTCTCCGGCAGCGCGGAGCCGCCGTACCACGCTTTGAATTTGAGGCCGTTGTACTTGGCCGGATTGTGACTGGCCGTCACCATTACGCCGCCAAGTACTTTGCGATGAAAAGCGGTGAACGAGATCGACTGCGACGGCACCGGCCGGTCCGACAAAACGACGCGATATCCCGCCTCGCGCAACACCTCGGCCACCACATCCGCGAATTCACGCGACAGAAAACGGCGATCGAATCCGACGATCAGCGAATTGCGATCGATATCGGCCGGAGGCTCGAGTCCGCGCGCGGCGACGGCGATCGCGCTCGCGACGCGCCGCACGTTGTCGAACGTGAATCCGTCTGCGATGACGGCGCGCCAGCCGTCAGTACCGAAGGAGATGTCGGACATGCGCCGCGGATTGTAGTTTGGGTGAGCTGACGGAGTACGTCTCTCCGGGAAGATCGCGACGATAGGCGTCGGGATCCCGCCGCCGGATCGGCGGCGCCACACTGTGCAACCTGCAGGTGCTGCTTCGTCTGTGTGGCGCCGCCGACCCGGCGGCGAAAATCACGAAACTACCTTCCGAATCCGCCGGCCAACACGTGACGCGGACTGACCACGGAGACGCCGTGCTCGTCCCCGACGATGGCAACGCGTCCGCGATCGGGCTGCGGTTGCTGCGGCACCGGCACGACTTGCGTCCTAGGCGTGATCTCGTTCGTGCCGAGGTATTGCTGCTG
>DATEZA010000003.1:0-30547 GCA_035255945.1 Thermoanaerobaculia bacterium
ATCGCGCAGGTGTTCATCGATCACCAGGCAGCGCAGCAGGTCGAATCCGCCGCGGATGTCTTCGCATTCGCGCGGACCATGTTCGCGGACGAATCGCTGCGCCTCGCGTGGGGCGAGCGGGCGCGGCTCGCGGTGACCCAGAACCGCGGCGCGTCGGAACGGACGGCGCGCCGGATCGTCGAGCTGCTCGCGTGAAGATGCTCGAGCTGCTGTATCGCGCGATCAATCGCCTGCGGCGCTTTCTCTACCGCGCCGGCGTGCTGCGCGCAAAGAAATTGCCGGTGCCGGTGATCTCCATCGGCAATCGTGCGGTCGGCGGCAGCGGCAAGACGCCGGCCACGATCGCCATCGCCCACGCGCTGCAGGCGCGCGGGATGCGCGTGGCGGTGCTGACGCGCGGGTACGGGCGGAAGTCGGACGAACAGGGGCCGGTCACGTCGCTCGACACCGAGCGCTTCGGCGACGAGCCGGTTTTAATCAAGTCGAAAAATATCGACGTAATCGTTGGCTCAAAGCGCTATGAAAATGGATCGCGCTATTCAGCCGATGTTTTTTTGCTCGACGACGGCTTCCAGCACCTGCAGCTCCATCGCGATTGCGACATCGTCATCGAAGCACCGGCCCGCTTTTATCGCGAAGGTCCGTCTTCACTGCGCGACGCCGACATCGTGCTGCAACGCAACATCCGCGTCGTGAACGCCGATGCCTTTCGCGGCAAGCGCGTCTTCGCCTTCTCCGGCCTCGCCAATAACACCCAGTTCTTCGACACCCTCCGCACCCTCGGCGCCATCGTGATCGGCACGCGCGAATTCGACGATCACCACCGCTACACGCTCGCCGACCTGCGCGCCATCCGCAACGCGGCACGCGGCGCGGACGTCATCGTCACCACCGAAAAAGATGCGGTGAAGATCGGGCCCGCCGATGACATCATGGCCCTCCGGATCGAGCTGGAAATCCCGGACGGGGTCATCGAGCAGATCCTCGAACAGATCGGACGCGTGTCCTTTCCATGAGTCGGAAGAAATCGCGCCTGCAGGTGCAGCTCGAATATGTCCTCTACCGCGGCGTCAAGCGCGCGGTCGGCGGGATGTCCGAGGCGTCGGTGATGAAGTGGGGAACGCGGATCGGGGCGCTCGCGGCGAAGGTCCTCAAATCGCGCGACCGCCTCGGCATGCGCAATCTCCGCAACGCCTTTCCGGAACGGAGCGAGGAGGAGCTGCGTCAAATCCTCGACCGCTGCTGGCGGCACTTCGGCCGCGAGATGCTCTATTACCTCCATGTGCAATCGATGTCGCTGCAGGAGATCGCGGCGCGCTGTCCGCTCGTCAACGCCGAGCTCGTCGATGAAGGACTCGCGCACGGCAAAGGGGTCATGCTGCTCAGCGCACATCTCGGCGGGTGGGAGATCGGCGGCCTCGCCGTGATGGCGCACGTCGGCAACGTGCGCAGCGTCGTTCGTCCGCTGGACAACGAGCTGCTCGACGCCGATCTGGCGAAGCTCCGCGAGTCGACCGGCGCGCAGGTCGTCGACCGGCGCAAGGCCGCGCGCTTCCTGCTCAAAAGTCTCAACGAGAACGCGGTCCTCTGCCTGCTCGTCGATCAAGCGGTGCTGCCGCGCGAGGGCATCCTGGTGCCGTTCCTCGGGCGTCCGGCGTGGACCACCGACGCCCCCGCAAAGATGGCGTCGCGGCACGGCTCTACAATTGTGTTCGTTTTTTGCATTCCGGACGGTTCCGGACATCGTCTCGAGTTTGAAGAGTCGATTCGTGTGGACCAACTGAGCGAGGAAGAGAGAGATCCGGTGGCGCTGACGAAGCGGATCAACGACATCATCTCTCGCCGAATCGCTGCCTGGCCTGAGCTTTGGTTGTGGATGCACGATCGCTGGAAGGGGACGGGCCCCGGCTAAAGAATGGGCGAGGTAAATGGCTAGTTCCGAAACGGTCGTTATCGGTCTCAATTGGGTCGGCGACAACGTGCTGGCGCTGCCGACGTTCCGCGCGCTGCAGCACCGCTTCAAGAATGAAGGCGGGATTGCGGTCGCGGCGCCGGAGAACATCGCGTCACTGCTCGCGGCGTCCGGCATCTTCCGCAAAGTCATTCCGTGGAACGGCTCGACGCGCGCGCGCATCGATTCACTCCGCCGCGGCGGCAAGTTCCGGCGCGCGGTGATCCTCCCGAATTCGTTCCGCGCCGCGATGGTCGCGTTCGCGGCCGGCATCGGCGAGCGCTGGGGCTTTTCGACCGATTGCCGTTCGATGCTCCTCACCCATCGCATTCCTCGCGAGATGGCGCGCGGCCATCAGCTCGAGGACTACACGCCGCTGCTCACCGCGATGAACGCGCCGCGCGTGGTCGATGAGATCCCGTCGGTGACACTGCCGCTCGCGACGCGCGAAAAAGCACGCCGCCGCCTGCGCCAGCTCGGCATCAAGCTCGATCGCCCGCTCTTCGGCATCCACGCCGGCGGCCTGTACGGACGCGCCAAGCACTGGGGCGACGATCGCTACTGCGAAGTCGCCGAGCGCCTCCGCGCCGACGGCTCCAACGTCATCCTGCTCACCAGTCCCGGCGAACGCGTGCAGGCGGAGACGATCGCCGCGACCTGCAACAGCCTCCCGATCATCGGCGACGACGGCGACGTCCTCACCCTTGCCGCCGCGATCTCGCACTGCTCCGTGATCGTCACGAACGACAGCGGTCCGCTCCATCTCGCAGCCGCCCTCGCCGTGCCGTCGGTCTCGATTTTCGGCCCCACCGATCCCGGCCGCACGGTCATCCCCGGCGCCTCGCGCGTCGTTCGCCAACCCCTCGCCTGCGCCCCCTGCTACGCCCGCGAATGCCCCCTCGGACACCACCGCTGCATGCGCGACATCACCGTCGACGAGGTATACGAAGCGGCGATCGGGTTGTACGCGGAGATCGAGGGCCGCACGCCGGCGCGGTCATTGATCCGGCGGTAGCTACAACTCTTTGAGGATTTCCGCGCGCTTCTTTTCGTACTCCTCTTTGGTGATGAGCTTCTTGTTGTAGAGCTCTTCCAACTTGCGAAGCCGCTGCTCCGGGGTCTCTGCCGGCGCGGCCGCCGCGGACACGGTTCCGGTCCGCTTGCCGCTGACCCACGCGCTCTGCAGATCGGCGTTGCTCAGGACGTTGCTGAACGCTTCCTTCAGCGCATCGCTCAACACTTCATTGCAGTTGTCCACGCTATGGGCATGACCATATCGGTGCGCCGTGCCGGACGTGGCGCCTTCAGCCAGGACGCTCCCCTTCGCATCCTTCAACGCGAATGCGAATTTGACTTCCGTGCCGTACACGGAACCGAGCGCCTTGTTGCTCTCATCGATGGAAAAGCGCGTCAGCTGCACCACGAGCACACGCGCCGCCGACGGTTCGACGTGCAATCCCCACTGCTTCGCCGTGTCGGTCAACGATTCGCGAACGTAATCGATGACGCTCCGATCGGCGTGGACGGGAAACTGTTTGTCGTCGCCGCCAGTCCCTTGCCCGATCAGCAACGGATCGTCCTGACGCCGGGCGTCCTCGAAGCGGATGTCGACCGGCGTGGACAGAACGCCGGATTGCAGGTCGGGACTCGCCGCGTGAACTCCCTCCTGCGGCACGTACTTCAACGGGACAGTGAGCTCTTTCAGATTTCCTCGGGCAAACGCTGCGGCGCTGCAGACACACATCAGCGCGGCGTTGATCAACGCACGACGAAGCATCGGGACCTCCTTCTCCAGCAGATTGGAGGGACGAATTCGTCGATTTTCCGGTACTAGCCGAAAAATGCCCAAATCCGTCCCTCCATATCTCGGGACTTCATGGAGGACGGTACCATGCGATGGTGGTGTGCGATTTTGTTGCTGGTCGCGTCGTTCGGCGCTGTGGCGGACGATCACCGCGACGTTCCGCGTCCGCGCCGGCCGCACGCTTCGTCGCAGCACGACGGCTTTTCGCCGTTCCCGCCGCCACCCGCGGAAGACACGCTGTTCACCGTCGACAGCGGCGGCGATCTCGACACTGACTGCACGTACCACAGCGGCGGACCGCTCGTCATTCACCTCCCGGTGACCCGGTTTGCCGGCCCCGTGTCGTCCAACGGCACGTTGCAGAACAGCGCGCAACTGGTGGCGAACGGATACCTCTCGGAGTCCGCGCATCTGCGCATGCCGGCATACGACGTCGATGTTTTCGGCGATCCGGACGTTCCGACGAAGGCACCAGAAGTCGACCGCGTTTACTTCAACGGCCACGAAGTCGGACTGCTGACCGGCGACAACGAGATCTGGAAGCTGAACGAGTTCGAAGTGCCGATCGAATGGGTGAAGTTTCCATCGATCGGCAGCGACGGCACCCTGCCGGCGGCCGCGGACAACGTGATCGCGATCGACATCGACACGGCGAGCGGCGGCGACGACAACTGGTGCACGTCGGTGGACTGGGTGGAGCTCGACTTCGGTGCGATCGCGCCGATCTTCCTGGTGCACGGCATTCTCTCCAGCGGCCCCGAGGCGTGGCCGAACTTCCACTCCACGCTTGCCGCGGCAGGAGCTCCGTTCAGCGACGAGATCAACCTGTCGGGCACCGGCTCGATCGAAGGAAACGCTGCGATTCTCGCGACCCGGCTTCCGGCGCTCGCGGCGAAGTTCGGCGCGAAAAAGTGCCACATCGTCGCGCACAGCAAGGGAGGACTCGATACACGCGCCTTCCTCGACGGCGAGTACGACGGGCAGGAGCTCAAGGTGCTCTCGCTCTACACGCTATCGACGCCGCACCACGGCAGCGTCCTCGCCGACATTGCGCTGGGGCTCACGACGGCGATCGCGGGTGGACCCGCGACGCTGCTCATCGCACAGCAGGTTCCGATGGGTCCGGACCTCACCGTCACCTCATCGGTCGTCTTCAATCTCCGTCACCGCTCCGTTCCCGGCGGCATTCGCGTCTACACCTACGGCGGCGATGCGGACCTCAACGGCAATGGTTCTCTCGATGCGAACGAGGCCGCCGAGTTGCCGCTCTCGCCCGCCCTGGCGAGCGTCAGCTGGGGAATCATTCGCAACGAGTTGCCGGTGAAGGTCACGTTCGGAACGCAGACCATTCATGTGTGGGGCAACGTCTCGTTCTCGCTCGTCGACATCGATGTCAGCCGCAACTTCACCAAGAACGACGTTTTCGTCTCCGCCAACAGCGCCGTCGCGCCGTTCGGCACTTACCTCGGAACGCGCGGCGCAAACCACACGACGATCAAATCGTCCGATCTCGCGTCTGTGATCCTTCGAAACATCGTCGCGGATTATCCGAACAGGTGACGCCATGCGAATCCGACTGTTGTCATCCGTTCTCTTCGTCATGTCGATCGCGAATGCGGCGCAAGCGCAGAGTGCCTACGCCGCAGCCGACGATGCGTTCCAGCTCACGGCGTCGTCGCCGTCCGTCACGCGTCCGCTGGTGGTCGATCGCACGACACTCCTGACCTTCTCCGCGACCGCTGCATCGCGAACGCTGACGATCACGCTCATCTCGCCGTCGGGCGCGCGTTTCACCATCGGCGATCAGAACAGCGCTGCCGGATTCCAGAGCCAGATCGTGCAACTCGCAGCCGGGGCGACGATCGGTGCGTCGTACATCGCGACGCTCGCCAATCCAACGCCGGGCAACTGGAGCTACACCGTCGCAGAACGGACCCAGCTCAGTGCACCGCTCGATGTGCTCGTGACGATCGGTTTCAACAACAGCACGCGTCTGACGCTCCTCAGCGGCGATGACAACGTTCCGGCCGGCACACCGGTTCGCATGGCTGCCGTGGTTTTCGATTCAGCGACGAAGCTCACCGGCATCACGGTGAGCGGCACGCTCCGCAGCAGCAGCAACCCATCGTTCACGCCGCTCAACCTGACCTTCCGCGACGACGGCACGAACGGCGACGAAAAGGCGGGTGACGGCATCTACGAAACGTTCGTCACGAATGCCTCGGTTCCCGCCGGCACGTACGTCGTTCGCATCACCGCCACCGGCACTGCATCGACCGGCTCGTTCGTGCGCAATGCGTCGGCGCAGTTCCGAGTCGTGCAGCGCGACGCGCAGATCACCGGCTTCAATGACTTCGCCGCCGACGATGACTTCGACGGCTACTACGACAAGATCGTCATCACCACGCGCGCCACGGTCTCGACGCCCGGCACGTATCGCGTCATGACGCGGCTTCGCGGATCGAACGGCAAGGAAATCGTGCACGCCGGCGACCTCCCGTTCTCCACCACCGCGGCTGACGTCAATGTCACGTTTTCCGCGGCCGAGATCGCGCGCGACATCGGCGTCTCCGGCCCGTACGCCGTAGCGGAAGTGCGCTACTCCCACGTGATCAACGGTGACGTCATTCCGGCTGACGTGCGTTATGACCTCGGGTCGACTGCGGCCTACGGTCTCGATGAGCTGCAGCATCCGACGATCTACCTCACCGGCGCCGGCAATGCATTCGGCATCGACAAGAACAGCAACGGTCTGTTCGATTCGTTGCAGATCGATCTCGAGATCGCCGCCGATTTCAGCGGCTCATACGACGCCTCGGTCAGTCTCATGGATCGAGACAATCACGAGATCGGATTCGCGAGCGGCACGATCTCGCTCGATGGCGGCGTCAATACGATCCACATCACGTTCGACGGCTCGCGCATCGGTGCGAACGGAGTCGATGGGCCCTACACGCTCGCCAACCTCATCGTCTTCGGCGAGGATCAGTCCCTCATCGCGAACACGGCGTTCGTCACACCGGCGTTTCACGCAAGCTCGTTCGAGGGCTATCACCCGCCGCGCTTACGGCCATCGCGACATCGCTGAGCTGCCGCCTTCTCCAGAACTCGCTCTCCGGCCACCGCCGCTCCTCGCGATAAAACTTCGTGCGCATTTGCGTGTACGCCGCGAACTCGTCGGCAATGAATGCGCGGTAGCGGCGGAGGCCGCGGTCGTCGCCGTTCGTGAGGAGATCGGCGATCGCGTAGGCGGCGAAGGTGCCGGAGCGGAGGGCCTTCAGGATGCCTTGCGACGACAGCGGGTCGAAGCGGGAGGCGGCGTCGCCGACGGCGAGCCACCCGTCGCCGGCGACGGTGTCGAGCAGGCGTGATTCGGCGGAGCGGGCGGTGATCGGGCCGTCCGCGTTTTTCAGCAGCGGAGCGATCAGCGGCGGGATCGAGGACCAGACGCCGCGCTCGCGGGCGATGTCGGCGTCGGTCATGAACGCGGCGAAGCGGCGGCCGTCGGGGAGGCCGGCGGTGTACCACCAGCCGTCCTCGCACGCTTCGACGATCGTGCGCGGATCGCCGCCCGAATCGTCGAAGAAACGGCCGAAGCAGACGAGGTGATCGAGCGGCTGCGGCTGTGCACCGCGGGCGCGCGCGATCGAAGCGGAGGCGCCGGTAGCGTCAACTGTGAAGCGCACGTCATCCCGAGCGTAGTCGAGGGACCTGGGTGGCACGGGTGGCGCGCCGCCCGCCCCCCGGGTCCCTCGACTACGCTCGGGATGACGGAGATGCACGCCGCGCGAGACGCACGCATCAGCGAGCATCCGGTCGAATGCCGCGCGATCGAGATGCCAGCCGTAGCCCGATGTCGAGAAGACGAAGTCGTTCGCATGCGGCGCCGATGATCCCCACGCCGACAGCGTTCCGTACGACGGGCGGTGGCACTGCGCGACGAACGCGTCCCACACGCCGAGGTGCTTGAGTGCGCCGCGGGCGTGCGGGGGGAGCGTTTCGCCGACGCGCGGCGCGGTGTAATCCGAAACCTCGACGAGCTCGATCGACAGCGACGGCGCGTGCTTGCGCAGCGCGAGCGCGCAGGCGCAACCCGCGGGGCCGCCGCCAACGATCCGGACGTCGATCACTTCACAAACACCGCGTACCAGGACGCGACCACACCGGCCGGATTCACCGTACCGGGCTCGCTTCCCGAATGCGGAATCGTTCGCACGATCGAGCCGACCATCGACTTCCGCTCCAGCGTGTCGTTGCTGTTCGGCCACGTCGGCACGAGCCAGCCGATGTAGTCGTAGATCCACTCCTCGCCGCCCACCAGCCCTTTGCCCTGAAAGCGCACCTGCATCGGCGAGCCGTAGCCGAACGAGCCGTGCAGATTGAGCGACCATCCCGGTCCGCCGAGGGTTCCGCCGAGAGTCAGCATCGAATCCTCGGTGATCACCAGCGTTCCTTCGCCGAACTCGAGATCGTTGAATGCCTTGCTGCCGTCCGGATCGTTGAGCAGCGAACGATACGTCCACGTTCCGAGAAATGGGTTCTTCATCGCTTCGTCCTTTCCACGCTGATGTAGTACTGCTGCGGACCTACGGCGTTCGGGATCTCCACCCATGGCTGCATGAACGGATTGCGGCGCACGAACGGCAGCCGCCACCACTCCGTCACCATCTTCAGATCGCCGGCGTTGGTCTGCGTGACGCCGGGTGTCCAGTCGAGCCATTGGATGTTCGGACCGTTGCTGATCGACACCAGCTCGAACGTCTGCATCGGCCGGTGCGCCGGCCACCAGAGCGTCTCCCACTGCCGCTGCTCGCGTGTCATCAGGCTGTCACCGACGCTGTCGGGATAGATCTTGTTGAACTCTTCGTACGTGATGTCGATGGTCTGCGAGGAGCACTCGTTGAAGTCGGCCTGCCACGGCAATGCGTCGTACTTCGAGAGATCGCCGGGCTGCAGGCCGATATCGAAGTCGCTGGTCTGACTGAGGTCGTTCGTCAGATACGTCGCGTACTCGACCTCGGCTGTCGTGGTGTTGAAGTTCGCCTGCGCCGCGGTCTGTCCGAAGTTGTAGTAGCCGGGATCCGCCTTGATGCGATACGGCTCGCGCCAGATCGCCGGATTGCGAATGATCCAGGTGCATTCGCCGCCGGGACAGAACGCGCCGCCGAGGAGATTCGACAGCACGCCGCGATCGAGATCGCGCGCCGTCTTGTTCGTCCAGCCGCCGTACGGCCACCACGGATCGGCCTTGGCCCAGCCTTCGAGATCTTCGTTGTAGAAGAGGCCGCGCGACCACTGGCCGAGGAGGAAGAGCTGGTAGTCGGTGAGGCGGAGGAACTTCGCGGGGAGCGTGTTGTTGATCGGATTGTCGCCGCAGAGCAGCGGCATCAGCGGCAATCCATGCACGCGCGTCGACGGCTTGCCGGTCTCGGAGAACTCGTTCTCTTCGCCGGGCTGCCGCAGCAGGTCGTGCAGGAACTTGCGCATCGGCCAGAACGGGTCGTAGGTGTTCGATTCGATGCAGCGGCGCCGGCATTCGTTCAGCAGCGTGCCGTTGTGGAACTTGCGGAGGTGCTCCAGCGTGAGCCGTTCGAGCTGTTCGCAGACCATCGCATCGATGCCGGCGCAGACGCTCTTCACCACATCGAGGATGCGATGCTCGAGGTCGTCCTTGATCTTCGGATACGACGCGGCGCGGTCGGCGTTGCGGAACTTCTCGGCGTATTCGTCGAACTTCTCGCCCGGATTCTTGCCGACGGTCTTCTGGGAAAACGTCTCCACCGCCTTCCGGATCTCCTCCGTGAAGTCATCGCTGGTCAGCACTTCGGACGGACCGCGCAACGCGCCGCTCTTCATCAGCGCCGTCTCCGCCGGTTTCTCCAGCACGAGCAGCGTCGGGAGGAGCGTCTCGACGAACGTCTCGCCGTTGTGATGCTTGCGGACGCAGCGCTGTTCGCACTTCTCCACGCCCTTCCAGTTCACCTGCGGCGGAACGCCGAGCTTGTACGGATCGAACGTGCCGCGAGTCGAGTAGTTGTGCGGATAGTTCGACTGCGCGAGCACGTCGGTGAGGTACGTGTACTGATCGGGCCGGAAGAGAATCGGCCAGATGTCGCGGTAGAACCACGGCTTGTAGTCGGGGTTCCATCGCAATTTTCCGGCGCGCCAGTGGATCAGCGCACCTTCATCGGTCGGCGGGATTTTCTGCGGACAATCGAAGGTGCCGGCGGTGCCGAAGAGATCGGTGCGCTCGGCGAATTGCGTGATCGCCATGTTGTCGACGACATCGGTGATGGTGATGATGTCGAGGATCTCCGGCACGTACGACGGATAGCCGACCAGCACCCACGCCGGATACTCGACATCGATGTAGCGGTAGCGATTCACCAGCGGCGAGAACATGACGAGGCGCGCCATGACCGGACCGTCGGCGACGTCGTCGAACCAGCCGTCGTTGTTCGCGTACGAGTCGATGCGCGGCTGGCCGAAGTCGTCGTACAGAAACGTCCCGGAGTTGCCGTGGCCGCCGAGCACGAGGAGGCGGCCTTGCGAATCGGTGAGGAGATCGCCGAGTGTTTCGATCGAGTTCGGCTTGAGCTGCGGCGGAAACGTCGTCGAGTAATTCGCGCCGCCGTCGCGATCGAAGCTCGCGCGGCGATGCGTGGTGCCGTCGACGACGCGCGGACCGGGATCGATGATCAGCCGCTGCCGCGCATCATCGGTGATCGACGGATTGCGCAGCGGATGGCCGGGCGCGTAGCCATGCTCGCCCTCCATCTGCTCGAAGTCGTACCAGGCGGCCTTCTTGTTCGCCAGCCAGACGCGCCAGCGGATGTCGACGAGCGTGCCGGCGTTGCCGCCGCCTTCGATCTGGTCGCCGATCTTCAGCGGACGGCCCTGCGGGTTGTCGTCATCGAACACGTAGATCTGAAAGCGCGCGGCCTGGCGCTTGATCCGGCCTTCGCCGTCCTTGAACGTGTTGATCGTCAGCTCCTGCTGGCCGTCGGGCGACAGCATCGGATTGCCGGCGGCGTCGCATTCGATCGGCAGCGCGGCCGGCTTTTCGGGCGAGATGCAGAAGGCATCGGGACTGTTGCCGAGGCGGGCGATGCCGATGCCGGGGTGGATGCGATAGGTGGCCATCGTGTGCGTCCTCCTCTCAATCCAGAAAATCGAGCGACACGCCGTCGACGCGGAGCAGCTCGCGCTCTTCGCGGTAATCGGCGCCGATGACGACGAGCGTGATCTGCAGCGACGACGATTTCTTCAGCGCCGCCTTCGCCGCCTTGGTCACGATCACGCGGTGATTGCGCGGCGTGTTGTGATTGCGCGGACGAATGTCGTGCTGCCGCGCGCGCGACGGCGGGAGGTCGCAGTGCCCGGGTCCGCCGATGCAGCCGCCGTGTCCGAAGATCGCGAGGTAGCCGGCGTAGCTCGGATCGTCGAGCGGCGTCGAGGCGTTCGCGTTCGGATTGTTGAGAAACACGCGCACGAAGCAGGAACGAATGAGCTGCGGAACGCGGTGCAGACGGACTTCCGCCTGCCGGAAACTGCGCCGCGCCGGCGCCGGGATCTCGATCGCCTTCGACACGAACCGGCCGACCGGCGTGGAGAGCCCGACCGGCACGATGAACGAGCACTTCACGTACTCGTAGCCGAAGCGCGCCATGTCGAGCGTGTCGGCGATGGTGTAGCTCCACGGCGTGAGCACCGAATCGAGATCGTCCGGCAGCGAGCTCGGATTGCACTGCTGCCACTCGTGCCACAGCCGGTCGACGTTGACGTGAATCGGCCAGAAGACCGGGTCGTACGATGCGGTGAGATTGCTGAACATGTCGCCGAAGGTCGGCTGCGAGTACAGGTCGTCGCGCGAATGGAAGCGGCGGCCCGCCACGCGCACGGTCTTGTTGCGGTCCATCACGTCGAAGGTCGTGTCGCTCTCGTTCTCCTGGTTCTTCGCCGGATGCGGATTCTGGCCGCCGGTCCAGATGTGCATCGTGTTGTGCGGGTTCTGGTCGAGAAAGCCGAAGGAATCGTTGTAGAGGCTGCCGCCGCCGAAGTCGCGGAACGTGCGCAGCGAGAGGATCTGCTGGATGTCGTCCGCGGTCGGGTAGTGATAGTGAATGGCCTGGGTGATGGTCTCCGGATCGCCGCCGTCGCTGTAGTACTCAGAAGGATAGCGGAGCGGATACCAGAGCGGGTTCGCGGCGAGGAGCGCATCGATGAAACGGTCGCGATGCTGGCCTTTCGTGTACTTCTCGCCGATCAGCGTCTTGATGTCTTTGAAGAACGTGGTCGTCGATGTGTAGAGCGTCCCTTTGTCGACGATGTTGGTCTGCAGCGTGCTCGCAGCGGATGCCGGAAGGGACGGCTTTGCATCCTGCAGGAACTGCAACGACTCGGCGGTCAGGAACGCTTTGTACGCGCGGGGGATGATCCACCCTTTTTCGGGATGGCTCGGCGTGTACTGCGGCATGGTCCAGTCCCAGTACGGCATCGTCACGTCGGGGCAGAGGTCCTGGATCGTTTGTTCGAGCTCGTACAGGTAGACGCGATGCCACGGGAGAAATCGCTCCCAGCCGTGCTGGCAGTGGTTCTGATGAATGAGCGCGATGTTGTTGTAGCTGCGGATGTCTTCCGGCCATTTGTTCAATCGATAGAGCTCGCGAAACGCGCCGCGGAAGTTCTCCAGCTGCGAGGGCGACATGCAGTCGAGATTCACGCGCTGCTTGAGCTCTCCGTATTTGTAGCGGTACTCGTTCGGCGAGCCGTCGAAGACTTCGAAGGTATCGACCGGCACGTCTTCGAGCGCGGGCTCGCTCGTGGTGCCGCTGACCTTCAACGAAATTTCGTGATCGCTTTCCGGGCAACCGTCATCGATCCATTGCGAGATGAACTCGATGTCCTCGCGCCCGACAGCGGTTCCGCCCCACGGCAGTCGCGGGAAACGGGTGCCGTCGAACGGTGCCTGCCCGCGCAGACCGCGTACTAATCCCGACTTCGCTCCCCGGCTCTCACAGCACGGACAATGCTCTTTCTCCTCGGGTGCGATCATCCGCACGCCGTAGATGTCGAGCTCCAGCAGCGTTTTCAGCGGCAGGTTCCAGAAGTTTTTCCCGGCCCCTCCGTAATCGGCTTTGCTCTCGCCGGCAGCGGTGTCGAGGATCTGGCGGACGCGGTCGAGTCGGGTGGCGGTGCTGACATCGGTCATCGACATTCTCCTTGGCGGCAGCGGTTGCGCGTCCGCCAGAGCGACGCGGCGATGAGCGCGGCGCAGCCGGCGAGGACGAGCGGTTTGTTGTCGGCGTAACGGCCTGCGAGGATCGCCATCGCTGCGGCGACGGCGACGAGGCGTGCCTGCTTCGCGACGGTGGCGATGGTCAGCGCGAGAAAGGCGATGGTCAGCGGCGCGACCCACACCGCGGCCGCCCCCGCCGCCCCCGCGAGCGCGAGAAAACAGAGCGGACACTTCGGCAGCATCGCCAGCGCGACGGACGAGAGCGCAAGAACCGGCTCACGCCGCCGCACGACGCCGGCAGCAACGACGGGCACGCATACCTCCAGGAACCCTACGCTGGAGGAGTGTCGGGACGGGGGGAGTTCCCTACCCGGTTGGGGGGGAGATTGAATGCAGAACGCAGAACGCAGAATGAGAATTTAGAAAGAGACGTGCGCGAAGCGCCACCTTAGTTCTTCATTCTGCGTTCTGCGTTCTGCGTTCTGCGTTCTGCGTTCAATCTCCCGCATTTCGTCCGCTTTTATGGATTCAGCGCTGTGCGACAATTTTGAGACTTGATCCAGACGATCGATTGCCTCGTTCTCAGCGGCGGCGGAGCCAAAGGAGCATATGGCGCAGGTGTCGCCAAAGCCCTCACTGTCTCGCAGCAAGCCGCCGGGATGCAACGATCGATGTGCTACATCGGCACATCGGCAGGTGCGCTCAATGCAGCCGTTCTTGCCAGTGCTGATACGGACACGCTGCTTCGCTTCTGGACCAGGGCAACCTCGCAGTCGATCCTCGGCACTCGCGTGAAAAGCGTTTCCGTTCGCTACGCAGCCAAATTTCTGTCGAAGCTGTTTTCCGTCTACGGAAACACCGGACTCCGCGAGCTCGTCGCGAGCGCCGTCAACTACGGCACCGTCGTTCAGCGCAAAGCGCATCTCATCATTGCAGCGACGAACTACACGAGCAGTGCGCTGCGCGCGTTCTACATCTCCGAGCTCATCGATCAATTTGTGCAGTTGGATGCGCTCTTACCGCCGAACGAACAGCGTATGAGCCATTTCCGAGCGATCGATTCGCAAAACAAACTGGAGAACTGTCTCCTCGCCTCAGCGGCGATCCCATTGTTCTTCCCGCCGGTACAGATCGACGGCGATTGGTACGTCGACGGCGGGATCGGCAACCACACGCCGACGCGCGAAGCGGCCTACTTTCTCCGCCATTGCGCAACGAACAACGTCGCGCAGCCGGGGGTGGTGTACTGCGTCAAGCAGGACCCGCCCCGAGCGTTTCAGGATACGAGCAAGCTGAATGCGTCAGAGATCCTGAAGCGGACGCTCGAGATCTACCACTACATTCACACCGAACCGATCGTGCACGCCTGGTCTCGCATCAACGAAGAAGTACGTGATCATGAGACGCGCATGAACCGCTTTTCGAAGTGGCTTGCGAAGCAACCAATTTCACCGAAGTTGCAAGCGACCATCGATAAGCGCTTTCGCGAAGAACTTGGAAAACTAGGCGGAGCAACCGCACGTCACCAGTTAGAGCTGATCGAGATCGAGCCGTCGGATGCGCTCGGCGATACGCTCGACTTCGACCGGAAGCGGATTCGGAAAACGATCGAGCGCGGCTATCTCGACACGTTGAACGTCCTAAAAATTAAAGGGATGGATTCCTCGTTGCATCAGAAGCTCGTCAATCAGCCTCTTTTCGGGAAGTGAGTCATGACCTCGCGGCTTCTGTTTATCGATACGGAGACGGGCGGACTGGATCCGCTCATCTGCAGCGTGTTGTCCGTCGGCCTCGTGGTCTGGGAAGACGGCACGATCCGGTCGTCCATGGAGGTATTCATCGCGGAGCCGCAACCTCGCATCGATCGGGAGTCGCAAAGCATCCATCGCATCGATCCGGAATGGCTGCGCATTCACGGTCTATCGCCGGACGCCGCAGTCGCCGCGATCGAAGCATTTCTCGCGAATCAATTCGGCACGGTTGAGTCGGTGCCGCTCGCCGGGCACAACGTCAATTTCGACATCGGATTTCTTCGCCGCCTCTACCGCCTCGCCGGCAAGGACTATGAACGCGTCTTTTCACATCGCTCCATCGACACCGCCGGAATTCTGCGGTTTCTGAACATCGCGGGGATTCTCCAGCTCGAAGGGGCCGGATCCTCAGCGGCGTTCGATCACTTCGCAATCACCTTCCACGAACATGGCCGGCATTCGGCCCTCGGCGACGCGCGCGCAACCGCGGAGTTGTTCACGAAGTTGATCGAACTCGTCCAACGGCGCTATGCCCCGGCGTTCGGCGCCGCAGCACTGACCTGATTCGCGCTGATGTTGATGTCTTCCGATTCGAGGATCGTCTTCCCTGCCGCCCCATTCGCCGCGACCTCGATCATCGCTCTTCCCACCGCCTCGGTCGTGGTGACGTATTTCGGAAATCGCCGCAGCAGCGGCAGCAGCGGTTTCGTGATCGCGTAGAAAATCCGATACGCCGCGGTACGCGATTTGATCCCGTGCATCGGCTGAATCAGCGCGGGTCGGAACATGTACGCCGCCCTGAATCCGAGCTTCAGCAGCGCGTCTTCGGTGTCGCCTTTCACGCGCGCCCACATCGCGCGGCCGCCGGTGCCGGCGCCGGAGACGTAGATGAACGTCATGTCGGGGTTCTGCTTCACCAGCGTGCCGGCGACGCTGAGCGTGAGGTCGTAGGTGATCCGCCGGTAGTCGGCTTCGGACATTCCCGCCGAGGAGACGCCGAGGCAGAAGAAGCAGGCGTCGAAGTTCTGGAGATCGAGGGCGGTGATGTCGAACAGATTCGCGTGGACGATCTCGTCGAGTTTGGCGTGCTTGTCACCGATCCCAGTGCGGCCGATCGACGCGATGCGCCTGACGCGCGGATCGAGCAGGCACTCGCGAAGAACGCCCTGTCCGACCATGCCCGTGGCGCCGAAGAGGATCACGTCCATGAGGCTCCTGTCTGGCGCAATGTTGCCGCCGAATCCGCGGTGCTGATCTCAGTTGCGTGTTTGCATTCTCCGCTGAAGGACCCACATCCGTCTTTCCACTCTGTACGAATTCGCGGCTTCAGTCCCCGCTATCACGATTGAGATCCTCACCGTCCCGGCGTTCGCGGTCATCCGTCATCTCGCGCCCGATCGCACGGCGATCGATCGTGCCGATGCTCGCCTGCGGCGCATCTTTATGACGCCGGTCGTGCCGGCACGTCGTGGTCGCTCTACTTCGTTCGAGATGACCCGCGCGGTGCTGATGGCGAAAGAGCTCGACCGGTTTACGGTGACGCTCTCGTCGCACTCGTGCGGAGGATCAGTGCGATCACGGCGCCGATGGCCGCACTTTGTGATCATCGCCGCCGCGGTTCATGTCGCGCTAAGCATCGTGATCTGTTCTGGTGGTTCGGTGCCATTCCGCATGTGATGGACAGGGTCGCGCAGCTGTTCAGGCAAAAGGTGATCGCCGGAGGCGCGTTGGTGGCGCCCGTGCCTGTTGATACAAGGCGAAATGATGATCACGCTCCGGCGGGTGCGGCGCAACTACCCGTGGCTGAAGAAGGGGCCGGGTGTTCGCGGAGCGCCGAAGGTGATGGAGGCATTCTCCGGCCGGGAGGCATTCTGTGCGGATGGAAACGGCCGGTTGATGAAGATGCCGCGATTCAGATGACTTGTTCCATTACTTTTGCCGCTTTCTTATAAGCTCGATAAAGGCAGCGAGACTCATCAATTTCTCGCGCTGTCGCGGCGAAAACGTGACCTGAAGCGCGTTTGGAACAACGAGAACAACTCTTTGACGTGTCATTTCCTGAGTCTGCGCTTCTGAAATTGCTGGCTCGAGCGTGCACAAATGTTTGATCGAGATCCGGTCGGCCTCGGTGAGCACCTGCGTCCAACGTTCTTTGCAGGATGACTTCGCTGCGAGCATCGTTAAGCGCTGTGCCCTGAATCGTGGATTGCTGTATTCCGCCGAACCGGGAAAGATGAAGTCCGGCTTCTTTCGATTCTCCGTGTATGCCTGCGGTGAGAACCGAATGTTCTTCAAAGTAAATAGTTTCGCGAGATGATTCTGAAGTGCGAGACCCATTCTCGATTTGCGGCGGTTATGCACGGACAGCGAATAGTCCACGAATTCATCGACATCGCGAAAACCAGCCTGTAATTTTTCATCAACTACGAGCCGCTCGATGGCTTTGAATACAAGCTCCTCCGTTTGAAGCCACTTCAGCAAAATATCGTCAGGGTCTGATTCATCAACCTGAACCAGGGATCGCGCGACATCCGACAGCCGCGCAGGAGCTGGAAATGGACGATTTACCTTTAAAGCCATTTCGAGTTCTGCCGCGGCGGTCTCCTCATACTCTGTTCCGGGTTGCACATCGATTTCGAGCTGCAGCTCCTCGATGATGCGTGTTGATACAAATTCGAGGCTATGTCGATCGAGGCGCGTCGATGATGAAATTTTGAAGGTCGGCTTTTCTTCGACGATATCGAATAGGGTCTTCGCAGCTCGCAGCCAGTTCGACGCGGCTTCGAATACAAGAGCGTGAACTTCGCCTGATATGGTACGCACAAGAACGAGAAGGTCGCCGGGTGCCGCGCGGCTGAGGAATTGGCCGGTGTAGTACATGCGCCACTCCTTTCGTCCCGTACGGAAGGCGCCTTTCAGACGCGAGTCGTAAAATGTAAACGATCCGACGTCCTGGGCCGGTTCCTCTCCATCAGCGAAATAGTGCCACCGCAATGGTCCCTTGATCTTGTGTTCACCGAAAAATGCGCGAAGCCGCCCGGAACCGTTGAGCTCGTGCTGGTGAGAACCAAGTTTCGGCATGTCGACGGGGACGAGCTGCTTCGTCGCGACCGCAGAGAATAGCGAAGCTAGTGAAGGTGTCATGAGTGTCCATCCAGAAATCGGCGAATGCGATCGGTCAACTTACCATCCTTCAACTGGCACTCCCATACGACAAGGATCGACCACCCAAGCGAGCGCAACGCTCTGTGCTTACGCTCGTCGCGCTTCTTATTGCCGTCTCGCTTCTCCTGCCAGAACTTCGCGTTCGTCGCCGGCACCACACGACCGAATCGGCATGAGTGCATGTGCCAGTAGCAGCCGTGTACAAATATGACTTTTTGCCGGCTCGCAAAAACGAGGTCCGGGCTGCCGGGCAGAACCCGCCGATGCAGGCGGAAACGGTAGCCCAACGAATGGACCAGTTGTCGGATTCGGAGTTCAGGCTTCGTATCCTTCGACCGGATGCGTTGCATGTTCTTTCGGCGCTGAGCCGGCGAGAGAACATCCACCATGCCTAAATTCTACTCGCCGTGGAGTTCGCAGCAGATCGTCCTCGGCAATCGGCCGTGACCGAGGTATTCTGACGCCGTGAAAGCGACGTCCCGAAGTTTCCGATTCATCGACCTTTTTGCCGGAATCGGAGGCTTCCGGCTCGCTCTCCAGCAACTCGGCGGCCACTGCGTCTTTTCCTCCGACTGGGACCGGTTTGCGAGACAGACATACTCGGCAAACTTCGAGGAGGAACCTGCTGGCGATATTCGAAAAGTCGATGAGGAGACTATTCCACCTTATGACATTCTCACGGCCGGTTTTCCGTGTCAGCCGTTCTCAATCTCCGGAGTTTCGAAGAAAAACAGCCTGGGTCGTCCTCACGGCTTTGCTGATAACGCTCAGGGAACACTGTTTTTCGAGATCGTTCGCTTTCTTCGTACACATCGGCCTCGAGCGTTTATTCTGGAGAATGTTCGTAATCTTCGTAATCACGACGGCGGTCGTACATTCAATGTCATCTTCCAGGTTCTTTCGGAGGAACTCGGTTATGACATTCATTATCGAATTCTCGACGCACGGTTTCTCGTACCCCAGCATCGCGAGCGCATTTTCATAGTTGGATTCAAAGAGCCGCGCGATTTCAAGTGGCCGATAATAAAGTCCGCGTCAAAGCCACCGAAACTTCGTGACATTGTCGAAAAACGCATCTCTGCGCGATACACGCTGAGCGACAAACTTTGGCAGTATCTGCAGGATTATGCAGAAAAGCATAAGAAGGCGGGCAATGGTTTCGGGTTCGGGCTCGCTGACTTAAATGGCACAACGCGCACACTGAGCGCACGTTACTACAAGGATGGATCGGAAATACTGATTCCACAAAGACGAAAGAACCCTCGCAGACTTACGCCCCGCGAATGTGCTCGGCTTATGGGATTTCCGGATTCATTTCGCATTGTTGTTTCTGATACACAGGCGTACAAACAATTCGGCAACTCGGTTGTCGTCCCGCTGGTGAAATTAGTCGCTGCCGAAGTGCTGCTTGCACTGGTCGCCCCTGCAATCGCCCGGGATCAACAGTTGCCTCTGAGGCTATTGTCCCCTCACCACCCCAAAACCATCATCGCCACTCCGACAAACACGATTACTCCGCCCGCGAGTGCGTCGCCGTAGTGATCGGCCCAGTGGAAGGTCATGCGCTTGACACCGTGGAGCAATCCCGTTGCGAGGACGATCATGGTGGCGATGGTTGCGATTTCGTAGGCGAGGGTGACCAACGCGACGGACAGCCAGCCGCCGGTGGATGCGGCCATGATCATCGGGATGACGGCGATGCAGGGGTCCGCCGAATAGACGAGGAAGAGGCCCCACTCGGTCGTGTTCGCGCCGGGCTTCGCGTGGCCGTGCACGCTGCTGCGCCAGAAGCCCCAGAGCATGTACGCGAGGCCGAAGCCGATCAGGAGGAGCGTCGCGTACGACTCGAGGCGGGAGCCGATCGCGTGCACTGCTTTGAGTCCCGCGACGAGCGCGAGGATGCCGAGCAGGGCGGACGCGGTCACGTGGCCGAAGCCGCAGAAGAACGTCGTCCGCGCGGTGCGCCATGCGGACCAGCCGCGCGCGCGGCCGAGGGCGGCGAACGGCACCCAGTGATCGGGCGCGAGGGTGTGGATCGAGCCGATCAGCGCGGCGGTGATGACGAGCGTCGAAGTCACGCATAGACCTCGAATTTCTCCAGCGCATTCGTGCGCACCGTGGCGAGCCAGCGGATCCATGCCTCGATGCCGAATCCCGTCTGCGCCGACACCGAGATCACGCGCGGATTCGGCATCACGCGCGCCAGCGCATCGGTGATCTTGTCGACATCGACGAACGGCAGATGCGGCAACAGATCGGCCTTCGTCAGCAGCACGAGATCGGCCTTCGCGAACATCGTCGGGTACTTCAGCGGCTTGTCTTCGCCTTCGGTGATCGACAGCGCGACGACGTTGAACGCCTGCCCGAGGTCGTACACCGCGGGGCAGACGAGATTGCCGACGTTTTCGATGAAGAGGTACTCGACGCCGTCGAGATCGAAGTGATGCACGGCGCGATGCACGAGCTCCGCATCGAGATGACACGCCTGACCGGTGGTGATCGCCTTGGAGCGGATGCCTGCGGCGGTGATGCGATTCGCGTCGTTCTCCGTGGCGAGATCGCCGGCCAGTGCCGCGACCTTCTTTGGATTCGGCAGCGCGCGCGCCGTCGCTTCGAGCACGGCGGTCTTGCCGGCGCCGGGTGAGCCCATCAGGTTGATGGCGAGAATGCCGTCGCCGAGGAAGTGATCGCGGTTGTGCGCGGCGGTGCGGTCGTTGCGGGCGAGGATCTTCTGCTGCACTTTCACGGGAACGACTTCCGGATCACCGCAGCCGCAGTCCTGACACATCGGGGACCTCCATTTCGATCTGGCGGAGAAGAATTTCGTCGCCGGCTGCGAGTTGCGCCGGCTCATCACAATCGGGACAACGAAGGACCTGTCCCGACGCGATCGGACGGTCGCACTTCGGGCAGACCCACTGCGTCGAGACGCGCTCGATCACGAGATCGGCGTGCTCGCAGCAGGTGCCTTCGCGGAAGGTTTCGAACGCGGTGGTGAGGAGATCGACGTCGACGCCGGAGAGGTCGCCGATCTCGATGTGGACGCGGAGGACGAGGGCGGCGGCGTGGCTGCCACACTCCGAGGTCACGGCGTCGACGAGGGATTGAACGATCGAGTATTCATGCATGGTGAAACTCCGGCGGGCGTTTTTCGAAGAAGGCGGCGAGTCCTTCGGCGAATGCGGGGCCGTCGGCGATGCGTGCGAGGTGTTCGAGCTCGCGATCGAGGTGATAGTCGAGACGATCGACACCTGCTGCTTCATTCATCAATTGCTTCGCGATACCGAGCGCCTCGGTTGGTCCCTCCGCAATCTGGCGAGCGATCGCGAGCACGTCCGCATCGAAGGTCTCGTTCGGAATCACGCGCGTGACGAGGCCGTACTCCTGCGCGCGCATCGCATCGAGCCGCGGATTGAGCAGGAGCATTTCGAGCGAGCGGCGGAGGCCGGCGAGTCGCGGGAGGAAGAACGTCGACGATTCGGCGCCGGTCAGACCGGTCTTCGAATACGCCCATTCGAACGTCGAGCGCTCGCTGGCGAGGACGAGATCGCAGCAGATCGCGATGCCGAGTCCGCCCGCGGCCGCGACGCCGTCGACCGCTGCGATGAAGGGCTTCGATGCGCGGCGGATCTCGGAGATGGTGCTGTGGATGTATTCGAGGATTTGTTTGAAGACGGCGCCGTACGACAAGCTGAGAGCTTGTCGTACACCAGGGGGTTGCAGATAGGCGAGATCCTCCTGATTACCGAAGGCGCGGATGTATTTGAGGTCGGCGCCGCTGCAGAAGATGCCGTTGACGCCGCGCAGGATTACGCAGCGGAAGGCGTTGTCGCGTGCGAGCTGGAGGCCGGCTTTGCGGAGGTCGCGCGCGGTCTCGACGTCGAGCGAGTTGAAGCGCTCTTTGCGGTCGATGGTGATGATGCCCACCGCTCCATCCCGCTCAACCCGAATGTTCGTCACGCGAACGCCTCCTCGGGAGCCGCGGCGTACGCGAGTGCGCGCGCGGCGAGCTCGCCCCAGCAATCGCGCATCATCCATTCGCGATGCGCGTAGGCGTAGGCGCGAACGATGTCGGTGGCGTTCCAGCGCAGCGCGTCGCGCACCAGGGGCGAGACCGGATAGTCGCGGCTGACGGCGACGACCGGCCCCGCGTCCAGCTCGGCGGTGACGACATGCACGGAGCTGCGCGTCACGCGCTCGCCGGCGACGATCGCGTCGCGCGTCGCGTGCAGACCGGGGTAGCGGCGCTGCGAGACATCGGCGTCATGGACGTTGAAAATGCGATCCGGAAAGGCGGAGAGCATCGGCTCCGTCAGGATGTAGAGATATCCGAGGCAGAGGACGGCGTCGATGCCGAGAGCGGAGAGCATCGAGGCGGTGTCGCTGTCGTAGTCGCGGCGATTCACGCCTTTGATCGGATGGGTGATGACCGGCACGCCGCACTCGGCGAATTCATTGTCCGTGGTCATCACGCAGACGACATTGAATTCGCGACGTTCGAGCAGCGCCTCGAGTCCGGGCGCGCGTTTCGAGCAGAGGACGGCGACGTTCAGCATATGCGCGGCAGCGGCTCGCCGTCGGGCTCGGCGAGCAGCCTCCTTCCGAATCCGGTGTCGAGGATGATCGAGCCGGGACGTTCATTGGTGACGGTGCCGATGATCGCCGCGTCGCGTCCGCGCTCGTGCGCGCGGATGATCGCGAGCACGCGCTCCGCGTCTTCGGCGCGCACGCCGAGGACCGCTTTTCCTTCGTTCGCGACATGCAGCGGATCGATGCCCAGGACTTCACCCGCGGCGCGCGCGGCATCGGTGACCGGGACTTTGCGCTCTTCGAGCACGACGCAGACGTTCGACTTCGCGGCCATCTCGTGCAGCGCGCTGGCCAGTCCGCCGCGCGTCGGATCTTTCATCGCTGTGATCGCGCCCGGCGCACCGTCGAGGATCGCGGCGACGAGCGAGTTGATCGGCGCGACATCGGAAATCAGATCGCCTTCGAGCTCGAGCTTGTGCCGCAGCGACATGACCGCGAGTCCGTGATCGCCGATCGTGCCGGTGACGATGATCCGGTCGCCGGCGCGCAGACCGTTATCGCGGATGGGGACCTTCGTCACGCCGATGCCGGTGGTGTTGATGACGATGCCGTCGACTTCGCCGCGGCCCATCACTTTCGTATCGCCGGTGATGACGACCGCGCCCGCTTCGCGGCACGCCGCGACCATCGAGCGCTGAATTTTTTCGAGCTGCTCGATGGGGAAACCTTCTTCGAGGATCACGCCGCAGGTCAGCCCGAGGATGCGCGTGGCGCCCATCATGGCGAGATCGTTGACCGTGCCGCTGATGGAGATGCGGCCGATGTCGCCGCCGGGAAAGAAAATCGGCTGGATGACGTGCGAGTCGGTGGTGACGACGATGAACTCATCGCCGAACGGAATGCACGCGCCGTCGTCCATCGCGGCGAGGCCGATGCCGTCGAACGGCATGGCGGCAAAGTCGCGGATGAAGACGTCTTCGATGAGGCGGCGCATCGCGCGGCCGCCGCCCCCCTGCTTGAGAAGGATGCGACTCATAGCGAGACCACTCCTCCGTACAGATGCCAGATCTTGCATGTCCCTTCGTTCGAGACCATGCACGCGCCGACCGGCGTGTCCGGCATGCACTGGTTGTTGAAGAGCCGGCAATCGACGGGGTTGCGGATGCCGGCCATGATGTCGCCGCAGATGCATTGATTCGCGAGCTGCGGCGGCGCGAAATCCCACAGCGAGCGGAGGTCGATGGGGAAGCGTTTGCGCGCGTCCCACTTCGCGAATTCGTCACGCAGCCGCAGATTGCCGTTCGGCACGTGCGCGATGCCGCGCCAGCGTCCGCCGCACGGACGGAAGACTTTCCAGAGCTGCTCCTGTGCGGCGAGGTTGCCCTCCTTCGTGACGCAGCGCGGGAAGGTGTTGACCACCTTGCGTTCGCCGTCGCGCACGAGCGTCACGAGCTCGACGAGGCCGGCGAGGATGTCGAGCGGCTCGAATCCGGCGACGACGACCGGCTGCGCGTGTCGCTCGACGAATTCTTCGAACACGCCCCAGCCGGTGATCGCCGCCGCGTGTCCCGCCGCGAGAAAGCCTTCGATCTTCGATTCGGGCATTTCGGCGACGATCTCCATCACCGGCGGGATGTATTTGTGTGCCGAGAGGATCGAGAAATTCTCCGGAGGTCCTGCCATCAGGATGGCCGCAGTTGCAACTGCTGTAGTCTCGAAGCCTGTGGCGAAGAAGACAAGTTCGTTGTCAATCTGCTTCGCCAGCTCGACGGCTTGCGCCGGTCCGTAGACGATGTGGATCTTCGCGCCGTTCGCCTGCGCATCGGCGAGCGAGCGCACAGTGCCGGGGACTTTCAGCATGTCGCCGTACGTCGCGATCTCGACATTCGGCATCTCCGCGAGGAGGACGCCTTCATCGACTTCGGGCACGTCGGTCACGCAGACGGGGCAGCCCGGTCCCATGATCACGTTGAGCTTTTTCGGGAAGAGCGAGCGCAATCCGAATTTTGCGATCGCCTGTTCGTGCGAGCCGCAGACGTGCATGACCGACACTTCGCGGCCGATCTCGCGCATCAGCGCTTCGAGCTGCTGCGCGAGCGCGCGGGCGAGCTCGGGATCGCGGAAGTGGAGCGCGGGCGTCTCGCCCGCAGCGAGCGGGCGTCTCGCCCGGTCGCGAAGCTGGTCGCCGGGCGGGACGCCCGACGACTGCGGACTGGAAGTCCGCGCTCCGTCAGACATGCGTCGCCTGGATCTCGCCGAGGACGTCGGCGGCCATCGGATCGTTCTCGTCGCGCTCGGCGAGGAGCGTTTCGTGGAGCGCGGGCGTCTCGCCCGCAGCGAGCGGGCGTCTCGCCCGGTCGCGAAGCTGGTCGCCGGGCGGGACGCCCGACGACTGCGGACTGGAAGTCCGCGCTCCGTCAGACATGCGTCGCTTCGATCTCGCCGAGGACGTCGGCGGCCATCGGATCGTTCTCGTCGCGCTGGGCGAGGAGCGTTTCGTACAGCGCCAGCGTCTCGACGATCGAGTCGGGCGGAATGCGGCGGATGGCGAAGCCGACGTGATTGAGAATGTAGTCGCCGATCGCGACATGCTCGTCGACGATGTCGAGGCAGACCTGGCGGCGCACGCCCCAGAAGTCGACGGTGGCCATGCTGCCGTTGATGTCGATCACTTTGCCGGGGACACCGAGACACATGTGAGGTTCTCCGTTCTTGTCTGCGCGACTGCGTTGGCGATGACGGCTTGGCCGAGCGCGATGCCGCCGTCGCCGGGCGGCACTTCGCGCCCGATGAAGACACGCTGCTGATCGCGCAGCGCGGCGGTGATCGATTCGGTGAGCCGTGCGTTCTGGAAGCAACCGCCGCCGAGTGCGACGGGGAGATCGGCGTCGGCGGCGTGAATGAGCTCGACGGTGACTGCGGCGAGGGTGTTGTGGAAACGGGCGGAGATCGTCGGGGCGCTACGTCCGGCGATCAGATCGTCGACCGCTGCTTTGACCATCGGCCGCACATCGACTTCCCACGGATCGAGGCCTTCGCGAATCACGGCGGGATAGCGGCCCTTTTCATTCGGGTCGGCGATGACGTTCCACTGGAATGCGACTTCGCCTTCGTAGCGCGCGTTCGCGATGCCGAGGACGAAGGCGCCGAACGCGTCGAAATAGCGGCCGGCGCCGCGGGCGAGCGGTGCGTTGATGCCGTTCGCGATCATGTTTCGGATCGCCGCCGTGGTCGGCGGCGCCACACTGTTGAACAGCGGGATCCGATCGAGCGGCGGCTCGCCGTCGAATGCGTCGTCGAGCAGCGCGAGCGCGATGCGCCACACCTGTTTGATCGCCCGATCGCCGCCCGCGAGCGGGATCGGCCGGAAGGTGGCGACGCGGCGGAACTTCGTCAGGTCCGCGATCATCACTTCGCCGCCCCACGAGGTGCCGTCGAGACCGTAGCCGGTGCCGTCGTACGCGACGCCGATGACGGGCGAGTCGATCGCGTGCTCGGCGATGACGGCCGCGATGTGCGCGTGGTGATGCTGGACGCCGACGAGCGTCACGTCGTGCAGCGTTTGCGCGTAACGCGTGGAGAAGTAGTCGGGATGAAGGTCGTGCGCGACGACACGCGGCTCGATGCCGACGAAGCTCTTCATCCTCCCGATCGACTGCTCGAAGCTGCGCAGCGTCTCGACGGTCTCGAGATCGCCGATGTGCGACCCGAGGAACGCAGTCTTTCCGACGCCGAGACAGATCGCGTTCTTCAGATGCGCGCCGACGGCGAGCAGCGGCTCGTGGAACGTCTGTGGAACGTTGACGCCGTGCGGGACGTAGCCGCGCGCGCGGCGAAGGACGACCGGTGCGTCGTCGATGAGGCGCACGACCGAATCGTCGCAGCGCGTTTCGATGTCGCGGTCGTGCATCAGGAAGAGATCGGCAATCCCGCCAAGCCGCTCGATCGCCTCCCCGTTCCGCACCGCTATCGGCTCCTCGGCACGATTGCCGGACGTCATGATCAGGGGACGTCCGGCGGCCGCGAGGAGGAGGTGATGCAGCGGTGTGTAGGGGAGGAACAAGCCGTCCAATTGCGAAGCGTCGGCCTTGTTTTGAAGGAGGACGATCGGACGTTCGACGGAAGTCAGCAGCCGCCGCTCGCTCTCGCTCAGAAACGAGATCCGTTCGGCTTCGGCCCGGTCACGCACCATGACCGCGAGCGGTTTTGCCTCGCGCTGCTTGCGCTCCCGCAGACGCTGCACCGCGATTTCTGAAGTTGCATCACAAGCGAGGTGGAAACCGCCGAGTCCTTTCACGGCGACGATGAACTGCGCACGCAGACTGCGTGCGGCGAAGCCGATCGGATCGTCGGTCTCGATCTCGCGGCCGTTCGGCGTCATGGCGAAGACTCTCGGTCCGCACGCCGCACACGCGTTCGGCTGCGCGTGGAATCGGCGATCGTTCGGATCTTCGTACTCGCGCCGGCAATCCGCGCACATCCGGAAGCGCGACATCGTGGTGTGCGCGCGGTCGTACGGGATGTCCTTCGCGATCGTGTAACGCGGTCCGCAGTTCGTGCAGTTGGTGAACGGGTAGTGAAAGCGGCGATTGGAGGGATCGAAGATCTCGCTCAGACAGTCGTCGCAGATCGCGAGGTCCGCGGGAATCGAGACGTTGCGGACATCGGCGTCGGTGCTTGCCGCGATCGCGAATTCGGACTCGTTCTCGAACGGAATCGCGACCCACTCGATCTCGCGCACGCGCGCGGCCGGAGGAGCATCGAGCTCGATGTGCTGAATGAATGAGTCGAGTGCGTCATTGCGGCCGAAGGCGTCGATGACCACGCCCATCGAATCGTTCCGTACCCGCCCCCCGACGCCGCTGCGCTGAGCGAGCTGGTAGACGAACGGGCGAAAGCCAACGCCCTGAACGATCCCGCGAATCTGTATGTGACGCCCTTCGAGACCCATCACACGACCTCGTGATGAACAAGGTAGTCAGAGGGGTGGTTTGGGGGGAGGGCGGGTGATACGGGTGGGTGTGATGGGGGTCACTCGGGGCGGGAGGGGCTTGAACGCAGAACGCAGAACGCAGAATCAGAATTTAGAAAGAGACGCGCGCGAAGCGCCACCTCAATTCTAAGTTCTCACTCTGCGTTCTGCGTTCTGCGTTCAATCCGCGGTTTCACCGCGCATCCGCCCGAAACCGTTCACCCACCGCCGCCTTCCACACGTACGGTATCTCCTCCGCGTCATACGGCAACCGATAGTGGTCCGGATCGTCGTAGTCGTACGGGCGGGAGGGGAAATTCACCATCAGCGCGTCGGCCGATGCGATGTTGTGCAGGCCGTGCCAGACGCCGGGACGCCGTGATCGCGCGGCACGTGGAGCACTTCGCGGATCGACACGCCGTGATGCGGCCGCGGGTGGGGCTTTCGTCGCGGCCATCGTAGAGCACGATCTTCAGGAGGCCTTGGTTCACGCAGCAGATCGTCGATGCAGGACGCGATGCGGCTCTACGAATCGTTCGGCTTCGTCGACATCGACCCGTATCGCTTCAACCCGATCGAGGGCTCGCGCTACATGGAGCTCACGCTCTGACGTCATGCCGAGCGTAGTCGAGGCACCTGGGCGGGAGTGCGGCGCGCCGCCCGCACCCCCAGGTCCCTCGACTACGCTCGGGATGACGACGCATCGGTCACACGACCAAACCAGCCTGCCTGTTGATGACTCGGCCGCTGCTGGTAGACATCGCGGCGCCACGCGGCGGGGAACTTGATGGCGGTGAGCCGCTGCGCGAAGGCGAATGTGCGTCCGGCATTTTGCGCGCGCCGCCAGAGCTCGACGTCGGGCGGTTCCCGGCCATCGAAGTGACGCCAGTCGCCGAGCGACTCGGTGACGGCCCGGCGATGCGTCATGGCCGACGGCGGCGAGAACGAGCCGGAGCGCGGCCGCGGCGGCGCGACGAAAAACGAGCCGTCGGCGGCAACGAGCAGGCAGAGCGAATACGCGAGATCGGCGCCGTTCGCATCGAGCGCGCGCATGTGCGATTCGAGGTGATGCGGCAGCCAGAGATCGTCGTGTCCGAGGTAGGCGATGATCTCCCCCTGTGCCTGACGCAGCCCTTCGTTATTCGGACCACTCTGATGACGAGTGTTCTCCGGCAGATTGATCCAGCGCACGCGCGGATCGCCGATCGACGCGACGACCTGCTCCGAATCATCCGTGCAGCCGTCGCCCACGACGAGCAGCTCGAAATCGAGGAAGGTTTGATGAAGAACGCTGCCGATCGAGTACGGCAGTACGGAGCTCCAGTTGTACGTCGGGATGACGACCGTGACGCGGACAGACACGAAGGCGAGTTTACGTTACGCCGCTTCCCACCACGGAATCGTTGACCCCACGTCGACACGCTCCTCGGCCACCACTCCAACGCGCTCCGCAAGCTCCAGCACGGCGGCGGCGGCAAACGGGATCGCGTGGCGCACGGCGTCGGAGAGACCGAGCGCCATCTCCGTCTGTGCGGCAACGACGCCGACCATCTTCACATCGCCCGGCGCGCCGCCGGCGAGGTCGAGCATCAGCAGCGTCTCCGTGAGCGCGGGGTCGTGCGGTGTGAGCCGCAGACCCGGCGGGTTGTAGAGGAGATCGTCACGGTCGTAGAGCCTCACCGATCCCGGTTCGCCGGACGCGCGCACTGCATCGATGAAGATGACGAAGCGATGACCCGCGAGATGCGTCGGCAGCTCCAGCGCCGGCGTGCCGAGGTCTTCGACCACGATGTCGGGCGGGAAGGAGTAGTGACTGTTCAGCCAGTGGATCACCGTCGGGCCGACGGCGTCGTCCTGCGCGAGCACATTGCCGATACCGAAAATCGCGAGCCTGCTCATCGTCGTTATCCCAGCACTTTCACGCGCGCGAGGCGCTTCTTCTCCGGATCGAAGACGTGCACCGCGCACGACATGCAGGGATCGAAGGAGTGGATGGTGCGGAGCACTTCGAGCGGATGCTCGGCCTGCGCGACGGGATTGCCGAGGAGCGACGCCTCGTACGGACCGACCTGGCCCTTTTCGTCGCGCGGACTGGAGTTCCACGTCGTCGGCACGACCGCCTGGTAATTCTTGATCTTGCCGTCGTCGATGACCACCCAGTGCGACAGCGCGCCGCGCGGCGCTTCGTGGAAGCCGACGCCTTCGATCTCGCCCTTCGGGAACTCGGGCCTGTAGTAGATCGTCGTGTCGCCTTTGACCACGTTGTCGAGCAGCAGCTGCCACTGTTGCAGCGCGATCTCGGAGAAGACCGCGGCGCGAATGGCGCGGGCGCCGTGACGGCCGAGCGTCGAGTGCAGCATGGCCGGCGTTGCTTTGACTTTCGCGATCGCGGAGATGTTCGACAGCGCGGCGTCGGTCCACTTCTTCATCAGCGGATCGCCGGCCGCGTAGCCGCAAAGCACGTTCGCCAGCGGACCGACCTGCATCGGCTTGCCTTCGAAGCGCGGCGACTTGACCCACGTGTACTTGCCGTTGTCCTGGAAGTCGGTGAAGTTCGGCTCGGTCTTGCCCTGCCACGGATGGAGCGGGCCGTCGTCCTTGTAGTAGGCGTGCGTGCTGTCTTCGGTGACGCCTTTTCGCCAGTACTCGTCGCGCGGACCGCTGATCGGTTTGTAGGTGGAGAGGTCGCCGTTCATGATCGTGCCGCCGGGGAGCGCGTACTTCGTGTTGCGGCCGTCGAGCGGGATCTCCGGAACGGAAAGGTAATTCGTGACGCCGGCGCCGTAACCGAACCAGTCGGGATACATGCCGGCGACGACGCAGACATCGGGGACGAGCACCTTCTGCACGAACGAGATCGCCTTCTCCAGCAGCGGCTTCATCATGTAGATGCGGTCGAGGTTGAGCGTGGCGGGCGAATCGAGATTGATGGCGTTCGCCACGCCGCCGACGGCGACGTTCTGGATGTGCGGCGTCTTGCCGCCGAGGATGGCCACGACCTGGTTCGCGTAGCGCTGATATTCGAGCGCCTGCAGGTAATGCGAGACGGCGATGAGGTTGACCTCCGGCGGCAGCTTCATGGCCGGATGGCCCCAGTAACCGTTGGCGAAGATGCCGAGCTGTCCGCTGGCCACGA
>DATEZA010000004.1:0-4229 GCA_035255945.1 Thermoanaerobaculia bacterium
CCCGCCGTTCGGATAACCATCAGTCGGCGTCGGACTTCACCATCGGCCTCTACGCTGCTGGCCAGATCCAGACCAACCCGGATGGCAAGAGCATCAACATCTCGGCCGCTGCCGATGGCAACACCCTCATCATTTGGTGGCCGATCCTTCAGTCCACGAAGGGCACCGACCTCACCACGGATTCGGTGTTCGTCAACGACAAGTGGGACTTCAGCAACAAGCTGAGCTTCAACCTCGGCGCGCGCTACGACAAGAACCAAGGCAAAGACGGCGCGCATCAGAAGATCGCCGATGACTCCAAGACCAGCCCGCGCCTCGGCGTCACCTACGACCTCTTCGGCAACGGCCGCATCCGCCTGAACGGCAGCTACAGCGAATACGTGACGTCGATCTCCGACGGCAACGTCGCCGACGCAGCGTCGCCGGCCGGCAGCCCGTCGTACCTCTACTGGTACTACGGCGGTCCGGATATGAACCACGTCACCTCGACGCAGTTCTTCACCCAGCTGTACGACTGGTTCAAGTCCGTTGGTTACACGTCGAACAAGGACTTCCTTGCCGGCGGCAAGACCAACGGTCTCGCGTCCCGCATTCCGTTTGCGCTCAAGTCGCCGTACGTCGGTGAGTTCACCATCGGCGCCGGAACGCAGATCGGTTCGCATGGTTTCCTGCGCGCCGACTACATCGACCGCAAGTGGAAGAACTTCTACGTCAACGAGACCTCGATTGCGACCGGTCAGATCTTCGATCCGCTGCTGAACGGCAATGCGGACATCACGAACCTGATCACCAGTAACGACCTCGAGCGCAAGTACCGCGCAGTGCAGCTGCAGGGCTCCTATCAGTTGTTCAGCCGCCTGAACCTCGGCGGTAACTACACCTACTCCCGTCTGCGTGGTAACCACGTCGGCGAGACCGGCGGTTCCGGACCGGTTCCGACCGCGGGCCCGAACAGCTATCCCGAGTACCTCAACTACCCGAACCGTAACCCGATCGGCACCCTCAGCTCGGATCAGACGCACAAGGCTCGTGGCTGGGTGAGCTACGACCAGCCGACGCACATCGGCAACTTCAACTTCAGCCTGCTCGAGCGCTTCGACTCCGGCCTGCCGTATTCGGCAGTCGGTTCGATCGATCCGCGCCGCCGTCAGTGCAACGCGGCTGAAGTCTCCCTCGGTGAGTGCACCGCGGCGAACCTCGGCAAGCGCGTCACGCTGAAGAACCCGGGTTACAACTTCCCGCCGACTTCGGCGAACTACTACTTCTCCAAGCGCGGTGGCTTCCGCTTCGACGACCTGACCGCAACCGACGTCGCCGTCAACTGGAACTCCCCGTCGCTCGGCGGCAAGGCCCTGATCTTCGTCGAGGCCGAGCTGCGTAATGCGTTCAACGAGCAGGCCTCGGTGTCCGGTGATACGACGGTCTTCACCAACCGTTCGTCGGGCAACCTCCTCGCGTTCAACCCGTTCACCGAGACTCCGGTCGAGTGCCCGAATGTTGCCGCGAACTACACCAGCGGTGCGCCGAATGCGAACTGCCTGGCGCTGGGCGCGAACTTCATGAAGGGACCGAACTTCGGTAAGGGCCGCGCAGGCGTCCCGACCACCTTCACCCAGGCCGGCGATTGGCAGCTTCCGCGTACGTTCCTCATCTCCGCGGGTGTCCGCTTCTAGTCGCTGTTTTCACTTTGCTGTAAACGGAGCCCCGGCCTCGCGCCGGGGCTCTTGTTTTTGCAGCGAAATTTGCAATGAGTGATTGAGCTTGTTTCCACGCGTGCGGTCCTTACGAATCGCAGCAGCGTTCATCCTCGTACTTCTCTCCGCGTGCCGTCGTCCGGAACATGCGCTGCCCGCGGCCGGCGAGTTTCCGGGCGCGCCGGTGATCATCATTTCGATCGACACGCTTCGCGCCGATCACCTGCCGCTCTTCGGATACAAAGCGGTCGAGACGCCGAACATCGACGCCCTGCGCCGCGACGGCATTCTCTTCACGAATGCGTGGTCGCATGTGCCGCTCACGCTTCCTTCGCACGTCACGTTGCTGACCGGCACGCTGCCCGCGGAGAACGGCGTCCGCGACAACATCGGATACAGCCTGACATCGCGCGGAGCCTCGCTGCCCGAAGTGCTGCACGCAAATGGCTACGCGACGGGAGCGGCCGTGTCCGCGTACGTGCTGCGCGGCGAGACAGGATTGCGCGCACTGTTCGATGACTACGATGACGAGATCGCGTTTCAACCCGGCTCCGTGCTGGGCGACGTGCAAAGGCCCGGCGCGCAAACGGAAGGGATCGCCGAGCGTTGGATTGCAGCGCACGACCGGAAGCCGTTCTTCTTTCTGCTTCATCTGTTCGAGCCGCACTCGCCCTACACGCCGGCGGAGCCCTTTCGCAGTCGCTTCGCCAATCCGTACGACGGCGAGATCGCGACCGCCGATGCAATCGTCGGAACGTTCGTCGCGTCGCTGAAGAAAAGCGGAATCTATGATCGCGCGGTGATCGTGCTGCTCTCCGATCACGGCGAGGGACTCGGCGATCACGGCGAGCAGGAGCACGGCATCCTGCTGTATCGCGAATCGCTGCATGTGCCGCTGCTTCTCAAACTGCCGAAGAACGCCGCCTCAAACGCGACCGTCGATTCACCCGTCGGTCTGATCGACATCATGCCGACGATTGCGTCGCTGACCCGCACGAAGGCGCCGTCCGGTTTGCGCGGAGTTGCGTTGACGCAGCTCCCCGCGCAACCGCGCCGCATCTTCAGCGAAACGATGTATCCGCGGCTGCACCTCGGATGGAGCGATCTCCGTTCGCTCGCCGACGCCACGCATCACTTCATCGACGCGCCGCGTGCGGAGCTGTACGACATGCAGAGCGATCCGGGCGAGAAAACGAGTGTGGTTGCCGATCAGCGACGCGTGTTCGCGTCGTTTCGGAGCGACATCGCGCAGTATCCGCGCGAGCTGCAGCAGCCGGCGCGCATCGATCCTGAACAAGCGAAGAAGCTTGCGGACCTCGGGTACCTCACCGCGCAGTCATCGACATCGGGTGCGCTGCCCGATCCCAAGGATCACATCGCGGACCTCGCCACGTACGAGGAAGCGTCGCGTGCACTCGCCGGCGGTCAGCCGAAGAAAGCGATCGCGTCGTTGCGCCAGGTGATCGCGCGTAATCCGAATTTCACCGATGCACTTCAGCAGCTTGCAACTGCATACGAGGCCGCGGGCCAGTACAACGAGGCGGCGGAAACATACCGGCAGGTGTTGTCGAACAATCCGGCGATGACCGAGGTGGTTGCGCTTTCACTCGGCGCGGTGTATCTCAATCTCGGGCGGTTCGACGATGCGCGGGCACACGCGCAGCTCGCGATGAACCGCAATCCCGGCGCGGCGCATCTGCTTCTTGGACGGGTTGCGTTCGCGCAGAACGATTTCGCCCGCGCGGACGCGGAGGCGCGTGAGGCGTCGCGCGATAAACACGTCGCGGCGCAGGCTGCGATGTTGAACGCGGAGACGCTCGTGAAGCGTGGACGGGCGGCGGAGGCGGTCGCGCTGCTGGAGAAGCAGAAGGTGTCCGGTGCGCAGCTGCCGCGCGGATTTGAAGCCGGCCGCGCGGATGCGCTCGTGCACGCGGGACGCATCCCGGCGGCGGAGAGCGCATTTCGCGAAGAGATCCGGCGCTTTCCGCATGACTCGCGCGCGTACGGCAGTCTGGCTGCGATCTACATGCTGCAGGGGAATGTCGCCGCGGCCGATGCAGTCATGCAGGAGCTGGTGACGGCGAATCCCGATCGCGACAGTTACGATCTGGCGAGCAATCTGTTCGACCACTTCCGCCAGCCGGCGCTTGCGGCACAATGGCGAAACCGCGCGGCGTCCGTCGCGCAATGACATTCATGAAACGACTAATCCTTGTTCTGTTCGTGCTTTTTCTCGGCGTGTCCTGCCATCGGCCGGAACAGTCGCGCGCGCACTATCCCGGAGCGCCGGTCATCATCATCTCCATCGACACGCTGCGCGCCGATCATCTGCCGTTGTTCGGCTACAAGAACGTCGACACGCCGGCAATCGACGCGCTGCGCAAGGACTCGATCCTATTCACGAACGCGTTCTCCGCCGTCCCGCTGACGCTGCCGTCGCACACGTCGATGCTCACTGGACTGCTGCCGCCGCAGAATCAGGTGCGGAACAACATCGGCTACCGCCTCGATCCGTCGGTACCGACGATTCCGAAG
>DATEZA010000005.1:0-7147 GCA_035255945.1 Thermoanaerobaculia bacterium
GCTCGATCTCGTCCTCACGGCGCGCGGAAAAGGCCAGGAGCACGAGGCGCCGATGTGCGGCGTGCCGTATCACGCGGCCGATTCGTACATCGCGAAACTGGTCCGGCACGGGCTGCGCGTGGCGATCTGCGAGCAGGTCGAAGATCCGGCGGCGGCGAAGGGGCTGGTGCGGCGCGAGATCGTGCGCATCGTGACGCCGGGCACGGCGACGGAGAGCTCGATCGTGGAGCGCGAGTCGTGCTACCTCCTCTCGCTCGTCCCGCAGGAGACGGCCCTCGGCGCGGCATTCCTCGACGTGTCGACCGGCGATTTTTTCGTGACCATCTATCGAGATGCGCACGATGCGCGGCTCGATGACGACGTCGCGCGCTTCGATCCGCGCGAAGCGATTTTTCCCCGCGACAACGACGGTTTCTCCCATCTCGGCGTGCCGATGACACCGGTCGAGCCGTCGATGTTCGAGCCGCGCGGCGCGCATGACTACCTCGCAAAGCACTTTGCGACGCAAAGCCTGCGCGGCTTCGGACTGGAAGGCGAGGACGCGCGTGTGTCCGCCGCCGGCGCTGCGTTGCGTTACGCCGCGGCGAGTCACAAGCGGACGCTCGATCACGTGCAGGCGCTGCGCGTCGACAACGCGGCGGATTTCCTCCAGCTCGATGCCGCGACGCTCGCCAATCTCGAAGTGCTCGACTCGCGCGATGCCGGACGGCCGCGCGCCTCGCTCTGGAGCGTGATCAATGCGACGCGCACGGCGATGGGTGCGCGCACGCTGCGGCGCTGGATCACGCGGCCGCTCGTCGGGCGCGATGCGATCTTCGAGCGTCACGATGCGGTCGACGAGCTGACGCGATCGCGAGCCATCCTCGAACAGATGAGCGCGCGGCTGATGCGCATCGCCGATCTGGAGCGCGTCGTCTCGCGCATCACGCTGCGCAGCGCAACGCCGCGCGAATGCCTCACGCTCGCGGAGTCGTTGCTTGCGACCGGCGAGCTGAGCGAAGCGATGCGGGCATTGCAGGGGCCGCTGCTTGCGAAGCTGCGCGTGATGCGTGACGTGAAGTCGGTCATCGACCGCATCGCGGCGACGATCAGCGACACGCCGCCGATGAACGTCCGCGACGGCGGCGCGATCAAGGCCGGCGTCGACGCAGAGCTCGATTCGCTGCGCACCATCGCGCGCGATTCGAAGTCGGTGCTGATGGAGATCGAAGCGGCGGAGAAGCAGCGCACCGGCATCTCGTCACTGAAAATCCGTTTCAACTCGGTCTTCGGCTACTACATCGAAGTGTCGAAGTCGAACCTCGCGCGCGTGCCGAGCGACTACATCCGCAAGCAGACGCTGGTCAATGCCGAGCGCTTCATCACGCCCGATCTGAAAACGCTGGAAGAGAAGATCGTCGGCGCGGAGGAGAAGGCGAACGCGATCGAGATCCGGCTGTACGACGAGCTGCTCGAAGCGGTGTCGAAGGAATCGTCCGCGATTCTGGCGACGGCGCGCGCCGTCGCGGACATCGATGCGCTGTCATCACTGGCCACGATCGCGGTGCGCCATCGCTATGTCCGCGCGCAGCTGAGCGACGAACCGGAGATCTGCATCGACGACGGGCGGCATCCGGTGATCGAGCAGCTCGTCGCCGAGCGCTTCATCCCGAACAACACCGACATCCATCGCGACCGCAACGGAATCCAGGTCATCACCGGTCCGAACATGGGGGGCAAATCGACCTATCTGCGGCAGGTCGCGCTGATCGTTCTGCTCAATCAGGCCGGCTCATTCGTGCCGGCGGGCAAGGCGCGGCTCGGGATTTGCGATCGCATCTTCACGCGCGTCGGAGCATCCGATCAGTTGGCGCGCGGCGAATCCACCTTCATGGTCGAGATGCACGAGACGGCGAACATTCTGAACAACGCGACGGAGCGGTCGCTGATCATCCTCGATGAAGTCGGCCGGGGGACGGCGACGTTCGACGGGCTGTCGCTGGCGTGGGCGATCATCGAGTATCTGCACGATCACGCGGAGCGGGGCGGCATCACGCTGTTCGCGACGCATTACCACGAGGTGACGGACCTGGCGAAGACGCGGCCGCGCGTGGCGAACTTCAACGTCGCGGTGAAAGAGTGGAACGAGCAGATCATTTTTCTGCGCAAGGTCGTCGCCGGCGCGGCGGACAAGAGCTACGGCATCCAGGTGGCGAAGCTCGCCGGCATTCCGCGGACGATCATCGATCGCGCGCGCGAAATTCTGTCGACGCTGGAGCGCAAGGAACGGGCAATGGTCGAGGAGACGCGCCCGCATGCGCCGAAGCTCACGCGCCAGCTGGCGCTGTTCGATTCGCGCGAGCAGGATGTGCTCGATGCATTGCGCACGCTGCAGCTCGATGCGCTGACGCCGTTGCAGGCGTTGAATGAGCTCGCAAAATTGAAGGAGAAATTGGAGTAATTGCCAGCAACCATGGGCACGAACATTCTCGGTATTGGCCTGACGGGCAAGTCGCTCACCGACCTCGAGCGAAAGATTCTTTCCGAGTATTCGCCGTACGCGGTCGTGCTGTTCGGCCGCAACATTCAGGACGTCGTGCAGCTGAAACAGCTGATCGCCGAGGTGAGGGCGATCTCGAAACGCGAGCCGCTCTTCATGATCGATGAGGAAGGCGGGCGCGTTGACCGGCTGCGCCACATCGTGCCGGGACTTCCGAGCGCGGAGGCATTCGCGGAAGGGGAGCGGCCGGCGGAGATGTCGGAGTGGAGCGGTAAGGTCATCGGGATGGCGCTGCGCTACTTCGACATCGAATGCGATCTCGCGCCGGTGTTCGACGTACGCGGCGGGGAGTCGCCGAAAGGACTGGAGCGGCGCACGTTCGGCAACACGCCGGAGAGCGTGATCGAGCTCGGCGGCGCGTTCATGCGCGGCCTGCACGGCGCCGGCACGGCGTCGATGCCGAAGCACTTCCCCGGCATCGGCATGGGCTCCGCGGATCCGCATTACGGCGCGACGGTGATCGATGTCGCGCTCGATGATCTCGTGCAACGCGACCTGGTGCCGTTCACGCAGCTCGGCGCCGAGGCGGGCGCGATCATGATCGGGCACGGGCTCTATCCGCAGTTCGATGATTCGGGATTGCCCGCATCGCTGTCGCACAAAGTGACGACGGAGCTGCTGCGCGACATCGCGAAGTTCGACGGCCTCGCCGTCAGCGACGATATGGAAATGCACGCCGTCTCCGACCTCGGGTCGTACGAATGGATCGCGGAGCAGGCGCTGATGGCGGGCAACGATGTGATCCTTTTCTGCAGTCACATCGAGCGCGTGCCCGATCTGCAGCGCTTTCTGCGCAAGCGGATCGATGAGGACGCGGCTGTGCGCGCGCGTTACGAGCAAGCGTGCGCGCGGAGCGAGCGGTATCGCGAGCATTGCAATCGCATCCGCGCCGGGGCGGGATCGCCCCCGCGGCATTTCGACGAGGTGATGGAGGAGTGCATTCGCTTCGTCGATGCATTCCGGCACACGCGCACGAATCAGACGACCGTGGTTCCGGACATCGAGCGGCGGAAGAACAACCGGACGCCGGGGAAGGGCCACACCGGTCGCGAGGAGTGGACGTAGGCGCATGGAGCGCGGGCGTCTCGCCCGCACTGGGCGGGCGTCCCGCCCGGCCAGGGGCTCGTCGCCGGGCGGGACGCCCGGCGACTGCGGCCGGGACGGCCGCGCTCCATGCGGCGGCGGAGTCACATCGAGCGCGTGCCCGATCTGCGGCGTTTTCTGCGCAAGCGGATCGATGAGGACGCGGCTGTGCGCGCGCGTTACGAGCAAGCGTGCGCGCGCCGGGGCGGGGATCGCCGCCGCGGCATTTCGACGAGGTGATGGAGGAGTGCATTCGCTTCGTCGATGCATTCCGGCACACGCGCACGAATCAGACGATCGCGATTCCGGACATCGAGCGGCGGAAGAACAATCGGACGCAGGGGAAGGGCCACACGGGTCGCGAGGAGTGGACGTAGCCGCATGGAGCGCGGGCGTCTCGCCCGCACTGGGCGGGCGTCCCGCCCGGCCAGGAGCTTGTCGCCGGGCGGGACGCCCGGCGACTGCGGCCGGGACGGCCGCGCTCCATGCGGCGGCGGAGTCACATCGAGCGCGTGCCCGATCTGCAGCGTTTTCTGCGCAAAGCGGATCGATGAAGACGCCGCTGTGCGCGCGCGTTACGAGCAAGCGTGCGCGCGCCGGGGCGGGATCGCGCCCGTGGCATTTCGACGAGGTGATGGAGGAGTGCATTCGCTTCGTCGATGCATTCCGGCACACGTGCACGAATCAGACGACCGTGATTCCGGACATCGAGCGGCGGAAGAACAATCGGACGCCGGGGTCGTAGCCGCATGGAGCGCGGGCGTCTCGCCCGCACTGGGCGGGCGTCCCGCCCGGCCAGGAGCTTGTCGCCGGGCGGGACGCCCGGCGACTGCGGCCGGGACGGCCGCGCTCCAAAGGCTGGTGTTATCGGCTGCGCTTCGTGAACTCGACCAGCGGTCCGAGTGTCTTCCGCATCAGCACCTCGGAGTAGCCGGGCACGATGTAGTCGGGCACTTCGCCGATCACTTGATATCCGAGGCGTTTGTAGAGCGCGCGTGCTCGCGTGTTGAACGAGGTCACGAAGAGCCACACGTTCGGTGACTCTTTGAAAATGCGCTCTTCGGCGAAGCTCACCAGTTGCGTGCCGAGGCCGTGGCCGCGGTAGGTTGGATCGATGCAGACGATGCGGATGTAGCCGACCAGCGCGCCGACCATCATCAGCATGATGAAGCCGCGCACTTCGTCCTCATCGACAGCGACGTAGAGCTCGGCCGGACCTTTGCGCAGCGATTCGAGACATTGCTCGTAGTTGCGCCCGAGGGTGAGCCACGGATCGCTGACGGACATCATCTGTGCGCAGCGCTCGCGTTCTTCCTCGGACTGGAGCCCGCGGATCTCCATTACGCGACGTACTTCGCGATGGCGACGAAGTGGAAGATCGAGCCAGCGATGGCGAAGAGATGCCACACGCCGTGCGTGTAGGCGACGCGTTTCGACATGGCGAAGAACGCCACGCCGAGGGTGTATGCGACACCGCCCGCGATCAGCAGCGTGATCGCGGCCGACGGAAGCGCGAGCTTGAGCGGCGTGAACGCGACGATGACCAGCCAGCCCATCAGGATGTAGAGCACGACCGATGCGACGCGGTATTGGCCGTGGAACATTGCGTCTTTGACGACGCCGAGGATGGCGAGAGTCCAGATGACGCCGAACATCCACCAGCCGGTTTTGCCTTGCAGCGTGATGAGCGTGAACGGCGTGTAGGTGCCGGCGATCAGGAGGTAGATCGAGCAGTGATCGAAGACGTGGAACAGCTGCTTCGCTTTACCGCGGAGCGAGTGGTAGAGCGTGGAGCTGAGATAGAGGAGGAAGAGCATCGCGCCGTAGATGGCGACGGCGGTGATGCGCGTCGCGCCGCGATGCTGTGCGGCCAGCGTGATGACGACCGAGGCGCCCGCCAGCGCGAGAATCGAGCCGACGAGGTGGGTGATGGAGTTGAAGCGTTCGCCGGGGTACATTTTGGGAACGTAACACGGTTGAGGCGAGTCTTCGGGGGCGCGGATTCAATCGCGAGGGTGGCCGGACAGCAGACAGCAGATAGCAGACAGCGGGAGGGTGGCTGCTGTCCGCTGTCTGCCGTCCGCTGTCCGGGGCTAAAACGGTACTTCCTCGTCATCTCCCATATCCGGCGCCGGCGCCGAGCTGCGGCCGCTGCTGCTGCGGGAGGCGCCGCCGTAGCTGCCGCCGCCGCTGCCTTCGTCGTCGCCGCGGCGGTCGAGCATCTTCATGTCGCGGGCGACGATCTCGGTGCGGTACTTCTTCTGGCCGCTCTCCTTGTCGTCCCAGCTGTCGGTGCGGATCGAGCCTTCGATGTAGACCAGCTTGCCCTTGCGCAGGTATTGGCCGCAGATCTCGCCGAGCTTTCCCCACGCGACGACGTTGTGCCACTCCGTCCGTTCCTGGCGCTCGCCGCTCTTGTCGGTAAAGCGCTCGTCGGTGGCGAGGGTGAATTTCGCCACGCTCGTGCCGCTGGGCGTCGAGCGGACTTCCGGGTCTTTGCCGAGTCTGCCGACGAGAATCACTTTATTGATCATGTGAACGTCTCCTTCGAACTGGCGGGCGATTGTATCGAAACGTTCGCTCTCCACGCTCCGTAGAATGTGCGTTTTATGTCGCACGTCAAAACAGCCGGCGATTTCTGGGATCGCGAGCTCACCGAGCCGATCCACACCACGGGGTGGATGGAAGACCTTCGCGTGCGCCGGCGCATCAACCGGATGATCGGCGGCGATGAATCGCTCTGGCCGATCGAGTGGCTGGAGCGGGAGACCGGTCATCGCACGTTCGAGCGCGCGCTGTCGATCGGCTGCGGCACCGGCGTGCTGGAACGGCAGCTGATCGAGCGCGGGATCGCGAAGAGCGTCGATGCCTTCGATGGCTCGCCCGCATCGATCCGCATCGCGCGCAGAGCGGCGGATGAAGCGGGATTCGGCGATCGCATCCGCTACTTCGTCGCCGATTTCAATCGCTCCGCGCTGCCGCGCGATCGCTACGACCTCGTGCTCTTTCACCAGTCGCTGCATCACGTCGGCAAGCTGGAGCGGCTCTTCCGCGACGTGCTGCGCGCGATGAAACGCGACGGCTATTTGTATCTTGACGAATTCATCGGACCGTCGCGGCACGAATGGGACCCGAAGAAGCTCGCGCCGTACGACGCGATGATGCACACGCTGCCGCGCGAGCTACGTCTCGTAGAAAAGCTGCCGATGCCGGTGCAGCCCGAGGATCCGTCGGAGGCGATCCGGTCGGCGGAGATCGTGGAGCAGCTGACGATCGGGTTTCGCATTCAATCGATGCGGGGATATGGTGGAAATCTCTTGTCGGTGATCTATCCGTTCATTGCCTGGCGCGATGCGCCCGACGAGCTGGTGCATCGACTGATGGCGGAAGAGGACACGATCCTGACGAGCCAATCGACGTTTTACGCGGTCATTCTCGCGCGTCCGGAGCAGCTGCCGGAGCGGCGGTTCTACGCGCTGGCGCGCTGGTTTCTGCAGCCGAAATGGAAAGCGGTGCTGGCGCGAT
>DATEZA010000006.1:0-3957 GCA_035255945.1 Thermoanaerobaculia bacterium
CGGCCTGCATTACAAGAAGTGGAACCGTCAACAAGTTGTCGATTTCTTCCACGCCCATTCGGCGCAGGACGAGATGGACATCCAGAACGAGACCGACCGCTACATCGTGTGGCCCGGCCAGGCCCTCGGCTACAAGATCGGGCAGCTGAAGATTCTCGAGCTGCGCGAGAAGGCGAAGCGCGAGCTCGGCGGCAAGTTCGACATCCGCGCCTTCCACGACGAGGTGCTCGGCGCCGGCGCCCTGCCGATGAACGTGCTGGAGGAACGGATCGACAAGTTCATCGCCGCCCGGAAGTAACTCCGGAGTGCGGCGGCCATGCCGCCGCTGATTCTCCGCGTGACGGCCATGCCGTCACGTGCGCCGCGGCATGGCCGCGGCGCAACAACGAGCGGCGGCATGGCCGCCGCACTCCGAGGTCACCGCGCATGCTCGCCGATCAGGCGCCCGCGCCCTGCCGATGAACGTGCTGGAGGAGCGGATCGACAAGTTCATCGCCGCGCGGAAGTAACCGCGGAGTGCGGCGGCCATGCCGCCGCTGACTCTCCGCGTGACGGCCATGCCGTCACGTGCGCCGCGGCATGGCCGCGGCGCAACAACGAGCGGCGGCATGGCCGCCGCACTCCGCGGTCAGCGCGTTGCGTGCTCGCCGCGCACCACATCCGCCACGAACCGCAGATGTGCGCCGATCAGGCGCCGGCGCGTTTCGTCGACCGCGGCGCCGAGCGGCGTCATGTTGTGCGCGAGCAGGTTGAACGTCTCGTACCACGTCAGATTGCGATCGATCACTCGGCCACTTTCGTATTCGACGGACGGGATGTCGTCGACATGCGGCGGGATGTCGCGCGTGATGCGCTCCACGTCGCGCGGAGCGAGCATCAGCGCCGGCAGCAGATCGACCGGCGCGCGCATGCCGATCTCGCGCAGCTCCGCGGCGACCGCAGGCGTCCAGTGCGCGGCGATGCGATCGATCGGCAGCGGTCTGTCTTCGAGCCGGCCCATCACGATGGTGAAACTGTTCGGCGTGTTCGGCACGTACCAGATCGTCGTGTTCGGGAACACGTCGCGGAATGCGCGCACGATCTGCAGGTAGTTGCGCGTGGTCAGCGAATACATCGGCAGCCACATCGAGATCACGCCGCCCGGATTGAGCCGCCGTTTGCACAGTTCGAAGTAATCGCGCGTGTAGAGCGAGCCGTTGCCGGCGTAGCGCGGATGGATCGAGTCGCTGAGGATGACGTCGAATTTCTCCGGCGTCGCGAGGACGTAGTTGCGGCCGTCGTTGATCTCCGCATGCACGCGCGGATCGCGCAGCACGTGATGATTCACCGCCCCGAGCGCCGCGTCGGAGACTTCGAGCACCTCGGGGGAGATCTCCGCGATCGTGATGTTCTCCACCGGATGCCGCGACACCGCCCACGCCGTGCCGCCGCTGCCGAAGCCGATGTGCAGCACGCGTTTCGGATTCGCGTGCACGAGCAGCGGGATGTGTCCCTGCAGTTTCTGCGTGCCGATCAACTCGCCCGACGTGCCGGCGACATTCACGCCGTTCAGCTCGAGCGAGAGGTATTGCGGATTGATCTCGCGCAGCGTGACCGTCGCCGTCACGTCCTCCCGGAAGAGCAGGATCTTCTGCTTCGGATCGGAAAAGATGCCGGCGTTGAGGATGACTTCGTTCGGTTTCGCCAGCGCGAACGCCGCGATGACCACGAGCGCCGCCGCGATCGCGCGTTTGCGGCGAAAGAACCATGCGCCGAGGGCGAGGTTGATCGCGCACATCAGAAAGAGGCCGTTCTGCGAGCCGATGAGGCGGATCAGAAAAAATCCGGCCAGCATCGAGCCGGCGATGCTGCCGATCGTGTTCGCGAGATAGACGCGTCCCACTGCGCGCGCTTCGTCGCCGGAGCTGTACAGGCGCACCGTCAGCGGAAATGCCGCGCCCATCAGCGCGGTCGGGACGAGCAACGCGATCAGCGACGCGGTGAGCAGCGTCGGGAACGGCGACGTGCCGCCGATCACGCCGAAGAGAAATCCGAGAAAGTCGGAGAAGTGCGCGAAGAGATGGACTTGCAGCGCGAGTGCGATCGCCAGCGCGATCTCCACGATGCCGAGCGTCTTCGCGACATCGATCCGTTCGATGAACCGCTCGATGATCGCGCTGCCGATGCCGATGCCGATCAGAAACGCGAAGAGCATCAGCGAGTACGCGTAGACGCTGCTGCCGAGGTGGAGGACGAGGATGCGCGACCAGAAGACTTCGTCCGCGATCGCCGCAAACCCCATGAGTGCGGAGGCGATGAGAAGAGTGGTGTAGGACAAGCTCTCAGCTTGTCCCGACAAGCTGAGAGCTTGTCGTACACCCCCCGGCACCAGCGCCGCCGCTGCGGCCAGCAGAAAATTCAACACCACCGCGACGAAGATCGTCGCGAGCAATCCGATCCGCGGAATCAACACGAAACCTGCGAGCGCGACGCCCGCCGTCGCACCGAGCGTGTTCGCCGCATACAGCGCCGACACCGCGGTCGCTCCGCTGAACCAGCGCACCAGCAGCGGAAGCGTGCCGCCCATGAGGATCGTCGGCGGCAGCAGGAACAATCCGGCGAGCGCGATGCGGAGCGATGTCATCGACAGCGGACTGCCGTGCACCGACGGAAACGCCGCTATGTACGCGCGGTTCAGCAGGTCGAAACCGTTCGGTGAAAACGCGCCGAACGCACCGATCAGCGCTTCGACGCAGGAGTAAACGACGAGCGGCCGTCGCGCGGCGAACGAGCGGCTGAAGATATATGCGCCGAGGCCCAGTCCGCCGAGAAAAACCGCGATGAGCGTCGCGGCGGCGTAGACCGTGTTGCCGAAAATCAGGCCGAGATATTTGAGCCAGACGACCTGGTAAAGGAGAGCGCTGATGCCGGAGAAGAAGAAGACCGACAGCAGTAAAACGCTTCCCTTCCGCCGCAGACCGATCACTTTTCGAAGAGTAGCATGCGCGAATGCCGGAGCTGCCCGAGGTCGAAGAGTACGGTCGCTACTTCACGCGCCATGCACTCAATCGCACGATCAAGCGCGTCGACGTCCGCGACGAACGGATCCTCGGCATCGTGCGCAAGGACGCGTTCACGCGCCGTTTGCGCGGACGCGCGTTTACGCATGTGCGGAGGCACGGCAAGCATTTGTTCGTGCAGGCGGGAACGACGTGGCTCCATCTCCACTTCGGAATGACCGGCGATCTGCTGTTCTATCGCGACGCCGCCGAGACGCCGCGATTTGCCCGCGTCATCTTCGACTTCAACGACGGCTCCCATCTCGCCTTCGATGACATGCGGCTCTTCGGTGTCGTCGATCTGATCGACGATCCCGACACCTTTATCGCCGAGCACCGCCTCGGCCGCGATCCGCTCGACCCGAAGTTCAAAGCCGCGGACTTCCGCAAGCTGATCGCTAAACGCCGCGGCGGCATCAAAGCGCTCCTCATGTCCCAGGACTTCGTCGCCGGCCTCGGCAACCTCTACGTCGACGAAATCCTGTACGAGACCGGAATCCATCCGCGCCGGTCAGCCGAGAAAATCAAAGACCTCGACGCGATCTACACCACGATGCGTAAGATCGTGCGCAAGCCAAACCGCAAACTGCCGCGCGACGAAGGAGAGCTGTGCCCGAAGTGCGGAGGCACGATCAAGCGGGCGGTGGTGGCGGGAAGAACAACGTATTTTTGTGGGGGGCACCAACGGTAAAGGGATTGAATGCAGAATTCAGAATGAAGAATTAAGAATGAAGGACGTGCGCGAAGCGCCACCTCAATTCTTCATTTTAAATTCTTCATCAGTAGTGTCCAAAACGCGGTAACGCCGAGGGTCCTGCAAAATGGTCTTGTCGAAGGATCAGGAAGCAGGAGGGACCCCGGCGTTGAGTCAATTTTCGAGCGTCTTCAGCCAGATACTCAAGTTCTTTCCGCGAGCCGA
>DATEZA010000007.1:0-5126 GCA_035255945.1 Thermoanaerobaculia bacterium
TCATCGTCGGCGATGCAACTGAAGAAGAGCTCAACGCCTACCTCGGCGCCCACATCGCTAAGTTCAAACTGCCGAAGCGCTACATCTTCATCGACGCGTTGCCGCGGACGCCGTATGGGAAAGTGGAGAAAGCGAAGCTGGCGGAGACAGCGCTGATACAGTGACCGGCCGATGAATCAGGAAGAACGTTCCGAGCGCAGCCGCGCGCAGATCCTTGAATCCGCGCTGACGCTCTTTTCGCATCGCGGCTACGGCGCCACCAGCGTGCGCGACATCGCCGAGAGTGCCGGCGTGTCGAAGGGGAACGTCTACCATCACTTTCCGGACAAGGAGACGATCTTCCGCGCGCTGCTCGATCAGTATTTCAGCGAGATGTCGCGGCCCGATTTTCCGTTCAATAAGGCGCTGGCGAGCGGCACGTTCCCGGACAATCTCGAAGAGCTCGGCCGCGCCGCGCGGGAAACCGTCGCGCAATACCGGGAGCAGGTCGCGCTGATTTATGTCGATGTCGTCGAATTCGACGGCTCTCATATCCGCAAGTTCTACGAAGACATGGCCAGCCGCTTCGACACCTTCCTCAAAGCGCACGGCCTGGAGGACCAGCTCAAGACCAAACTGCAGGACGGCCTCTCGCCCATTTCCGCGGTGATGCTCGCGACGCGCATCTTCTACAACTATTTCTCGGTCGAGATCCTGTTCGGCGTGAAGGACCATTTCGGAAAGAACACGGATCAGGTGGTGAGCGAGATCTCGCGGATCCTGCGTCACGGGATGTTGAAATCTTGACGTAGGAAATTAGCTACTTATAGGTTTCTTTCCGCAATTGCCGGTGTAGATTTCGCAGCGTCCGGCTCTCCTCGGGTGGAGGAAGAGCCGATGAAACTCCGATTCGCGCTGCTCGCATTGCTGGCGCTCGCCGCATCGGGTCAGGAAAAGCCGCTGCCGAAGGCGACGGAAGCCTGGAAGTGGACGATCGAGCAGCGAATTGCTGCGAGGTTGGATCCTGGCGGGATGGCGGAGAGGCGCCACGCGCACATCGCGCGCAACGGCGATGGCCCTGACTACAACCCTGCCGTCTTCATCATCGAAGGCGAGGTGAATCCCGAGCTCTTCATGCCGTACGAGCTGATGACGTTCCTGATCGTCGACAGCGATCCACGCTATCCGACCGGCCGCATCAGCTACGGGCCGATCTTTCCGCAGTTCGGTTGGGACCAAGAGACATTCTGGAATGACGTTCGATCGATGGGCGCCGGCTATATCGAGCTTCAGGAGAAGAATCCCAGGCCGACCGATGATGTGTCGCGCCAGCTCTGCGCAATGCGTGCGACGTTACTCGACGAGATGCGCCGGAAGTATCCGCGCTTCGACGAGTTTCTCTACGTCGCTGTGGCGACCCACGGGACGTTTTCTTCGGTCGATGTGCTGCAGGCGAACTGGCTGCGCTGGGTTGCGGGTGGCTGCAAATGAACCGGCGATTCGTTGGCCTCGCGTTGCTTTTGATCGGCGGAAGGTTGTTCGCGAGCGAATATTCGTGCCGCAGCTTCGAGGCCACACCTCAACTTTTCCGGGCCGATTCGAGCGGGTTCGCCGGCGAGGGAAAGGTGGTGTGCTACAACGAATACGGGAGTCTGTACAAAGGCGAATTCGTGGCCCGAACCTGGGTCCTCGATCAAACCGTCGCGCGAACGGTGTCCGAAGATTCGTGCCCAACGTGCTACACCGACATATGGGTCGGCGGGACACGTGGCGCAACTGCGCCTGGCCATTGCTACCGCAGTCGCGTGTATGCCTACTCGCCCTGGCAAACGCAGGACAACGGCGGCGCCGCCAAATGCGCTCCCGCCGCCACCCAGCCTCCCGGTGGCGGCGGCACGTCCTGCACTCCGACCGAAACGAATCCCTGCACCGGTCCCGGCACGTACAACTATCGCGATTGCGGCTACTACTACGGCGACTACACCGGCTGCACGTCGCCGATCGTGATCAATCTGGCGAACGGTGCGTATGACCTCACCGGTCCGTTGAACGCCGTCAGTTTCGATCTCGATGCGGACGGCGCTCCGGACTCCGTCACGTGGACTGCGCCATCTTCGCCGGTCGCCTTCCTCGCGCTCGATCGCAACCACAACGGGCGCATCGATGACGGCGCGGAGCTCTTCGGCAATCACACGTTCGCCGATGCTGCGAACGGCTTCGACGCGCTCTCGGAGCTCGATCAGAATCACGACGGGAAGATCGATGCCGCCGATCCGATCTGGTCATCGCTCGTGCTCTGGACCGACCGCAATCACGACGGCAAATCGTCGGCGGATGAACTGACGCCGATCTCCTCGTCGGCGATGACGAGCATCGATCTGCGCTATCACTGGAGCGGCCGGCGCGATCGATTCGGCAACATGTTCCGCTACGAGGCAGCCGCGGAGCTCGGCGGAAGCGTGCGACAGATTTACGACGTTTTCTTCCGGATGCGTGATCCGTAGCAGCGCGGGCGTTACCATTTCCGCATGCGCAAACTCGCCCTCCTCCTCGCGGTGCTCGCGTCAGGTCTCGCTTTCGGTCAGGCTCAGGAAAGCGTCACGATCAACATCGTCGAAGTGCCGGTGTCGGTCGTCGACCGCGCGGGGAATCCGGTCCGCGGACTGACCGTCGCGAATTTCGAGCTGCTGGACGAAGGCAAAGCGCGCCCGATTACGTCATTCGATGCGATCGACTTCACGCAGCCGCAGTCGGCCCAAACGGTCTCCGCCCTGAATCCGGCCGCGCGACGCAATTTCATGCTCGTGTTCGATCTCTCGTTCTCGTCGCCGAAGTCGCTGGTGAAGGCGCAGGAAGCGGCGCGTGATTTCATCAGCACGATGACCGGCTCGCGCGATCGCGTCGCGATCAGCAGCGTCGACGCCGAGCGCGGCTTCCGCCTCCTCACCGCGTTCACCACCGACCGGAACGCACTCCTCGGCGCGGTCGGCGATCCGAAGAATTTCATGACCGCCGATCCGCTGCAGATCGCCGGTCGGGAGATCATCGAGGAGAGCAAGAACGTTGCGGGCTCCGACATCCCGGCCGCGGCGGGTCCGCGGCAGCAGGGCGATGCGGCGGCCGAGGCGCTGCACGACATCAATAAACAACAGACCAAGCTCGATGATGCATACGTCCGCGCCCGCATCAACAAAGTGATCGGCACCCTCGGCGGCATGGCGAAGATGCTCGACGCCGTGCACGGCCGCAAAGAGATCGTGCTGCTGTCCGAAGGCTTCGATCCGAAATACGTGCAGGGCCGCGACGTGCGTCCGTCGCGCGAACAGCAGGAAGAGAACGACGCCGCCTCGCACGGCGAGATCTGGAACGTCGATTCCGACCGGCGCTTCGGCAGCGCGGAGAGCATGTCGGTCATCGATCGCATGGCGCAGCTCTTCAAGCGGTCCGATGTCGTGATGCACGCGATCGATATCCAGGGCGTGCGCGTGCAGAACGATCTTCGCGAAGGCTCGCGCGTGAACTCGAATGAAGGACTGTTCCTCGTCGCGAAGCCGACAGGCGGCGACGTGTTCCGCGACACGAACAATCTCAAATCCGATTTCGAAAAACTGTTGCACCAGCAGGAAGTGGTCTACGTCCTCGCGTTCAAGGCGCCGGTGCAGAAGGCGGGCGCGTTTCACACGCTGAAGGTGCGGCTCGTCGATGTGCCGAACGCCGCGCGCGTGTCGCATCGTCCGGGCTATTACGAAAGCGGCAACGAGAATTCGGTCGAGCGCTCGCTGTCGAATGCGCAGATCATCCTCAACGACATCCCGCAGGCCGATGTAAAGGTCGCGGCGCTGTCGGCGCCGTTCCCGACCGGACTGAAGAACGCGCAGGTGCCGGTGATCCTCGAGATCAACGGCGACGATCTGATCCGGAGCGCGAACGGCAAAGCGGCAACGGCCGAGGTGTTCGTGTATGCGTTCGATGATTCGGGACTGGTGCGCGATTCGATGTTCCAGCGCATGTCGCTCGATCTCGACAAGATCGGCGACAAGCTCAAAGGCGCGGGGCTGAAGTGGTACGGCACGCTCAGTCTGCCCGAGGGAAAGTACGCGGTGCGCAGTCTGGTGCGCGTCGCGGAGACGGACAAGAAAGGATTCGTGCGCACCGATGTCGTCGTGCCGCGCCTGGGTGAAACCGCGGTACTGCAGCCGCTCTTCTACGACGACGCGCCGGGCAAGTGGCTGATGGTGAAAGGTGCGTCGCACGCGCCGGTGAACACGCCGTATCCATTCGAGGTGAATGCGGAAGTGTTCGTGCCGATGGCCGCGCCGCACGGCGGCAAGTTCGCCGTGTTCACGTACAACATCACACCCGAGGAGATGCAGCTCGAGACGTCACCGAAGGCGAAGGTGCTGTCGCAGGTGCGCGGCTCGAGCGGCGTGGTGAAGACCGTGATGCAGCTCGAGAACGCGGGCGACGCGAAGTCGGTCGATGTGACGGTGAAGAAGAAAGGATCGGAAGACGTGCGGACCGCGTCGATCGTTCTCCGTTAAACCGGAGTGCGGCGGCCATGCCGCCGCTCGGGTTGACCGCGGCCATGCCGCGGTTGCGCGACGGCATGGCCGTCGCGCTGAAACAAGCGGCGGCATGGCCGCCGCACTCCTCACCAGCCCAATACGTACGCAAACATCAGCGGCGCCACGATCGACGCATCGCTCTCGATGATGTGCTTCGGCGTATTGATGCCCAGCTTCCCCCACGTGATCTTCTCGTTCGGCACGGCGCCGGAGTACGAGCCGTACGAGGTCGTCGAGTCGCTGATCTGGCAGAAGTAGCCCCAGAGCGGGACGCCAGTGCGCTGCAGATCCTGATGCAGCATCGGCACGACGCAGATCGGGAAATCGCCCGCGATGCCGCCGCCGATCTGGAAGAAGCCGATCGTCTTTCCGTCGCTCGCGTTCGTCGTGTAGTACTCCGCCAGTTCCATCATGTACTCGATGCCGGTGCGCACTGTGTGCACGTTCTTCACATCGCCGGAGATGCAGTGGCCGGCGTACATGTTGCCGAGGGTCGAGTCTTCCCAGCCGGGAACGAACATCGGGAGATTCTTTTCGGCGGCGGCGATCATCCACGAATTCTTCGGATCGATCTGGTAGTAC
>DATEZA010000008.1:0-2770 GCA_035255945.1 Thermoanaerobaculia bacterium
ATTAAGAGAGGACGTTCGTCATGACTGCTTTGGTCAATCGAATACCAGGCGCTCTGACGTTGATTGCTGCGTTCCGCGGGGATGAAGGTTCACGCGCGGCCGACAGTCCACCGTCTGAGGCAACCAATCGAACGGCGTTCACAGCAAACGCCGCGCTGCTGGCGATCGTGTGGACCCTGCTCTGGCTCTGGTTCACGGCCCACGTCAAGCCGCACGTCAGCACGTTCATTTTCGGAGGGGTGAGTCTGGCCAGCCTGAGCGTCGTGGCCGCGGCGGTGTTCTTCTCCTTCGTCAAAAAGGAAGACGCTGTCAGCCGGCTGCGCGGGTGGCTGCACTCGCGGACGTCCACACGCACTCTTCTGGCCTCGCTTCCGCTGATCGCGTTTGCATACGCGACCACGTTCACGCTCTACCTGACCGCCGGCGATACGGCGGAGGTGCGGCTGATCGTAAGGAACGGCGGCTCGTCGACGCCGGTCACGCTCTCCTCGGCGCAGAAACAGAAGGCGGTCTCGTACTTTTTCGCATTTCGCCCTGTGACCGTGCGCATCGAGACCGTGTCGCCGAGCGGCTACAACGCTGGCGATCTACGTCTTCGCCGCGGAATCCCCGCGGAGCTGGCCGTACCCGATCGCTCATGGAAAAAAAGCCTTTTCGTCGTGCGCCTGATCCCGCTGTACAACCTCGTCGATCTCCGCGGCCGCACGGACCCCGACATGCATTACGTGTTGCGGGTCTTCGTCCCCGGCGCGCGGCAACCGATCGAGCGCTCCGGCCTCACGTTTGGAGCGATCTATCTCGGTGCCTCTCTGGCCGACCTGCAGGCCCAATCGAAAGAGGCGCGGAGCGTGATCGCCGACCTCCGCAACACTCTCCACGGTCTCGATAGCGAGATGGGGCCGCGCGACATCGACGACATCATCGGTGATTGGCTGGACGCCCCGAAGTTCATTCCGACGACGACCGAGCTCAAACCGGGTGACCAGGTGCGCGTGGTGCTGGAGTGGCCGGATGGGAAGAGCGAGCAGACCGTGAAGGTCGCCGCGGCCCCCGTAACCACGGCATTTCTCAGCGGGAAAGGAGCGGAAGAATGAAGAACGCCGGCTTGATGCTATTGCTCCTGCTGACCGCCTCCGCGGTGATGGCGGCGGACTCACCGCAGGTGGACGTCCGCTTTGTCATCGAGGCGCAGCAGTTCGTCGACGGGCTGGGAAGCTCCCGCCAGAGTGTCGAGCGCCGGCTGACGCAAACGCTGCTCGATGCATGCCGCGATCAGAAGAGCTTCCCCTTCCTGCATTGGGTCAACGGCGACGCGGCTGTTCCGAACCGGCTGGTGGTCGCGCTCGTCGAGAAGAAAAGCGGCGGCGACTTCGAAACGCGGATCGAGTACCGCGCCACGACGAAAGAAGGCAGTCCGCCGCCGGACCTGCAGGAGACCGTCTACCGCTGGTACGAAGCAAAGAATGCCGACAACGCGGACGTCGTGAAGGCGCGGCTGCAGAAGAAGATCCGCGAACAGTTCGCCGCTGAGACCTTTCGCACGAAACTGCTCCGCTATTTCATTTCCCGCATCCCGCTGGCGGCGAACATCGGTGTCCAGGGACATCGCATCCTCGTCCCCGTCACCGCACAAACTCTGAAGGCAGACGAAGAGGAATCGGAGCTCGCGGTGACGTTCTTCGGAAAGAGTAACGGACAACCCGGCGCCATCACGCTGCGTGAACCGCTCGACTATCCGCAGGCCGCGGGAGTGCTCTGCAGCATCAAGGATTTCAACTTTGCCGACCTTCCGCCGGAAAGCGATCAGCTTCCGCGGGTCCTCGCTCCGGCGAAGATCCGCGATGTGCGCGTGACGATGCTGAAATACGTGTACAAGTGGTTTCCTGATTCGCACCTCGGCTCGGTGACGAGTGACTAGGAGACAGCGATGCGCACATCGTTCACGTTCTGCGCGCTCATCCTTTCCGCGACCACGTTGTCGATCGTTGCAGAAGCGCAGCCGCAGCCCGAGCGGCTGGACACCACGATCCGCGCCGTCCGAAAACTGATCGACAGCGACCATTCCGCCGAGGCGCTGGAGACACTGCGTGCAACCGCCGTTGCGGACGCGGACACCCGCGGACGGGCGCGCCTCGCGTTCTATGAAGCGCGCGCCTACACCAAGCTCGGAGACCAGGGGAAGGCGGTGGCCGCCTACGAGCGCGCCATCGCCATCGAGCCGGCGTACGGCGCGGCCATGAACAATCTCGCTCTCCTGTTGTCGCAGAACGGCGACCACGTCCGCGCAGCGGCATTGCTCAAGAAAGCTGTCGCGCTCAACGATCCACGCCGGCCGCTCTATCTGAAAAACTACGCAGGCGCGGCGGAGAAAGTCGGAGACCTCGACGAGGCGCGACGCGTCTACGCGCAACTCGCCGCCGAACAGCCGGACAACCTCGACGCGCAGTTGCAGTCGATCCGGCTGCTCGACGACGCGCGCCGCATGGCGCTGCAGTTGATGAAACTCTCGAGCCGAGGAGAAGTAAGCGCCGCGCAGTCGCTCGCGCTCGATCTGCTCGCGAAGCCGTTCGATGCAGCCGGCAAGCGCGCGCTGTTGAGCGTCGTCGCCGGAACGCTGGCCGACCAGCACATCCGTCCGAAACAGTTCGCATCGATGCCGGTGTCGCCGCGGCTCGACGCGCTGCGCGGCGACCCGCTGGTCGCACCGGGCATCGCGGAGATCCGCCAACTCTATGGCGGCAACATCGATCCCGCCCGCTACGCGTGGTGG
>DATEZA010000009.1:0-8757 GCA_035255945.1 Thermoanaerobaculia bacterium
AAATAGCTGTCCGCCATCTTCACCGTGCGCGAGAACGCGTTGCCCAGTCCGCGCGCGAGATCGCCGTTGAAGCGCGTGACGAACGCTTCGTCCGAGTAGTTCGCGTCCTGCCCGAACACCATGTCGCGCATGACGTAGTAGCGGAACGGATCGGCGCCGAACTGGTCGATGATGTGATGCGGCCGCACGACGTTGCCGAGGGACTTGGAGATCTTCTGGTTGTCGCGGAGCCACCAGCCGTGGCCGACCACGCGCTTCGGCAGCGGCAGACCCGCCGACATCAGGAACGCGGGCCAGTAGACCGCGTGGAAGCGGACGATGTCCTTGCCGACGAGATGGATGTCCGCCGGCCAGTAGTGATCGAAGCGCGCGTGCTCGTGCGATCCGAAGCCGAGCGCCGAGATGTAATTCGTCAGCGCGTCCATCCAGACGTAGATCACGTGATCCGGATTGCCGGGGAAGGGGATGCCCCACTTCACCGACGTGCGGGAGATCGACAGGTCCTTCAGCCCCTGCTCGACGAACGAGATCACTTCGTTGAGCCGCGTCTGCGGATGGACGAAGCCGGGATTCGCGCGATAGTGCTGCAGCAGCGGCTCGGTGTAGCGCGAGAGCTTGAAGAAGTAATTCGTCTCGGTCGTCCACTCGACCGGATGGCCGCTCTCATCTTTCTTGTCTTTGACCTGGTTCTCGGGGATGAACGTCTCTTCGTTCTGGCAGTACCAGCCGGAGTGCGTGCCGAGGTAGATGTCGTCGGGCATGCGCTCCTGGATGCGGCGGATCAGTTCGTAGACGCCGACGCGATGACGCCCTTCCGTCGTGCGGATGAAGTCGTCGTGGCTGATGTTGAGCTTCTTCCAGAGGACGTGATGCTCGGCCACGACGCGGTCCGCGAGCTCGATCGGCAGCACTCCTTCCTTCGCGGCGGATCGCTCCACTTTCTGGCCGTGCTCGTCCGTGCCGGTGAGGAAGAAGACGTCGTCGCCCATGCGCCGGCGATGGCGCGCGATGACGTCCGCGGCGACGTTCTCGTACATGTGCCCGATGTGCGGGACATCGTTGACGTAATGGATCGCGGTGCTGATGTAGAAAGGCCTGGTCATTTTCGAGGGCCGGATTGTATCGCCTCGAACACGTAGTCGCGGTTGTACGTGCGCACGTAGATGCGATCGCGCGCCGCGAGCAGATGCTCCGGTCCCGACCTCACCGGAATGCGTGCGACGACCGCGCCATCCTTCGCCCGGAGGATGTAAACGAAATCGAGCTCCGCCGTGAATCCGTAGCCGGTCACGAGATACGCGTCGCCGCCGGCGAACGTGAAGTTCGACGCATTCGAGACGAGCGGCGCACTGTGCCAGAGCGCCTTCTTCGTCTTCGTGTCGATCGCGAGCAGCGTGATCTCGACCTCCTGTTGCGCGAAGAGGGGAGAGGCGAGTGCGATGAGAAGGAGTGCGATGGCGACGCGGTGCATGCGCGGCAATGATAGTGAGTTGGTGGGTGCTGACAACTCAAGTGCTGCGCGACGACGAGTGCTACCTGCGGATCACCGGGCGTTTAGTGTAGGACAACCTCTCAGGTTGTCCCGACAAGCTGAGAGCTTGTCGTACACCGATGCCGCGACCGTCGCGGGCGCGACGACGAGTGCTACCTGCGGATCACCGGGCGTTTAGTGTAGGACAACCTCTCAGGTTGTCCCGACAAGCTGAGAGCTTGTCGTACACCGATTCCGCGACCGTGCAGGTGCTGCGCGGCGACGAGTGCTACCTGCGGATCGCCGGCCGTTAGTGTAGGACAACCTCTCAGGTTGTCCCGACAAGCTGAGAGCTTGTCGTACACCGATTCCGCGACCGTCGCGGGCGCGGATCACCCGCGGTTTAGTGTAGGACAACCTCTCAGGTTGTCCCGACAAGCTGAGAGCTTGTCGTACACCGATTCCGCGACCGTCGCGGGGCGGATCACCGGCCGTTTAGTGTAGGACAACCTCTCAGGTTGTCCCGACAAGCTGAGAGCTTGTCGTACACCGATTCCGCGACTGTCGCCGGCTGCGGTGCAGCAACCCCGAATATCCATCTTTCCGAACGCCAAATCCACATCGCCGAACGCGCGCGTGCCACTCACATTGCAACTCGTGAACTCTCGTCATCGGAACAGTGACAAGCGCTTCCGACCCATTCCCGCGGCGGACGTAATGAACTAGCTTGATGAATCATTCGAAGGAGGATCGCGTGTCCCGAAATTGGCTCTTAGGACTAGTTCTCATATTCATTTGTACGATCGGCGCCTTCGCCCAGGCGACGGGCGGCTCGCTCCATGGCCGCGTCACGGATGAAACCGGCGCCGCGCTGCCCGGCGTCACCATCACGGCGATGAACGAGGCCACCGGCTTCGCCCGCACCGCCGTCACCGCAGCGGACGGCTCCTACCTGTTGCAGGGCCTGCCCGTCGGCAGCTACACCGTCACCACCGAGCTCGCCGGCTTCGCCTCGCTGACCACGAAAAGCGTCGGCGTCAACGTGGCCACCGATCGCGCGCTCAACGTCACGCTCAAGCAGGGCGCGGTGAAGGAGCAGATCACCGTCACCGCCGAAGCGCCGCTCATCGCCTCCGAGCCGAGCATCGGCACCGTGGTCAGTCAGAAAGAGCTGGAGAACCTCCCGCTCAACGGCCGCCAGTTCGCGAACCTCGGCTCACTCGCGCCGGGCACGACGCTTTCGATCAACACCGATCCGACCAAGCCCGGCCAGCTGACCATCGCCTTGAACGGCGGCAGCGGCCGCAACGTCAACTTCCTCATCGACGGCGGCGACAACACCGACGACACCATCGGCGGCGCGCTGCAGAACTTCAACATCGACGCCGTGCAGGAGTTCAAGATCCAGACGATGCAGTACAAGGCCGAGTACGGCCGCACCAGCGGCGGCGTGCTCAGCGTCGTCACCAAGAGCGGCACGAACGAATTCGAAGGCAGCATCTTCGACTTCTACCGCGCCAAGTCGCTCAACTCCATCAGCGAATCGGAGCGCGCGGCGGGCGGCGGCAAGCAGGACTATCGCCGCGATCAATACGGCGCGTCGCTCGGTGGTCCGATCGTCAAAGACCGCGCGCACTTCTTCGCCACGTACGAAAAGACGAAGCGCAACACGAACTACACCGTCAACACCGGCTCGCTGCACCTGCTGCCGGAGTTCGAGGGGAAGAGCTACGCGCTGCCGTTCACCGACCAGCTCGGAACGGCGAAGGCGTCGGTCAACGTCAGCCCGAAGCAGTACCTGCAGCTCCGCTACGGCTATCAGAAAAACGCCGACATCTACGGCGCCGGCTCGCTCGCCGCGCCCGACTCCCTCGGCACCACGACGAACAAATATTCATCCATCCTCGCCGGCCACACCTGGCAGCTCGGCTCCGACAAGCTCAACGAATTCCTCTTCCAGCGGACGAAGTTCGACAACGCCATCGCCGCGAACTCCGACAATCCGACGATCTACTACCCGTCCGGCGTCACCCGCGGCCAGAGCGTCAACACGCCGCAGTCGACGCATCAGAAGAAGATGCAGTGGAAGGACGACCTCAGCTGGTCGTCGGACTTCGGCCGGATGCGCAACGACTTCAAGGCCGGCATCAACTACATCGACGAGCCGACGCTCGCCGGCGACTTCACCATCGGCACGGTCGGCCAGTACACGATGCTGCGCGACTCGCTCACCTCGCCCGTCCGCACCATCATCATCAACGGCGGCTTCTCCGGTTACAACATCCCGATCAAGCAGTACAACACGTATTTCCAGGACGACATCGCGGTCAGTCGCAACCTGACGATCAACGCCGGTCTGCGCTACGACCTCTCGACCGGATTCGATCTCGACCAAACCACGAATCCGAATCTGAAGATCGTGCAGGCCGCCGCGGACAGCGGGCGCTACACCGACGCGTGGATGCAGGACTTCAAGAGCGGCGGCGGCGCGAAGCTGAAGAACGACCGCAACAACTACAGCCCGCGCATCGGATTCACCTACGACCTGCACGGCGATTCGAAGCAGGTCCTGCGCGGCGGCGCCGGCCGCTACTACGACTTCCCATACATCAACGCGACGATCCTCTTCCCCGGTCAGGCCGTGCAGTCGCTCTTCGGCCCGATCTATTCGTACGACGATCCGAACGGCATCAAGAACGCCGACGGCACGTTCTTCCGCCCCGGCATCGATCCCCGTCCGCCCAACCAGATCTCGGGCAACCTGACGCCGACCGATCGCTCCACGCGCGAGCTCGCGTCGCCGACGCTGGCCACGCCGTACTCCGATCAGCTCTCGCTCGGCTATTCGACGGAGATCAACAACAACCTCGGTCTCAACTTCGAAGCGGTCGGCGCGCGCTATCGCGACATCCCGTTCCGCTTCCGCGCGAATCCGATCGATGCCGCCACCGGCGCGCGCCGCTTCGCCGGCACCGCCGTGCCCGCGAACTTCCGGCTCTGGTACGGCAAAGGCTTCGCCGACTACAAGGGCATCAACATCGGCTTCCACTCGCGCATGGGCTCGAACTTCGAAGCGCAGGGCTTCTACACGCTCTCGCAGTCGACCGGCAACATCCTCGGCGGCGCCGACGAGTTCCGGCTCACGAACGTCAGCTATCAGCCCGACCTCGGCAATGTGCGCGACATGACCATCAATCCGTTCGACCCGCTCTGCAACGCGTGCGAAGGTCCGCTGAATACGGATGCGCGTCATCGCATCACGCTCAGCGGCGTGTACCGCGCGCCGTACGCGATCAACGTGTCAGGCATCATCCGCTATCACTCCGGCACGCCGTACACCGCGTGGACCGGTCACGACACGAACGGCGACGGCTACGCCCTCGACCTCGTGCCGGGCGAAGGACACGTCAACAACCGTCGCGGTCCGTCGTTCTCGCAGTTCGATCTGCGCCTGGCGAAGGAGTTCAACTTCGGCGGCCGCGCAGGCTTCGAGCTGATCGGCGAAGTGTTCAATCTGTTCAACGCGAAGAACGGCGCGCTCGTCAACGGCGACTGCGACGTGAACGCATCCGGGCAGTGCACCAACCCGCTGTTCGGCAAAGCGACCGCCTTCGCCGGCGACCCCGCGCAGGGCGAACAGCGACTCGCCCAGCTCGGCGCCCGCATCCGCTTCTAGCTCTCTCTCGTCCCCCTCTCCCCGCGTCGCGGGGAGAGGGGCCAGGGGTGAGGGGCCCCCCCGGACTGTTATCCTCGCCCCCGGTGAAAAACCTCCGCATCGCCGCGTGCATCCTCTGCGTGCTCCTCGTCTACGCATTCTTCGCGAGCGACGGCACCTGGCACTTCCGCACGCTGCAGTGGTTCGAAGCCCACAGCGACTCCCTCGGCGCCGACTACTACGCCCGCCAGGCGGAAGGCTTCCGCACCGGCCATCTCTACATCGCGGCGAGCGTCGATCCGCGCTTCGAAACGCTGAAGGATCCGTACAACTTCGACGAGCGCTCCGCCGCCGGCATCGAAGGCCTCTGGGACGCGAGCTACTTCCGCGGCCACTACTACCTCTACTTCACGCCGCTGCCGGTCATCCTTTTCTATCTGCCGTTCCGGTTGATCTTCGGCGCCTATCCGCCCGATTCACTCGCCGCCGTTTTCTTCGCCGGATGGTCGTTCGTCATGGCGCTGCTCTTCCTGCGCCGCGCGATTCAGAAACGCGTCTGGCTCTGGGCATTCGTCGCCGCATTCGGCAACGTCGTCATCTTCCTCATGCCCGACATCCGCATCTACGAGATCGCGGCGATGTGCGGCATGGCCATGAGCATCACCTGGGCCTGGGCGCTGCTGCGATTCGTCGAGCTGCCATCGACGCGCAGCGCGATGTGGATGAGTCTCTGGCTCGCGCTCTCCATCGCCGCACGGCCGAATCTCCTCGTGCTCATCATCCCGACGGCGATCGCGATCTGGCTCGTGCGCAATCTGCGACTCGTGCGCGCCGCGCTGCTTCCGCTCGCGGTTACGATGCTGGTCCTCCTCGGCTACAACACCGCGCGCTTCCACAAGCCGTTCGAATTCGGACGCACGTACCAGCTCGAGTTCACGTCGATGGTCGGCCGCCGCCTCTGCGGCATCTGCAACGGAAAAGAAGCGCTGCGCTTCATCAACAGCACCGAGCATTACCTCTTCTGGCCGCCATCGTTCGATCGGCACTTTCCATGGGTCACGCTGCAGCTCGCGCATCTCGATCCCGATGTCAGCGCGCCGCTCGGCGCCGACACGATCCTCGGCGTCGTCCCCATGCTGCCGCTCGTCCTCGGCGGCTCGCTCTTCGCGCTCGTGCTCGGACTGCGCCGCGACAGCGCCACGACCGCCGCGACGCACATCATGTTCGGCGCCTGGCTCACGCTCGCCGCGCTCTCGACATGCTGGTGGGTCGTCGCCCGCTACAGCCTCGACTTCATGGTGCTGATGTCCGTCGCCACCGCCGTCTGCCTCGAGCGCGGCCTCGCGCTCCTCGAGCAATGCGGCTTACGAACATTGCTGCTTCGCATCACCATCGTGATCCTCGCGATTTACTCCATCCTCCTCGGCATCCTCCTCGGCTTCGAAGGCCTCGGCGGCTCCTTCCGCCGCTTCAACCCGTCCCTCTACCAATCAATCGGCCACACGCTCCACGTCAAAGTCCGCTGAAGGAGCGCGGGCGTCCCGCCCGCACGTGTCGGGCGTCTCGCCCGGCACGCATGGTCGCCGAGCGAGACGCTCGCCGACTGCGGATGAGACATCCGCGCTCCAGAATCATGAACAGATTCAGATGGATCCCAATCGTCGCCGCGCTCGTGCTCGCATGATGACGAGCCGCAGATCGCGGAGATCGCGACCGATTACCTGCGGCTCGCACTGCCGCATCTCTTCGAGCGCTTTCAGAAGGGCCCGCGCTCGCAGGGCTCCGGCCTCGGACTCCCCATCGCGCACGCCGGCTCGATCGATGTCGAAAGCGCGGAAGAAGCCGAGACGACGATTACAGTGTCAGTCCCTCGATGATCTCCACCGCATCCCCGAATCCGCGCAGATTGATGCGCGCGACTTCCTCGGCATCGAAGTGCATCGTCACGACGTCGCCGTTCACCTCATCGATCGCGCCGAAGCGGATCATCGCGCGGAAGAGCGGCATCGCCTCCGGGCGAATGCGCGCGACGACCTGAAATCGCGGCAATCGCTCGCGAAACGATTCCTGCGAGCGTTCCCAGAACGCGGCGAGATCGAAGTCGGGCGGCCGGATGAATGAGTCGAGTAGTTCAACTTCGCGAATGCGCGACACGCGATACGTGCGCACGTCGTCGTCGATCCCGCCCGCGACATACCACGTCATTCCTTTCGCGATGAGGCCGAGCGGGTCGAGTGTGCGCTCGCTCGTGCATCCTTCGCGTTCGTACAGGATGCGAATCCGCCGATCGTTCATCACCGCCTGCTGCAGCGCCGGCAGATGCGGTACCGGTTCGCGCGAGCGCGTCCAGCCCGAAACATCGATGTGAATTCGCTGCCACGCGAGCTCGGCGCCGCGGCGATTCACCGCCGGCAGCACCGAGAGCAGCTTCACCAGCGCGGCGTCCGAGGCCTTGTCGAGTTTGAGGTCGGCGAGGAGTTTCGACGGACGTGTCGCGAAGAGCGCCTGCACTTCGTGCTCGTTCAGTCCGCTGACGTTGGTCTTGTAGCCGTCGAGCAGTCGCCATCCGCCGCCGACGCCGCGCTCCGCGAGCACCGGCACGCCGGCGACGCCGAGGGCTTCCATGTCGCGGAGGATCGTGCGCTCGGAGACCTCGAGGCGCTTCGCGAGCTGGCGCGCCGTCAGCCGCGAGTGCAGCTGCAGCAATAAAAGAATGGATAGAAGGCGGTCGGCGCGCATTCCTGACAAAGCATGTCATGAATTAGCCCCTACATTCATCCCATGAACGCAATCAAAGGAAAAGTCGCCCTCGTCGCCGGCGCCACTCGCGGGGCCGGCCGCGGCATCGCCCGAGCCCTCGGCGAAGCCGGCGCCACCGTCTACTGCAGCGGCCGCAGCACGCGCCGCCATCCGGCGACCGGGGGCCGTCCCGAAACGATCGACGAGACCGCGGAGATGATCGTGCGCGACGGCGGACACGCGATCGCCGTCCGCACCGATCACCGTCAGGTGAAGCAGGTGCGCAAGCTCATCGACCGCATCCGCAAAGAGCAGGGGAGGCTCGACATCCTCGTCAACGACATCTGGGGCGGCGATGCGTGGCTCGACTGGTGGTGGAAGGAGATGAAGTTCTGGAAGATCCCGGTCGAGCGCGGCTTCGAGGTGATGCAGACCGCGTTCGCGACGCACGTCATCACCGCGCACGAAGCGCTGCCGCTGATGCTGGAGACGAAGGGCACGCGATTGATTGCCGGCATCACCGACGGCGACGGCTACTACTACCGCGGCCAGTTCTATTACGACTTCGTGAAGACGAACGTGATCCGCATGGCGTTCGCGCTCGCGTACGAGCTGCGCAAACAGAAGATCGCGTGCGTGGCGATCACGCCCGGCTTTCTGCGATCGGAGTCGATGCTCGACATCATGGGCGTGTCCGAGGAGAACTGGCGCGATGCGGGTCGGAAGAGACCGGAGTGGCTCGAGTCGGAGACGCCGATGCTCGTCGGGCGCGCAGTCGCCGCACTGGCGGGCGATCGTCACGTGATGAAGAAAACCGGCCGCGTGTTCAACTCCGCGGAGCTGGCGCGCGAATACGGATTCACCGATGTCGACGGCCGCGTGCCGCAGATCT
>DATEZA010000010.1:0-8602 GCA_035255945.1 Thermoanaerobaculia bacterium
GCCGCTGCGCTACATCGTCGTTCTGATGCCGGTCCTCGCCCTCGGTGCCGCCGCGCTTTACGAGCAGGTTCGCAGCGCACGCGCGTGGCTCGCACCGATCGTCATCTGGACGTTTGGCATCGCACTGCACGGCATCGCGAGACCGTGGAGCCTCTTCCACATCGCAAACGGCGAGAACATCGTTGGCGAATATCTCTCGACGCTCTATCACTCTGACTTTTCGCGGCTGTTCCCCAGCTACATCCGTCCGAATTTCGCCGCGATCGTCGCACCACTCGCGGTGCTCCTCGCCCTATTGACCTTCGCCCCGCGCGGCGGGGAGAAGGTGGCCCTGAGCGAAGCGAAGGGCCGGATGAGGGGCGTTCCAATCCTCGCTGCGATCGCACTCGCGCTCTTCTTCCATTTCGGCAAATTGCCCGGCGATCGCATCGAATTCGAGGACGCGCACGTCACGCACAACGGCGGCACGCTTTATCCATACGAATACCAGGTCGCGCGTTTTCTCTACCGCGGCGGCTGGATGATGAAGGGCGGCGACTCGCTCTCGTTCCTCGCGAAACGCGGCAGCTACGTGCTCTTCTACGCGTCGACGGAGCCGGTGGTGATCGATATCAGCGGCCGCGCATTCCATCTCGATGCCGCACCGACGTACGCGGTCACGCTCGTCTACGTGCCGGTCACCGGACGCGTCACGCTGCGCTGTCTCAACGGCAGCATCAATCTCGATCGGATGGATCGCCGTGAGTGACGCCGACTTCATCGTGCTCGACGTCGACGGCGGCGCGATGCTCCGCGCGTGCATCGATTCGATCAAGCGGCAGAGCGGCGCGCCGCATCGCATCATCGTCTTCGACAACGGCTCGCGCACGCCGGTGCGATTGCACGATGCCGAAGTCTTTCGCAGCGAAACGAATCTTGGCTTCGTAGGCGGAGTGAATGCGGCGTTCAAGCATGTGAGCGCGCCGTTCGTCGCGCTGATCAACAACGATGTGGTGCTCGATGACGACTGGCTCGCAACCGTGCTCGATGCGATGCGTGATGAAACAGTCGCCGCCGTGCAAACCGTCTTGCGCCGCAACGCGACGACCCTCGATGGTGCCGGCATCGACATCAGCGACGGCACCTATCGCCAGACACTCGATGCAGATCGCGCGTGGGGCGTCTCCGCGACCGCCGCGCTCTTTCGCGTCGAAGCTCTCGGCGATCGCGTATTCGACGAGCGCTTCTTTGCCTACTACGAGGATGTCGAGCTCTGCGCGCGCCTGCACGAGCGTGGCTGGCAGCTGCGTGTCATCCCGCAGGTGAAGGCGACGCATCGCGGATCGCAGAGTGCGGGATTGCTGGGAAGAGATGCGCTGCGCTTGCGGACGCGGAATCGGTACTGGGTCGCGCGCATGCATCGCGGCGTCGGACGCATCTCCGCGCTGCTCGTCGAAGACCTCAAGCTCCTCGCGCGCGGACAAAGCTCGCTGCGTGGCATGATCGAGGGGCTTTGTTCAACGTTGTAGTCGTCACACGCGACGCAGTCGGCGAGCGCATGGCCGGCCCCGGCATCCGCGCGACCTACCTCGCGCGCGAGCTCGGCAAACATTTCCCGACCACCATCAACGGCTCGATCCAAGACGCCGATGTGCTGATTGGCCAACCGGTGCGCGGCCTGTTCAAACGCCGGCGCGGACAGAAGATCGTGTACGACCTCTTCGATCCGCAGGTGCTGGAACTGCGCGAGCTGTACGGCAATGCGCCGTCGGTGCGGCAGCGCATTCACCTCGCGGCGGAATGGATGCGCCTCACGTTCGCGCTGCGATTTGCCGACTTGCTGATGTGCGCCGCGCCGAAACAGCGCGAGTTCTACGATCAGCTCAAGAGCAGCGACGTGCCATGGATCGAAGTACCGTTCGGCGTCGATCTGGAGGAGTGCGGCGGCCATGCCGCCGCTCCAGAACGCTGTCGCGGCATGGCCGCGACACAAACAAGCAGCGGCGGCATGGCCGCCGCACTCCGGGACAACCTCGTGGTGTGGGGCGGCGGTGTGTGGGAGTGGCTCGATCCGGCGCTCGCCGTCGATGCGATCGTCAAGCTCAATCGCGACGGATTGCGTTGCCGCATGCTCTTCATGGGACGCATGCGTCCGAAGCCGCACGCCATCGACCGCCGCCGCGACAGCCGCTTCGATGAACTGCTGAGCCGCGGAAAAGGACTGGTCGATGCGAACGCCGATTGGGTGCCGTATCGCGAGCGATTGTCGTGGCTGCGCGCGGGGAAAGTCGCTATCATGCTCCACCGCCCAACGGCGGAGGCCGTTCACTCCATTCGCACGCGGTTGTTCGACGCGATTGCGGCGGGAGTGCCGGTCGTGGCGACGGAAGGGGGCTTCGCGGCCGATCTCGTGGCGCGTGAAGGTCTCGGCATCGTCGTTCCGCCTTCGGACCTGGAGGCGGTCGCCGGCGCGATCCGCCGCCTGCTGACGGACGACGCATTCCACATGACCTGCGTAGAAAATCTCGTAAGGATCCGGCCACGATTCGCGTGGGAGGTCGTCACGCGTCCGCTGATCGATGCAGTGAGCGAATGGCAGAACCAACTCCGATGATCGTTCCAGAGCCGGCGCCGCCGCGCGTCGCTCTCCGGCCGGTTCCCCAGCCGGTCGACCTCTCCATTCTCATCGTCACCTGGAACAGCGAGCGCTGGATCGAGCGCTGCCTGCGATCGATCGATGCCGCGTGCAACGGCATCGCGTACGAAGTGGTGGTGTACGACAACGCCTCCACCGACGCGACGCTGGTCCACATCGCCGACGACGTGCACGTCATCCGCGCGAACGCGAACGACGGCTTCGCCGCCGGCACCAATCGCGCGCTCGCACAGTCCCACGGCCGCTACGTCTTCTTCCTCAATCCCGATTGCGAGCTCGCGCCGAATGCGCTGACGCTGCTCATCAATTTCCTCGATCAGAACCCGCACGTCGCCGCGGCGACGCCGCTGCTGCAGGACGAGAGCGGCGACTCGCAGCGCGAGTTCCAGCTGCGCCGCCTCCCGACCCTCGGCAGTCTCGCCGCCGAGATCCTGCTCGCGGACAAGCTCTTCCCGCACAACCGCACCACGGCGCGTTATCGCTATCGCGACGCCGACCTCACGCATCCGATCCGCGTCGAGCAGCCTGCGGCGGCCGCATTCCTGATCCGCCGCGAGGTGTTCGACGAGATCGGTCCGCTCGACGAACGCTTCGAGCCGGCGTGGTTCGAAGACGTCGACTTCTGCCGCCGTCTCGCCGCGGCGGGGAAGGAGATCTTCGCCGTCCCCGCGGCTCGCGCTCGGCACTTCGGCGGCGCGAGTCTCGAACATGTCGGGCTGCAGCGCTTCACCGACGTCTGGTATCGCAACATGTGGCGCTACGCGCAGAAGTGGTTCACGCCGGGCGAGCGGGAAGCGCTGCGCTGGATGATCATCGCCGGCATGCTGCTGCGCTGCGCCGCGTCGGTCGCCGGATTCGCGAACGGCAACGGACGCTGGCCGTCGGTGCGTGCGTACGCGAACGTGGCGAAGAAAGCATTTCGTCGATGGGACGACTCACTTCCGTCGTCCTCGTGACCTGGAACAGCGCGCGACATCTCCCGCGCTGCCTCGCCGCAATCCGTCAACAGAGCTGGCCCGAGGTGGAGCTGATCGTCATCGACAACGGCTCGACCGACGGCAGCGCGGAGCAGGCGACGATTCGCAATCCCGGCAATCGCGGATTCGCCGCCGCCGTGAATCAGGGCATCGCGGCCGCGCGCGGCGAATTCGTGCTGCTCTGCAATCCCGACGCGTTTCTCGAGCGCGACTACATCGAGCGGATCGTCGCCGCGCTCGATGAGGCAGGGGAGTCGTTCGGCATGGCGACCGGCAAGTTGCTCAGCACGAGCGGCCCGGTCATCGATTCGAAAGGCATCCGCATGACGCGAACCGGCCGTCACTTCGATATCGATCAGGGTTGCGCCGATCGTGCGGATGAAACCACGGAAGTCTTCGGTGTTTCCGGCGCGGCGGCGATGTATCGCATGTCGTTTCTGCGCGACGTCGCGATCGACGGACAACCATTCGATGAAGACTTTTTCACCTATCGCGAAGACGCCGACATCGCGTGGCGCGGACGCCTCTTCGGCTGGCGCGCGTTGTACGTCCCGAGCGCGATCGCGCATCACATCCGCACCGTCACGCCGGCGAAGCGCCGCCAGTTGCCCGCATTCATCAACATGCACGGCGTGAAGAACCGCTTTCTGCTGCGCCTGAAAAACGAAGGGCTCTACCTCGCGCTGCGCAACGCGCCGTTCGAGCTCCCGCGCGATCTCATCGCGATCATCGCGACGCTGACGATCGAGCGCTCGTCGCTCCCCGCGTTCTCCTGGATCTGGCGCAACCGCAAGCGCGTGCTGGCGAAGCGCCGCGCGATCCAGTCGCGCCGCCGCGTCTCCGACCGCGAGCTCGCCCGGTGGTTCCGATGAAGCTCGCCATCCTCGGCACACGCGGCGTCCCGCCACGCTACGGCGGCTTCGAGACGTTCGCCGCGGAGCTCGGCCGGCGACTCATCGCGCGCGGCCACGACGTAACCGTCTACTGCCGCGACTACGGAGCGCGGGCGTCCCGCCCGCAGTCGCCGGCCGTCCCGGCCGGCGACTCGTCGTCGAGCGAGACGCTCGCCGACTGCGGGCGTGACGCCCGCGCTCCACTGACGACGTGGGAAGGCATCCACCGCATCGTCCTCCCATCGATCGGCCACAAATACTTCGAGACCGTCAGCCACTCCTTCTTCTCCGCGATCGACGCGCTCCGCCGCGACTTCGACGCGATCCTCATCTGCAACGCCGCAAATGCCTTCGTCCTCCCGCTCCTGCGCGCCGCGCGCATGAAAGTCGCGATCAACGTCGACGGCATCGAGCGCAAGCGCCGCAAGTGGAACGTCCTCGGCCGCGCCGTCTACGTGATCGGCGAAAGTTTTTCCGCCGCCTTCGCGACAGTCGTCGCCGACGCGGATGTCATCGCCGACTACTACCGCAAAAACTACGCGATCGATCCGGTCGTGATCCCGTACGGATCGGAGTTCCCGCCCGAGGAAGACAGCGACATCCGGCGACGCCTCGGTGTCGATCAATATGTGCTGTACGTGAGCCGCTTCGAGCCGGAGAACAACCCGCTCGAAGTGGTCGAGGCGTATGAGAGAGTCGCGACGAACATCCCGCTCGTCATGCTCGGCGAAGCCCGCTACGACAAGCACTTGGCCGCGCAACTGCGCAACCACGCATCCCCGAAAATCCTTTTTCCTGGCGCGCTTTACGGCCCCGACTACCGCACCCTCCAGCGCCACGCCCTCCTCTATATCCAGGCCACGGAAGTCGGCGGCACCCATCCCGCGCTCATCGAAGCGATGGCGTCGAACGGCTGTGTCCTCGCGCACGACACGCCCGAGAATCGGGAAGTCGGCGGAGACGCGGTCGGTTACTTCACACTTCGTCCGATCGAGACCCTGTCCGGCACGATTTCCGAATGGCTCGCATCTCCGAATTTGCGCCAGACGCAAATCGAGCGAGCGCGGAGACGGGCGGCGGAGCGGTACGGATGGGATGCGGTGACCGCGGCGTACGAAGCGCTGTTTTTGGCCTAGACGCTCCGCGGACCAGCTTCGTATACACGACGGCGACGTTTTGCAGTACATTCCGGGCCGTGGTCCCGGACCGAAGGAACTGATGCTCAAGCAAAAGGCGAGTTTCATCGCGAGGATCGTCTATCTCGCTGATATTGCAATCACATCGCTCGCTTTTTTCGTGGCATTTTTCATCCGCGATCTGGTCATGCCGCAGATCGCCCCGGGCCATTTCCCGACCGGCCTCTTCCCGCTGCGGGATTACCTCAAGATCTACCCGCTGGTCCTGATCATCTGGTCCGTCCTGCTCTTCACCTACCACAGCTACCACAGCCATCGGACCATCCCGCTCACCAGGGAAGCGCTGACCGTCATCCGCGTCGTGCTGATGGGCAATATCCTGCTCGCCACCGTCGCCTACCTGATGCCGCTGCGGCAGCTGTCGCGCGCCTGGTTCATTCTCTTCGGCGTCCTCTCCGCCGTCCTTCTTCTCGCCGAGAAAATCGTCCTTCGGCTCGTCGCCCGCTACGTCCGCTCGAAGGGTCTGAACTACCGCACGATCGTGATCGTCGGCACCGGCCGCCGCGCCATCGACGTCGCCCGCATCATCCACGAGCACAAATACTGGGGCTACAAGCTCCTCGGCTTCGTCTCCGACGGCCACCGCCTTCCGAACGGGTGGGGACGTTACCGCGTCTTCGGCGCCGTTCCCGACCTGCGCCGCCTCCTCGAGACCGGCATGGGAGTCGGGGAGCCGGTCGACGAGATCGTGTTCGCCGTCACGCGCAAGAAGCTCGACGAGATGAAGCAGATCTTCCTCTTCTGCGAGGAGCTCGGCGTGCGCGCCCGCGTGGCGATGAACTTCTTCCAGAACCGCGTCGCCCGCATCGAGCTGGAAGAGCTGGAAGGGATCCCGTTCCTCACCTTCACCACCACGCCGTCGAACGAGTCGCAGCTCGCGGTCAAGCGGCTGCTCGACATCGCCGTCTCCGCGCTGCTGCTCGTCCTCGCCGCGCCGATCATCGTCATCGTCGCCGCCGCCATCAAGCTCACGTCGCCCGGCTCGATCTTCTTCAAGCAGACGCGGATCGGACTCAATGGCCGCATGTTCGAGCTCTACAAGTTCCGCACGATGATCGAAGATGCGCACCAGCGCCGCGACGAGGTCTCGCATCTCAACGAGATGACCGGCCCGGTGTTCAAGATGAAAGACGATCCGCGCGTGACCGCCGTCGGCCGCGTGCTGCGCAAGTTCTCGCTGGACGAGATTCCGCAGTTCTGGAACGTGCTGCGCGGCGACATGAGCCTCGTCGGGCCGCGTCCGCCGATTCCCGAGGAAGTTGCGAATTACCACCGGTGGCATCGCCGCCGGCTGTCGATGAAGCCCGGTCTGACGTGCCTCTGGCAGATCAGTGGCCGGAACAACGTCGACTTCGATCGCTGGATGCAGCTCGACCTGCAGTACATCGACAACTGGTCGCCCACGCTCGATCTCAAGATCCTGCTGCGGACCATCCCGGCCGTCCTCTCCGGCCGCGGCGCCTCGTAGCCCCCTGCTATCTGTTATCTGCTGCCCGCTATCTGCGTTTTATGGTATAAGCGCATACCGAGCGGACAATGAAACGCCTCACCGTTTTCGCTGTCACATTAGCTCTCGCTTTCAGCGCGTTCGCTCAGCCTCGCCGCACGATCGCCCGCGGCCTTCCCCAGCCGCTCCGCGACGCCACCATCGACAACTCCGCGAGCTGCGACATCAGCACGTCGCCCGCCGCGACGCTCCTCCTCCCGTACTTCGAAGTGGAGATCGATAAGCACGTCAGCGACGCGAAGAACACCATCTTCTCCGTCATCAACACAACGCGCATGCCGCAGATCGCGCGCGTGACGGTGTGGAGCGATCAGGGCTATCCCGCGCTCTGGTTCAACATCTTTCTGACCGGCTTCGGCGTGCAGGGCATCTCGCTGTACGACCTGGTCGGACGGGGACAGATCCCCGAGACCTCGAGCCTCGCGCCGCACGGATTGAAGTCCGCGTCGAACAGCGACAATCCGCGCTTCGTCAATCTCGAGAACTGCAGCGCGAGCGGCGGCGCGTTGCCGCAGGACGTGCTGACGAGCGTGCAGTCGGTGCTGACGAACGGCACCGGCGCAGCGGTCGGATGCCGCGTCGGCTCGACGCACGAATACGCGACCGGCTACGTCACGGTCGATGTCGTCAACAGCTGCTCGAATCTCTCGCCGCTCGACATGAGCTACTACTCGCAGGTGCTGTCGTTCGACAACGTGCTCACCGGCGATTACGAGCGGATCGATCCCGACACGAAGAGCGGCAACTACGCCGGCGGCAATCCGCTGGTGCATCTCAAGGCCATCCCCGAAGGCGGCGCCGCGACGAACAAAACTGCGCTGCCGTACACATTCTACGATCGCTACACGCCGTCCGGCGCGCGCAAGATCGACCGCCGTCAGCCGCTCCCCGCGATGTTCGCCGCGCGTTTCATCCAGGGCGGCAAGGCGAAGTTCTTCACCGATTACGTGATCTGGCGCGAAGGCGCGTCACCCGGCGGTTCGAACTGCACGAGCGCGAACGCCGAGCTCCCGTTCGAGCCGGCCGTGCGTTTCGACGAAGCGGAAAATCCGGCGATCCTCGCCACGTCCTCCCTGACGAACACTCCGATGTCCACCGCCATCGCCACGACCTCGGAGATGTTCCCGCCCGTGACCGGCTTCAACGTCACCGGCTGGATGCTGCTGAATCTCGACAACAAGATCGGCACGCGCGCAACCGGCAACCCGTTCTCCACGCAACGCCCGAGTCAGAACTGGCTCATCGTGCGGCTCAGCGCGGAGGGGCGGTATGCGGTCGATTACGACGCGACGTCGCTGCGCAACGGCTGCGTCAACACCACTCCGGCCATCGCGAGCGTGAAGGCGGGGGTGGAGCAATGAGGGCCAGACAGCGGACAACGGACAGCGGACAGC
>DATEZA010000011.1:0-8444 GCA_035255945.1 Thermoanaerobaculia bacterium
TTCGTCATGCGCGAGATGGACGACATGGCCTCGGCCGACATCGCGAAGGTCCTCGGATGCCGCGAGTCGACCGTACGCAACCACCTCTTCAACGCCCGGAAGCTCATGCAGCAGCAGTTGACCAAGCGCTTCCCGGAGTACGCACGACTCTGGAGCGAGCGATGATCGACTGCACGAAGTTCCGGGCGTCGTACGAGCCGGAGACGGAAAACCCCGAGGTGCTGGAGCACGTCCGCGCGTGCGATGCGTGCCTCGACTACGCCGTCTCGATCGATCCCGACGTGATGTTCCGCGCGATCGGCGGCGATGAGCTCGTGCCGCCCGGCGGCATCGACGCCTTCGTCGGCGATGTGATGCGCGAAGTGCGCCTCCGCTCGACCGAGAAGAGTGCGACCCCTCGCGTGGTCGCGTGGCCGCGCCGTCTCGCAGTCGCCGCGACGCTCGTCGCCGGCATCACCGGCGGCGCGCTGGTGTGGCAGCGTGGGCGCGTTGCAGCACCGCTCGCGCCGCAAACTCCCGTACACAACATTGCTCGTGTGATCACGACCAAGCCCGTCATCGAGAAATACGATTCTGACTCAGCGACCATCGTCGAGATGCCCACCGGAAGCGCGAACGACGCGCAGATCGTGATGATCATCGACGAGAAGCTTCCGGCGGATTTATGAATTTGAAGCGCTTTATGTCTCTCTGTTTTGCTCTTCTCCTCGTCTGCGGTGCGGCATACGCCGAGCCGCGCGACGGCGAAAAGGCGCTCACCGTTCGCACGTTCCAGTTCAAGTACAAGGACGCGGACAAAGCCACGGCGATCGTCAAGCCGCTGCTGAGCGCCGAGGGCTCGATCTCCATCCAGGCCGGCACGAACGCGCTGGTCATCACCGATCGTCCGGAGAATCTGAAGGAGATCGCGAACACGCTGGCGAAGTTCGACGCGGCGCCGCAGATGTTCCGCCTCGAAGTGCGGCTCGTCGCTGCATCGCGCGAAGGCAACGGCAGTGTGCCGGCTGAGCTGAAGGACATCGCCGGCAAGCTCGCGCTGCTCCGCTTCAATACCGTCGAAAGCCTCGGTTCCGCGGACATGACGGGACACGAAGGCGATCCCGGCACGGTCGCGCTGCAGAGCGGCTACAAGGCCGAGTTCCGCATTGGCGATTACGACGCGTCGTCCGACACGCTGCGCGTCAATGACTTCAAGGTATCGAAGATGGCCGGCGATCAGCTGACGCAGGTCCTGAAGATGTCGATGAACCTGAAGCTGAACCAGACCGTGATCCTCGGCGCGACGAAGGTGGCGAATGCCGGCCGCGCGCTGATGATCGTGGTGACCGCGAAACGATAACGATTTTCCCGCGACCCACTGTTGAGCTGTTGTGTGTTGAGGCGCTCTCCTACCGCCTCGCGCACAACAGCTCAACTGCTTTTGGGGGCATCGCGAGGTCCACGCGTTGTGTCCGCGATTCCACGCGTCGTGTCTTCGATTCCACGCGTTGTGTCTGCGATTCCACGCGTTGTCCCATCAATACCACTCGCCGTATCGTTTTTACCACTCACGGTATCCGCGATACCACGCGTGGAATCATTCATTCCACGCATTGTCCCAACGATGCCACTCACTGTCTCGTTGTTACCACTCGTGGTATCGGCGATACAACGCGTGGAACGAATCGTTCCACGCATGGCATCGTTGATTCAATTCACGTGACAGTTCGAGTGCCTCGCCAGTCGCCTCGCGGAACCCATTTATCAACATCCACAAAACATGCGCCCACGAGGGCAGTTTCGTGCGATCGGCTGTCTCGGACGGGAAAACGCGAAACCGGGCACTCCAATCCGATTGAAAGGAGAAGCGTCATGAAGGTATGGATCATCCTGACAATACTCTTGAGCGTAGGTTGCGCCTCGATCGGCCACGGCCGATACCAGCAGGTAGCCATCAATTCGAATCCGTCTGGAGCAAACGTATCCGTCGACTGCGGCAAGGGTACTCAGTCGGCTGGGCAGACACCCGCAACGGTCAACCTGAAGCGGAACGCCGACCCGTGCAAGGTAAATCTGTCAAAGGAAGGGTATGAAGACTCCAGCGTCGTCTTTGCGAAAGCGGTTAGTGGCTGGGTCTGGGGCAATCTCTTCTTCGGCGGAATACCTGGATGGATCATCGACGCCGCCGACGGCGCCATGTACAACCGCGTGCCCGACAGCGCGTTGGTGACATTGGTGAAGAAAGGCACCTAACGACAATAGCGCCTGTGGCGGCCGCGCGTCACGGCCGCCACATAGCCGATCGATTTTCTATCAGCCCGGAAGAACTGCCGAACGCGAGAGGGGGCTGCGTCGCTGGCCGACCCGGCGACGCTCGGCCCCGGATTACGGGGTCTTCGAAAAGCGTTGTCCGAAAGTTGCAGTACCATGCTCCCATGACGACGAAACTTCGATCCATTCGTACCGTTAGCCGCGCCGCCACTGTCAAGCGCAGCGATGTCGCCTCGGCAGCCAAAGAGGTCAAGGTATCGCGTGACGCAGACGCCGGTCGATTCGTCGATGTGAAAAGCAACCGGAAGATCACAGCGACGCGCAGCAAGTAGATGGTGGTCGCTTCATACGAGTACAGCGTCTTTGTTAACTGCCCGTTTGATGTCGCTTATATAGACACCTTTTCGAGGCCATCGTCTTCGCGGTTCACGACTGCGGTTATATCGCGCGGTGCGCTCTTGAGGTTGACGACGCAAGCGAAGTTCGTATCGAAAAAATCTCGAAGATAATCGCAAGCTGCCGTTTCGGCGTTCACGACATTTGCAGGACCGAGATTGACGCGGCCAGCGGTCTTCCCCGCTTCAACATGCCGCTTGAGTTGGGCATGTTTCTTGGGGCCAAGCGATACGGTCGCGCCGAGCAACGTCGAAAGATCGGCCTGATCCTGGACGTCGAGCGTTATCGGTATCAGAGATTCATTTCTGACATTGCAGGTCAAGACATCGCTGCTCACGGCGGCGAGCCATCACGTGCCATAAGAGCTGTACGAGATTGGCTAAGTAACGCGACTCCGAAGTCGGTAAGAATTCCGGGTGGCGCTGCAATAGCCCATCGTTACACCATCTTCCGCAGCGACCTACCGGAGATGTGCGAACGGTTGCAACTAAACGTTGACGAGCTCACATTCAACAATTACGTCGTTCAAGTTGAAGAATGGCTCAAGCTCAACGCGCAGGTGCCGGCGGGCTAACTCGCCGCAGAAGCCGACGAATGCCGCGCCCGCCGGCGGAGCCGACTCGTGTTGCGCGAGACGGACTTCGTCACGCCGCTCGCCGCTCGGTCGGATGCCTGATCTATCCAATGTCAGTGGGGTGGAACTGGTGCTTAGCGTTGCCGTGTTCTTCGACACGCAGCTCCGGCGATTCAGTCTGGAGGTGAGTGCGTATCCGAGCGATTTTCAGGCGCCGTAATTCAGGAGGCTGACCTTGTACGACCTGCCATCCACTCCTCCACTTCCTCCACCGGTTTCGTGTTGAAGATCTCCTTCGGGCCGAGGGCCGCCTTGCGCGCGACCCACGTGCCGCTGACGACATGCGTCATCTCCCGGATCGAGTGCGCATCCGGATTGATCGAGAACATGCAGCCGCGGTCGGCGGCGTTGCGGAGGTGGCGCCAGTCGACGTCGAGGCGTTGCGGGTTGCCGTTGATCTCGACCAGCACGTTTCGCTCGGCGCATTTGTCGAAGATCTTGTCGTAGTCGACGCGGTAGCCGTCGCGGGTGAGCAGGCGGCGACCGGTGAGGTGGCCGAGGATCGTGACGCGGGGGTCGTCGAGCGCGCGCAGGATGCGCTCCGTCATCTCGTCCTCGGTCATCTGAAAGCGCGAGTGGATCGAGGCGACGACGAAATCGAACATGTCGAGGTCTTCGCCGTAGTCCATCGTTCCATCGGGGAGGATGTCCGCTTCCGTGCCTTTGAACACGCGTAGCGATTTGATCGACTTCGCTTCGCGCGCGATCTCCGACTGCTGCATCTTCACGCGATCGACGGTCAGCCCGTTCGCGTAGTACGCGACGACCGAGTGATCGGAGATGCCGCAGTACTCGAAGCCGCGATCGCGCGCCGCGGCGAGCATGTCGGCGACGGAATTGCGGCCGTCGGAGAACGTGGTGTGCACGTGGAACGTGCCGCGCAGGTCGGACGGATGTACGAGCGTCGGCCGCTTTTTGCTCTTGAGGTCGTCCGCGCTTTCGCGCCGTTCCGGCTCGACGAACGCCACGCCCGCTTTCTCGAACAGTTGCTCTTCGTTGCGCGCTTTCACACCTTTCGGCAGCTTCGCGGCGAATGCTTCGACGAACTCACGGCTGCCGGTGGCGAGCATCAGCGCGAGTCCGAAGTCGTCGGGTGAGGCGAAGTGGAAGATCACCGGCATCTCGCCGCGCGTGATGCCACGCACCGTGATCGCGTCGATGATCTCGACGTCGGCGACGAAGCGCGGCAGCTCGGCGATCACGATCTCCGGCGCGCGCGTCGCGACGACGATGTTCACGTTGCGGATGATCTCCAGCCGCCGCCGCACGCTTCCGGCAACCTCGGCGTCTTCGACTTCATCGATCGTCGCCAGCTGCTCGCGGATCAGATCGCCGGCTTCCAGTCCGCGCGGCAGCAGGAACTGCGACTCGCGTTTACGCGCGAAGACGATCCCTTCGAGGATCTTCTGCTGCGTCTTCGCACCGAAGCCGGGCAGCGTCGAGACGAGATTGTCTTTCGCTGCTTTTTCCAGCTCGTCGATGCTCGTCACGCCGAGGCGCTCGTACAACACGCCGATCTTCTTCAGGCCGAGATTCGGGACGCGGAGCAGATCGAAAATGCCGGGCGGATATTGCTGGCGCAGCTCTTCGAGATAGCTCGAGCCGCCGGTGCTCACGATCTCCGTGACCACGGGGCCGATCCCTTTGCCGATGCCGGAGATCGAATAGAGCTCGCCCGATTGCACGAGCTCCGTGATGTCGCGGTCGAGTTGTTCGATGCGGCGCGCGGCGCGCTCGAATGCGCGCGACTTGAACGGGCTGGTTTCGCCGAGCTGAATGTAGTGCGCGATCTCGTCGAGCAGTCGCGCCACCTGGTACTTGTCCATCGCTATCATTCAATCATGCAAGCACGCGACCGGCTCGTCGTAGCCGCTGACCTTTCTTCGCGCGATGACATTCTCCGGCTCGTCGATGAGCTGCGCGGCGCGGCCGGCGTGTTCAAGATCGGACTGCAGGCGTTCATCGCGAATGGCCCATCGCTCGTGCGAGAGATCGTGGCGAGTGGCGAGAAGGTGTTCCTCGATCTGAAGATTCACGACATCCCGAACACCGGGCAGCACGCGGTGGCGGAGGCGGATGCGCTCGGCGCGTCGATAGTGACCGTGCATGCGTCCGGCGGCGACTCGATGCTTCGCGCCTGTTCGCAATCGAAAGCCCTCGTCCTCGGCGTCACGATCCTGACCAGTCTCGACGACGCGGAGATCGCGCGCATCGGCTTCGACGGTTCCGCGATGGAAAGCGCGGTGCGGCTCGCGCGACTGGCGCAAGGTGCGGGATTGCGCGGTGTGGTCGCGTCGCCGCACGAGATCGCGGCGATTCGCGACGCATGCGGATCGGACTTCGTGATTCTCACGCCGGGCATTCGTCCGGCGGGCGAGGCGGCCGGCGATCAACGCAGGACGATGACGCCCCGCGAGGCGATCGATGCGGGGGCGGACTACATCGTCGTCGGCAGACCGATCACAAACGCGAAGAGCCGCCGTGAGGCGGCCCTTCGAATCGTGGGGAGCATGTCAGGATGAGCGCCGGAAAGCGCGAAGGACCCGTAAGTCGCGCTCGACAAACGGGTCCTTCGCGCTCTGCGGCGCTCAGGATGACACTACTACTAATGTGCGCCTGAGGTCCGGCGGCGGTTCACGCAGTTGCCGCCCGGGCCGTTGAAGAACACGCGCACGCTGGCGAACTGGCGGCGATTGCCGAATGCATCGGTGCCGACCGCGCGAATGGTGTGCTCGCCGCGCGGCGTCTGATCGAGATTGATGCCGATGCGCCAGCTCGACACCGGCGTGCGCGACGACACATCGGGACGCGGCACGGTGTTGATCGTCGCAGCGCCGAGGGAACCGTTGTCGAGGAAGATCTCGACGTTCGCGATCTTCTGCACGCCGGTCACCCAGCCGCGCAGTTCCGCGCCGCCGCAATTCAGTGCGTTCGTGCCGTCCCAGTCGACGTGGCCGGTCATCTGGCCGCACATGCCGTAAGTCGTCAGGCCGGTCTGCTCGCCGACGACGTACACCAGCGGTCCGATGACCACCGGGTTCCACTTCACTTCGTCGTCATCGAGATACGACACCGCTTCGTAGTAGCGCGGGTCGGAGCCTTCGTACATCGGCGTGTTGAAGTCGAACACGTCGAACGCCGCGGTGCGCGCGGGCTTGAGCGTCTGCGGATCGCGCTCTTCGACGAGCGTGATCAGGCGGCCGGTCTGGTCATCGATCCAGCCCTGCCAGTGGAATGCGATCGGATTGGAGCGCTCGACCGTGAGCGCGGGCAGCGTGTAGTACGCCACCGGCGTCGTCAGGCCGTTCGATGCGACGACGTGCAGCAGGATCGCCGAGTCGTCGCCGATGGCGAGAAGCGACGAGCCGTTGCTGACGAGGAACTTGCCCGGCTGACCGAGCGAGTTCACGAAGCTCGGCAGCGCCGGGTTCGCGATGTTGTAGATCAGCGTGCCGCCTTCGCCGGTGATGACGAGCAGCCCGAAGTTGAACGCGATGTCGTTGAAGCCGAGCAGCGCGCTGCCGAGCGACGAGATCGAGCCGACGCGCGTCGGTGCGCTCAGGTTCGCGATGTTGTAGAGGTCGACTTGATTCGAGCAGAACGCGCTCCCGTCCGGATAGCACGGGAAATCGGTCGACGGGAACAGGCCGGCGAGGATGTTGCCGTTCACCGCGAGGCGGCGATAGTGCACGCCCGGCATGCGCGTGATCAGCACCGGCGAGTTGCCGCCCGCGCGAACGCCGCGCAGGTCGTAGATCTCCAGGCCCGCTTCCGAGCTCAGGAAAAGAATGCCGTTCTGAAACGCGGTTCCGCCGTTCGACTCGCGTGAGGCCATCGAGCCGACGAAGTCCTCGCGAGCGAGCTGCAGGTCGCCGAGATCCGTCACCGTGTAGGTCGACAGCGTCTGCCCGCGGAGCACGAACGCCTGCGATCCGAAACGGAACACGCCGTGCGGCGAAAGCGCGAACGGATTCGCCGGCGGGGCGGACTGGCCGACCAGCGTCAGCGGACAGTCAGCAGTCAGATGATCGGCGTAAAGCGGGGGAACAAGACAGACGGCGAGGATCGCGACCAGAGCGAGAGCGAATCGAGAAAAAACGCGCATCTAAGCCTCCCAAAAACACACCCGTTAGCGCCCGGCGTTCTCGCGCACGAAACGTATTTCTCAAGCCGGTTCGAGTTCGTCTTAGCGCCTAACTATCCCTCAAATCGGGACTTTCTGGCAAGTCGTACGCGGTTTCATGGGGTGTATCATGGATTTACGGCGATGCTCGATGGACATGTGCTGGTACTGAATCGAGTTTTTCAAGCCATACAAGTCACATCTGTACGGCGTGCCTTCACTCTGTTCTACAAAGGCCAGGTCCGCGCCGTCGACTCCGAATACCGGACCTACGATTTCGAGAACTGGATGGACATCCCGGTCCAGCCGAACGACCACTTCGTCGTCACTCCGAGCCGCAACATCCTGATCCCGCATGTCGTGCAGCTCCTGGCGTTCGATCGCATGCCGCGGCAGGAAGTAAAGTTCTCGCGCGGCAACATCTATCTGCGCGATCAGAACCGCTGCCAGTACTGCGGGAAGAAGTTCCCGTCGTCGGAGCTGTCGCTCGATCATGTCGTGCCGATCTCGCGCGGCGGCAAGTCGACGTGGGAGAACGTCGTCTGCGCCTGCCTGCCGTGCAACGTGCGGAAAGGGAACAAGCTCCTGCACGAGTCCGGCATGCAGCTGATCCGGCACCCGCACCGTCCGAAGTGGCACCCGCTGCATCGGATTCAGGGACGCGCGTTCCCCGAGATCTGGAAGAACTTCCTCGACGAGGCGTACTGGAGCGTCGAGCTCAAGCACGAGTGAACGGGGTCATCGAGCTCGACGTACGGGTCCTTCGCCGTCTTCGCGGCTCAGGATGACAGGGGGGCGGCGTCGAAGTCCTCGACCTCCTCGCCCGCATTCACGAATCGATTGACCGCGACGCCGTACTGCTTCTCGTACAGCGTCCGATAGCGTCCGCCGAGGGCAATGAGCTCTCTGTGCGTACCGCGCTCGACGATGCGGCCGTCCTCCACGAACAGGATCTGATCCGCGTTGCGGATCGTCGACAGGCGGTGCGCGATGACGAACGTCGTGCGTCCTTCCATCAGCTTGTTGAGGCCGTCCTGAATC
>DATEZA010000012.1:0-19050 GCA_035255945.1 Thermoanaerobaculia bacterium
GTGTCGCTGTTCGCGCCGGAAGGGGAGTACCTGAAGGGGTTTTTGATTGAGGTGAGGTGAGGGGGCGGGATTGAACGCAGAACGCAGAACGCAGAATCAGAATTAAGAAAAGAGACGCGCGAAGCGCCACCTCAGTTCTCAGTTCTCACTCTGCGTTCTGCGTTCTGCGTTCAATCTCAGCAACATCGATCACCACACGCCGCGCCGGCTCCCATTCGATGTGACCTTCACCGGTGAGCTGCAGAAACGCGCCGCTGTCGAAATCGATGAACAGCAGTCCGCAGCGCGGATTGACGGCGAGATTCCCGAGCGAGTTGAACATGTTGTTGCCGCGGTAGTCGGGAAACACGATGCGCGTGCCGTCGAAGTGCACCTCGCCGCCGCGATGCGATGCATCGGCGCCGCGCGTCGGATGCGCAGTGGCGAGAAAGAACGTGTCGCTGCTGTTCACCCACGCTTCGGGCGACGACGTATCGGGCTTCGCCGGAAGCGGGTGGATGTACTGCGGACAGTTCGAATAGACCTCTTGCGCCGCGATGAGGAGATCGTCGCCGTCGCGTGATGCGAGTCCGTTGACGCGCATGCGCCGCCGCGTGGCGAGGTCGATGGCGAGGATGCCGATGGTGTAGGACAAGCTCTCAGCTTGTCCCGGCGAGCTCGTAGTTTGTCCCGGCAAGCTGAGAGCTTGCCCTACACCACGCAGCGTTCGCTCGTTCGTCACGCGCACGTGGCCGAAGAGCGGCGTTGCCCAGACGCGGCCTGCGTCGTCGACTGTCGATGCAACCACGAACGGCCTTGCCTCGATGAAGCGCGCGGCCGCCGGCGGAATCGTTCCGCCGATGATCCGCCCGACGCGCGCCGCTTCCTCCGCGACGCCCGCTCTGCGCTGAACCTCGAGCTCACCTTCGTGGTACATCAGGTGTGCGGTGTGCAATTTGGTGTAACCTCCAAAAGTTACTTTTGACGGTTATAGAGCCGCATGCCTGATCTGTCAACCATGTCATCGTTTGTTTTCGTCGCCGGACATCCGGCGATCGCCTTCCTGAACACGGAGCTCGTCCTCGACGGCGCGCCGGCGGACCTGCTCGCATCGCCGGCCGATCTGGCGCGCTGGCTCGCAGAGGCGCGATTGGGGCGTGTACGACAAGCTCTCAGCTTGTCGACCCTGAAGCACGCGAAGGAGCTGCGCGCCGCGACGCGACGCCTGCTCGCCAAGCCGCGACGCAAAGACCTGGCGATCCTCAACGCCGCCCTGGCTCGCGGCCGCGGCTCATTTCAGGTGGAGATGAAGAAAGGTGCACTCCGCACGCACTTTCATCCCGACGCCGCCGATGCGCTGTTCCTGATCGCATCGACAGTCGCCGATTTCCTCGCGTCCGAGGATGTGTCGCTGGTCAAGCGGTGCCAGGGAACGAACTGCGTGCTGCTTTTCTACGACACGACGAAGAGCCACACCCGCCGCTGGTGCAGCATGGCGGCGTGCGGGAACCGGATGAAGGCAGCGGCGCATTACCGGCGGGGGCGCGTTAATTCTTAATTCTCACTCTGCGTTCTGCGTTCTGCGTTCAATCCCCGTTTCGTGGCAGAGTGAGAATTGAGAAACACCGCGGAGTAGAATCCTTCTCTCAGTCGTTCACACAAACCGTATGTCCGTAACGCCCGCCCCATCGATCCGCAAGTCGCGCGAGATCACGGTTGCGTATCTCGGCGAGCTCCTGCATGGCGCGGGATTCATCGATGACAAGCAGCGCGCCGAGATCGAAAAAGTCGATCGCGAGCTGCGCGCCACGCAGGCGCGTAACGCCAAAGGCCGCGCCGAAGACGAGCCGAGCCCGTTCAAAGCGCTCGCCGCGATGAACCTCACCGACGCGTCCGGCACCGGCACGCGCATCGACGACTTCCTCCTCGCCCGTCTCATCGCCGAAGACGCCCACTGCAACTTCTTCAAGATCGATCCGCTCAAGCTCGACATGGAGATGATCGAATCGAAGATCTCGCGCCCCTTCGCGCGCAAGCACCGGATGGTGCCGGTCTCGGTCAAAGACGGGAAGCTGATCGTCTCCGTCGTCAATCCGTTCGACACGGGCGCCATCAACTCGTATCGCGAGCTCACCCGCCAGGACTTCGAAGTCGTCGTCTCCGCGGAGAGCGACGTGATGTCGGTGATCAACGAGCAGTACGGCTTCCGCGCCTCCGTGACCAAAGCGGGACGCGATCTCGCCCGCGGCTCGATCGATCTCAGCAATCTCGAGCAGTTCGTCAAACTGAAATCGGGCGCGGAGATCGAGGCGAGCGATCAGCACATCGTCAACGCCGTCGACTTCCTCCTGCAGCACGCGTACGAATCGCGCGCGTCCGACATCCACATCGAGCCGAAGCGCGAGAACGCGATGATCCGCTTCCGCATCGACGGCGTGCTGCACGAGATCCAGCGCGTGCCGCGCCTGGTCAACCTGGCGATCACCTCGCGCCTCAAGACGATGTGCCGCATGGACATCGCCGAAAAGCGCCGCCCGCAGGACGGCCGCATCAAGACCGAGCACGATGGAAAAGAGATCGAGCTGCGCGTGTCGACGCTGCCGACGGCGTTCGGCGAGAAGATGGTCATGCGCATCTTCGATCCCGACGTCCTCCTGCGCGAGCTCTCCGGCCTCGGCTTCTACGAGGACGAGATGTCGACGTTCGCCGACTGGATCAAGCGCCCGCACGGCATCATCCTGGTCACCGGTCCGACCGGTTCGGGCAAGACGGTCACGCTCTACTCCGCGCTGAAATCGCTCGCATCGCCGGAGATCAACATCACCACGATCGAGGACCCGATCGAAATGGTGCACGACGATTTCAATCAGACGTCGGTGCAGGCGAAGATCGGCGTGACCTTCCCCTCCGCGTTGCGAACGATCCTCCGCCAGGATCCCGACATCATCATGGTCGGCGAGATCCGCGACACCGAGACTGCACAAAACGCGGTGCAGGCCGCGCTGACCGGACACCTGGTCTTCTCCACGCTCCACACGAACGATTCCGCGACCTCCGTCACGCGCCTGGTCGACCTCGGCATCGAGAAGTTCCTGATTTCGTCCACGCTGATCGGTGCGATGGCGCAGCGCCTCGTGCGCAAGATCTGCGAGGACTGCAAGCGCAACCGCCCGCTGACGGTCGAAGAAGCGTCGATGCTCAACCTGCAGGCACCGGCCGGTAAACGGATCATCGTCAAGGAAGGCGCGGGCTGCATCCGCTGCCGCAACACCGGCTACTTCGGTCGCACCGGCATTTTCGAGATCCTGACCATCGACAACGCGATCCGCGACCTCATCGATCGCGGTGAAGACTTCCTCAGGATCAAGGACACGGCAATGAAGCGCGGCATGCGCACGCTGCGGCAGTCCGCGCTGCGCAAGCTGGCCGAGGGGATCACGAGCTTCGAGGAAGTGGTGCGGGTGACGGGGATTTGATGACCGCGCGCGCTGCGGCCGCTGCACTCGTCATCCTTCTGTCCCTCTCCGCATCCGCCGCCGAATGGCCTACTAACTACGAAGCGGCGCTGGCGCGCGCGAAGGGCGAGCACAAAATCCTGCTCGTGCACTTCCGCTCGTCGTGCGGCGTCTGCAACCGATCGACCGACGGCGCGCTGAAGGAAGCGGAGAAGCACGAGCCGATCACCGCGGTGTACGACTCGTTCGTTCGCGTGCGCGTGAATGACGGCGCGATGACCGGCGAGCTGGCGAAGCTGATCGCGCAGGATCCGCCCACGCCGTCGATGCTCTTCGTCGATCCGGGCGGCACGATCGTCACCGTCTTCAAGCGCGTCGACAACATCAATGGATATCTTTCCGCGCTGACGGTCGGCGCGGAGAACACGAACGACATCGTCAAGATCGCCGCCTTGCGCGCCGCCGGCAAACGCGCCGACGCCGATCACTTCCTCGGCGCCATCCTGCTGCGCTTCAATGCGGTGCCCGAGGCGCGAAATGCGTTCGAGAGGGCGAGCGCGGAGTACAAGGGGGAGGGCGATCGCGAGCACGCGGAGCTCGCATCGATTCACGCCGATTACGTCCGCTGCCTCATGAGCGGCACCGAAAAAAATCGCGGCATGTCGGCGCTGCTGCGCGCCGTGAATTCGGAGTGGAAGCTGAATGCCGCGGAGGCGTGGTTCAGCATCGGCGGGATTCGCAATCAGGAAGGCGATCGCGGCGGCGCCGTGCGCGCGTATCGCAAAGTGCTCGACCTCGTGCCCGGCGATTCGTCGATGGCCGCCGGTGCGCGCGCGGAGCTGGAGAAGCTCGACGATCATCCGGCCGGCGAGAAGGCAGCCGCGGCCACGGTGACGATCGTGAAGCCGTCGCGCGCGTCGATCACCGGACGGGCGCAGTTCTCCGCGCGCGTCAACGGCAATGCGTCGCGCGTCGACTTCCTGCTCGACAACACGCACGTCGAGACTGTCAAGGCTCCGCCGTTTCAAACGCGCATCGATCTCGGCAACGTGCCGCGCATGCACACGATCAAAGCGATCGCGTACGACGCAGCGGGCCGGGCGATGGGCGAGGCGGTGACGTTCGTCAACGATCGCACCGATGCGCCGCGCGTGACGCTGATCTCGCCCGTCACCGACGCCGTGTCGGGGCCGGTCAATGTCGAAGCGGATGCGTCGGTGCCGGCGGGACGCACACTGAAATCGGTCGAGCTGTTCTGGAACGAAGCGCGGCTCGCGCATTTCGACGCGCCGCCGTTCCGCGTGCAGTTCGAGTCGCCGAAATCGTTCGGCTACTTCCGCGCAGTCGCCACGCTCGACGACGGCACGACCGCAGAAGACACGCGCGTCGTGAATACGAGCGGCATGTCGGCGGAGGTCGACGTGCATGCGATCGGATTCGTTGCGACGGTGGTCGATGCGAAGGGGAAGCAGATCACCGGCCTCGATCCGAAAGAGTTCGTGATCAAGGACGAAGGGCAGCGGGTGAACGCGACGATCCGCGAAGCGCCGGACGAGCCGATGACGATCGGACTGGTGATCGACGCCTCGGGCAGCATGTCGACATCGCTCATCCAGGTGATCGAGATGACCACGCAGTTTCTCGAAGTGGTGATGTCGCCGAAGGACAAGGTGTTCATCGTCGCGTTCGAGGCCGAGCCGTGGCTGCTGCATCCGCCCACCGGTGATGTCGCGAGTCTGAAAAAGTCGGTGCTTTCACTGCATCCGAGCGGACAGACGGCGGTCGTCGACGGCGTCGCCTTCGGCCTGCAGCAGTTCGCGGGCATGACCGGCAAGCGCGCGATCGTCGTGCTGACCGACGGCCGCGAAGGGGCGAGCACGCAGACGCAGGACGCGGCGATTCATCTGGCGAAGGACACCGGCATCCCGGTGTACGGCATCGTCACCGGCGGCCAGACGTTCGGCAATCCGCTGGTGAACATCGCCATCGCCACCGGCGGCACGATGTTCTTCGCGCCGCGCCGCAACGAGTTCGTGCCGATGTTCGAGCAGGTCCGCGACGAAGTGCGCGGGCAGTATCTGATCTCGTTCGTCGCGCAGGACCACGGCAAGCCGGGCGAGTGGCGAAAGCTGACGGTGGAAGTGCCGGGACGCGATGCGAAGGTGCGGACGGTCAGCGGTTACTTCGCGCGATAATTTCGCCAATGCGCCGGCGTGCGCGGCGCCGTTGTTCCCCGCCGTGTGACTCTTACGGCGGCGTATTCGTCGACTGCGGCTGGATGTTCCGCACAGTGCTTTCCGGCTGCGTCGTGCGGATCGTGCTCTCCGGCTGCGTGGTCCGCACCGTACTGCCCGGATCCGTATTGCGCACGGAGCTCTGCGGCTGCACGTTCGTCGCGGCGTTTTGAATTTCGGCCGCCGGGACGACGTAGGACGGCCCGTTCGAGGCAGGCGCGCTCGGTGTCGACGGCGCGGGAGCGGCCTTCGCTGATGTCGGAGTCGCCGCCGATGTGCGAGGCGGCGGGGCAGGCGCCGACCGGGCATCGGCGCTGCTCACCGACAACCGGCCGGTGCTCGTGACCAGCGTCTCGTTCGTGATCACCGGAGTCTTCGACGTCTTGCGATTCGTCCGCTTCGCCAGCGCCACCAGGTCCGAATCCTGCGCGTATGCGACCGACGCCACGAGCAATACGGCAATACCTATGGTTCGCATGACTGCATGATACGCCGCCCGGACTACAGCCCGCCCTTCCGGATCACCTCGCGATAAAACGCCGCGCTCGTCTTCATCGTCCGCTCCTGCGTGGCGAAATTCACATGAATGATGCCGAAGCGCTTGGTGAATCCCTGGCTCCATTCGAGATTGTCGAGCAGCGACCAGACGAAGTACCCGCGCACGTCGACGCCTGCTTCGATCGCATGCGCAATCGCGCCGAGGTGCTCGCGCAGATAGAACACGCGCAGCGGATCGTCGACCGTGCCGCCGATCGCGAACGGCGGGTCGTAGAACGCCGCGCCGTTTTCCGTGATGTAAACCGGCATCGGGCCGTAGCGGTCGCGGAACCAGGTGAGGATGTCGGTGAGTCCCCGCGGAAACACCTCCCAATCCGTCGTCGTGTAGATCGCGTGCGGCGGATTGATGCGGATCGCGCGCTCGACGATCGTCTTCTCGTCGTACGCAGTCACGCCGCGCTTGTAGTAATTGATGCCGACGAAATCGACCGGCACGCCGATCGTGTCGAAGTCGCTCGATGGAAACGCCGGCCACGCCTCGCCCCACATCGACGGAAACTCCTCCGGGTATGCGCGTTTGAAAATCGGATCGAGATAGTGGCGGTTCATGTACGCATCCGCGCGCTCGTTCGCCGCCGCATCGTCCGCCGACGATGACGACGGATACTTCGGCTCGAGATTCACCACGATCCCGATCTCGTGCGCGCCGTTCGCGCGATACGCCTGAACGGCCGCACCGTGCGCGCGCAGCAGGTTGTGCGATGCGATCGGCGCTTCGAACAGACTGCGATGACCCGGCGCGAGCGCACCGTGCAGGTAGCCGCCGTCGACGACCACCCACGGCTCATTGAGCGTCGCCCACATCTCGATCCGGTCGTCGAGCGCGCGGAACGCCACCTGCGCGTACTCCGCGAACCATTTCGCGATGTCGCGATTGAGCCAGCCGCCGCGATCGTCGAGCGCCGCGGGGAGGTCCCAGTGATAGAGCGTCGCCACCGGACGGATTCCCGCCTCCAGCAGCGCATCGCACAGACGCCTGTAAAAATCGAGACCGCGCTCGTTCACCGCGCCGGTGCCGTTGGGGAGGATGCGGCTCCACGAGATGCTGAAGCGGTACGCGCGCAGACCGAGCTCGCGCATCAGCGCCACATCGTCGCGATAACGGTTGTAGTGATCGCACGCGATGTCGCCCGTGTCGCCGTTCGTCATCCGGCCCGGCGTATGCGCGAAGCGTTGCCAGATGCTCGGCCCCGCGCCGTCGGCCAGCGGTGAGCCCTCGACCTGATACGCCGCCGTCGCCGCGCCCCAGAGAAAATCGCGAGGGAATCGAATGTCGGTCATGTTGACATCCCCAAAGTCGAGGTGTAGCGTACCGCAAAATGTAACCGGTTACATACAAGCGGTGCTGAGCAGCATTCCCCGAGGCGCGATGAACGAGATCAGAACACGCAGCCCTCGCCGACGGCAGGCAACGGTGACCATCCACGACGTCGCCGCCCGCGCGGGCGTCTCCGTCGCCACCGTCTCCCGCGTCCTCAACGGCAAACAACTCGTCCGTCCCGAAACCGCCGTTCACGTTCTCTCCGTCGCCCGCGAGCTGCACTTCGTTCCCAACGTCGCGGCGCGCACCCTGAGCATTCGCCGCAGCCAGACCATCGGCATCGTCCTGCCCGATGTCCACGGCGAATTTTTCTCCGAAGTCATTCGCGGTGTCGACGTCGCCGCGCGCAAGGCCGGCTACCACATCCTCGTCTCCGGCTCGCACAGCGATCCGGGCGAGATGATGGAGGTGCTCGAAGCGATGCGCGGCCGCGTCGACGGCCTGGTCGTCATGGCCCCCGACGCCACGCTCTCCGCCCTCGGCAAGTCGCGCACCGCCGATCTCCCGCTCGTCCTGCTCAACACCGTGGACGACGCGCACGACGCGATCACCATCGACAACTACGGCGGCGCGCGCGCCATGATCCGCCACCTCGCGCAGCTCGGCCACACGCGCATCGCATTCATCAAAGGTCCGGACGGCAACGCCGACGCGCGCGAGCGTCTGCGCGGATTCCGCCACGCCATGCGCGCCATTCCGGGCGGCGAAAAACTCGAGCTCGCCGGCGACTTCACCGAGCGCTCCGGCTACGCCGCCGCCCTCCACCTGTGTGGCGCCGCCGACCCGGCGGCGAAACCCGCCGACTCGGCGGCAAAACCCGCCGACTCGGCGGCAAAACCCGCCGGCGGGGTCGCCGGCGCCACACCCACCGGCACCACACCGACCGCGATCTTCGCGGCGAACGATTCGATGGCCATCGGCGCACTCTCCGCACTCGCCGATCGCGGCATCGCCGTGCCGGGCGAGATGTCGGTCGCCGGATTCGACGACATCCCGATCGCGCATTACGTCGCGCCGCCGCTGACGACGATCGCCGTCGATATCGCGGAGATGGGACGGCGCGCGTTCGCGCTGCTGTCCGAATCGCTCGGCGAGCATCGCCACCCGAAACGCCAGGAATGCATCAGCACGACGTTAGTGGTCAGAAAGTCGTGCGCCGCTCCCCATTCGCAAGTTAAATAAAAGGAGATGACCATGAGACAGACGTTCAGGTGGGCTCTGATCGTGTTGCTCGCATGTTCGATTGCCGCCGCGGCATTCGGGCAGACGACTACCGCGACGATTCGCGGTAAGGTGACGAACGAAAAAGGGGAGGGGCTGCCGAACGCGGAGGTCAACGCCGTCAACACGTCGACCGGCTTCGTACAGACCGTCCATTCCGGATCCGACGGCTCGTTCCTCCTCGGCGGACTGCAGCCCGGCGAATGGAACATCGTCGTCGCCGCGCAGGGCTTCGACGCGCGCTCGGAAAAACTCACGGTGCTCGTCGGACAGAAGCTCGACGTCAATTTCGTCATGACCGGGACGCAGGTCCTGAGCGAATCGATCACCGTCATCGGCAACCAGGCGGTGGAGACGAAGACGTCCGAGGCGGCGACGAATGTGACGCCGCAACAGATCGAGCAGTTGCCGCAGAACGAGCGGAATTTCCTGAATTTCGCGGCCCTGGCGCCCGGAATTCACATCTCCACCGATCCGACGCGCAAGACCATTTCCGGCGATGCACAGCCCGCGGAACAGACCAATGTCTTCATCGACGGCATCAGTCAGAAGAATGATGTATTGCAGGGCGGACTGTCCGGCCAGGATTCGAGCCGCGGCAATCCGTTCCCCCAGAACGCCGTGCAGGAATTCCGCGTCGTTACGCAGAACTACAGCGCGCAATACGATCACGCGTCGAGCGCGATCATCACCGCCGTCACCAAATCGGGCGGCAATGAATTGCAGGGCCAGGTATTCGGCTATTACCAACCGAAGCGCTGGGTGGCGCCGACGGCAAAGGGTTTTCAGTTCTCGTCATTGACCACGAATTCGAGCTATTCGCGCTGGCAGTCGGGCGCATCGCTCGGCGGTCCGATCATCAAGGACAAACTGCATTTCTTCGCCTCGTATGAAGGCGATCAGGAGCACGCCACGACCGGCGTGGCCCTCGGTAACTCGCTCTTCTCGAATCAGTTCGGACAATTCGTCGGATTCTTCCCCAGCCCGTTCCGCTCGAATCTCTTCTTCGGCAAATTGAGCTGGCAGCCGGAACAGAACCAGGTCGTCGACTTCAGCACGAATTACCGCAAGGAGCATGAGATCCGCGACTTCGGCTCGCAGACCTCGTTCGAATCCGGCACCACGCTGCGCAACTGGGTCTACGGCGCGACGCTGCGCCATCAGTGGAACAGCAATGCCGCGCTCAATCAGGCGTCATTGAGCCTGCAGCGCTACGGCTGGGCGCCGACGCCGCTCAATCCCGACCTCGTCGGACTCAATTACGAAGGCGTGATCCGCCTCGGCGGCAACAGCACGAAGCAGGACTTCGATCAGCGCCGCCTCGAGCTGCGCGACGATTACACCTTCACGAACGTGAAGTGGATGGGCGATCACAGCATCCAGGTCGGCGGCAACATCGACTGGATGCATTACAGGGTCAACAAGAGCCTCAACGGCAATCCGCAGTACAACTTCCGCATCGATCCGGCGAACGGCCTGACGTTCGATCAGCCGTATGAGGCGCTGTTCGGATTCGGCAACCCGATCCTCACTACGAAGAACAACGAATACGGCATCTACGCGCAGGACAGCTGGAACGTCAATCAGCACCTCGGGCTTACGCTCGGTGCGCGCTGGGATTACGAGAGCCACATGCTCGACCAGGACTACGTCACGCCGGCGAACATCGTCGCCGGCCTGACCGGTCACGTCAATCCGAATTACTTCTCCAACGGCAACTCCCGCAACGCATACAAGAACGAGATCCAGCCCCGCCTCGGCTTCACATACGACCTCCGCGGCGACAGCAAGTCGGTGATCTTCGGCGGTGCGGGCCGCTATTACGACCGTTTGTTCCTCAATGCCTCGCTCGACGAGCGTTATCGCCTGCAGTTCCCGGTCTACCGCATCGAATTCTCGCCGACCGGCGCGCCGCGCAACGGCGGTGCAACCGTCAAATGGGATCCGTCGTATCTGACGCGCGCCGGGCTGAATACGCTGATCGCAAACGGCCAGGCGCGTCCGGAGATCTTCCTGCTCTGGAATGACACGAAGCCGCCGTACTCGAATCAATTCAACATCGGATACCGCCAGGCGCTCGGCCAGTCGTGGGTCGGCTCGGTCAGCTACAACGGCGTGCGCGGCTATCACGGATTTACGTGGCTGTCGGCGAGCGGTCTCTGCTGCTCCGCCATCGTGCCGGGATTCGGCAACGTGCTGGTCTCCGATCCAGAAGGAAAGCGCTACTGGTATGACGCCACGTTCCTGACCCTCGATCGTCCGTACGCGCACGGCTGGGGCGCGCGCGTGGCGTACACGCACGCCGACGCCAAGCAGACGGGCAATGATCTGTTCAGTCTCGATTTCCCGTCGGCCGCGCAATACGGGAAGCATGCGGTGCCGGGGAGCGAGCGCGATCGCATTGTGGCGACCGGCATCTGGGGCCTGCCGGGCGACGTCCGCTTCAGCACGATTCTCTCGTTCGGCAGCGGCGGCGCGGCGAACCTGCTCGATTTCTCCAAGGGATTCGGACTGCAGGACCGCATTGCATCGCACGCATACCAGAAGACGCTCTATCCGCCGAAAACATGGGGCTTCGCCGATCGCGTGGTCGATTTCCGCCTGGAGAAGGATGTGCCGATCGGCGGCCGCTTCTCCGTGGGCGTCACGGGCGAGGTCTTCAATGCATTCAATTGGGCGAATTACGGCTGCCTGACGAATTTCCTGCCGCCGGAAGGAAACCCCGACCTCGGTAAGGCGAACTGCGTCGTGAACCTCGGACGCCGCGAGCAGGTGGGACTGAAGCTCAATTTCTGAGGAACCGTGTCATGCCGAGCGAAGTCGAGGCATCCCCCGCCCGAAGACGGTCGAGGAATCTGCTCGCCGCGCGGCTCGGAATGACGGTCGCGCTCGTTCTGCTCCTTTCGTGCGCGACCGCGCCGCACAATGACCGTGCGCTGCTCGATGATCTCGAGCAGCGCACGTTTCATTTCTTCTGGGACCTCGCCGATCCGCACACGTATCTGATTCCCGATCGCGCGCCGACGGAATCGTTTTCGTCGATCGCCGCCGTCGGCTTCGGCCTGACCGCATACGGCATCGGCGCCGAGCGCGGCTTCGTCACGCGCGAACAGGCCGCACAACGCACGCTCGCAACGTTGCAGTCGCTGCTGGCGATGAAGCAGGCCGCCCACAAAGGCTTCTATTACCACTTCCTGGATATGAAGACCGGAGACCGCTTCAAGGACGTGGAACTGTCGACGGTCGACACCGCGCTGATGATGGCCGGTATTCTTTTCTCGCAGTCGTATTTCGATCGCGACAATGCGACGGAAAAGTCGATCCGCGATGCGGCCGAGACGCTCTACACGCGCGTCGAATGGGACTGGGCACAGGCGCGTCCGCCCGCGATCAGCATGGGCTGGACGCCGGAGCAGGGCTTTCACACATACGACTGGCGCGGCTACAACGAGGCCATGATCGTCATCATCCTCGCCCTCGGCTCGCCGACGCATCCGGTCGATTCGTCCGCGTGGGCCGAGTATCACAAGACCGACAAGTGGGGGACGTTCGAAGGGCAGTCGCATTTTCTTTTCGCGCCACTGTTCGGCCATCAATACTCGCAAGTCTGGATCGATTTCCGCGGCATTCAGGACGCGAACATCCGCGCACACGGCATCGATTACTTTGAAAACTCGCGCCGCGCGTCGATCGCACAACACGCATACGGCGTCGCAAAGTACGGCGATGCCTTATGGGGCCTGACCGCCTGCGACGGTCCGCACGATTACGCCGCACGCGGCGCGACGGAAGGCGATATCCGCGACGACGGCACGATCGCGCCGACAGCCGCCGTGTCATCGATGCCATTCACGCCCGAGCTCTCGATGCCCGCGATGAAGTCGATGATCAAGATTCCCGGCCTCTATCGCCAATACGGCTTCGCCGACGCCTTCAATCGCAGCCGGAACTGGATCGATAAGGACTACCTCGGCATCGACCAGGGACCGATTATTGCGATGGTGGAGAATTATCAGAGCGGACTGGTATGGAAGGTCATGCGCAAGAATCAGCACATCGTGCGAGGCTTGAAACGGGCCGGGTTCTGCGGAGGGTGGTTGGATGAATGCAGAATTCAGAATGCAGAATGAAGAATTGAGAATGCGAGACCGTCCATCAATTCTGCATTCGTCCTGCTCGCGTGCAGCTTTTGCAGCGAAGGAGCCGCGCGGAGGAGATCGCTGCGCTTTATTTCGGAGGCGGGACGCCGTCGAGGACGAAGATCGAGCATCTGGCCGCGATTGCACAACGGTGTCATCCCGAGCGAAGTCGAGGGATCCCCTTCCGACGGAGCGATCCTCGTGCTTCGGCAGGGGATCCCTCGACCGTCTTCGCGGCTCGGGATGACACCTGGAGGTGGACTGGTGTGGAAGGTGATGCGGAAGAATCGGCATGTCATGCGAGGATTGAAACGGGCCGGATTCTGCGGAGGGTGGTTGGATGAATTCAGAATGCAGAATTCAGAATGAAGAATTGAGAATGCGAGACTGTCCTTCAATTCTGCATTCTGCATTCTGCATTCTGAATTCTGCATTCATCCTGCTCGTGTGCAGCTTTTGCAGCGAAAGAGCCGATCACTGCGAACGCTTCGAGTTCTGGGGCCTCGGCGGCGATGGTGGAGAATTATCGCAGTGGGCTGGTGTGGAAGGTGATGCGGAGGAATCAGCACATCGTGCGAGGCTTGCAGCGCGCCCGGTTCTGCGGAGGGTGGTTGGATGAATGCAGAATGCAGAATTCAGAATGAAGAATTGAGAATGCGAGACCGTCCTTCCATTCTGCATTCTGCATTCTGCATTCTGAATTCTGCATTCATCCTGCTCGTCTGCAGCTTTTGCAGCGAAAGAGCCGATCACCGCGAACGCATTGAGTTCTGGGGCCTAGGCCGCGAGGGTGAAGAGGTCGGGAAGCTCGTGCCGGAATTCGAGCGGCGCAATCCGGACCTTCACGTCGTCGTTCAACAAATCCCGTTCGTCGCGGCGCACGAGAAATTGCTGACCGCGTATGTGGGCAATGCCACGCCGGACGCCGCGCAGATGGGCAACACGTGGCTGCCGGAGATGGTGGCGCTGCATGCGATCGATGAGCTGTCGTCAGCGCACATCGATCAATCCGATTATTTTCCTGGCATCTGGGCCACGAACATCGTCGACGGAAAGCTCTACGGCATTCCGTGGTATGTCGACACGCGGGTGATCTTCTATCGCAAGGACCTGCTGGCGAGCGTCGGATATGCCGAGCCGCCGAAGACGTGGGCGGCGTGGGTCGATTGCATGGAGAAGCTCACGCGCGAGCGCAAGAGCCGGTTCGGCGTGCTCCTGCCGACGAACGAGCCGGAGCAGCTGGTCGAGCTGGCTCTGACGGCGGGGGCGCATTTCCTCAAGGACGACGGCACGCGCGGCAATTTTCGCGAGCCGCAATTCGTCGACGCGTTCAATTTCTACAATGCGCTGTTCCGGCAGAAGCTCGCGCCGAGTGTGAGCAGCGTGCAGGTGGCGAACCTGTATCAGCAGTTCGCACAGAGCGATTTCGCCATGTACGTCGGCGGACCGTGGCAGATCGCCGAGTTCAAGCGGCGGCTGCCGCCCGGAATGCAGGCGACCTGGGGCACGATGCCGATGCCGGCGCGCGATGCATCGCAACCGGTCGGCGTCGGAATGGCCGGCGGCAGCAGCTTCGTGATTTACAAGGCCTCGAAGCACAAGGAAGCGGCGCGGAAATTCATCGAATATCTGTCGGAGACGGAACAGCAGATCCGCTTTTCGGAATTGAGCGGCGACCTCCCCGCGCGGCGCAGCGCGTGGAAAGCGCCGGCGCTGGCGAATGACCCGTATCTGCCGGCATTTCGGGAACAACTCGAGCGCGTCGAGCCGCTGCCGAAAGTGCCGGAGTGGGAGAACATCGCGACCGCGATCTACGAGCATGGCGAGGCGGCGGTGAAAGGGACGATGACCATTCCCCAGGCGCTGGCGGATCTCGATCGGGTGACCGATGCCATTCTGGAGAAGCGCAGGTGGATGCGTGAGCACTGAAGGCCGCGCCGCCGCATTTTTCCTCACGCCCGCACTGGTCGTTTTGATCGTCTTTTTTTTCGTCCCGGTGATCGCCGGCTTTGCGCTGAGCGTCACCGACTTCGATCTCTATTCGATCGGCGATCTGCACAATCTGCGCTTTGTCGCGTTTCATAATTATGCCGAGGTACTGAAGAATCGGGTGTTCTGGACGGCATTCTTCAATACGCTCTATTTCTCCGTGGTCGGAGGGCCGTTGACCGTCGCGGCGTCGCTCGCGGGGGCATTGCTCGTCAATGCCCGAGCGGCGAAGTGGAAGCCGATTTTCCGCACCATTTATTTTGCGCCGGTGGTCACGACGCTCGTCGCGGTCGCCATGGTGTTCCGGTTCCTGTATCACCCGCGATTCGGCGTGATCAATCTGATCCTCGATCGTATGGGCCTGCCGGTGGTCGACTGGCTCGGCGATCCGCGATTTGCAATGCCGGCGATCGTGATCTTCGCGGTATGGAAGAATTTCGGCTACAACGTGATCATCTTCATCGCCGGATTGCAGAACATTCCGGAAGAGCTGTACGAAGCGGCGCGCATCGACGGGGCGGGCGAGTGGCGGCAGTTCCGCCACGTCACGCTGCCGATGCTCGGACCGACGTTCCTGTTCGTCGGAACCGTGACTGCGATCGGCTATCTGCAATTGTTCGCCGAGCCGTATGTGATGACCCGCGGCGGTCCGGTCAATAAGACACTGTCCGCGGTCATGCTGATGTACCAGCAAGGCTTCAAGTGGTGGCGGATGGGATATGCGGCGGCGATCGCGTTCCTGCTGTTCCTGGTGATCGGGGCGGCGACGATGCTGCAGATGCGCCTGCAGGAGCGGCGGCGATGAAGCGCAACGCGATTCTCGTCAATGCGCTGCTGATCATCGGTGCAACGGTGACGCTCTTCCCGCTCCTGTGGATGATCAGCGCGTCGTTCATGACCAGCGGCGAATCGATCACCTGGCCGCCGCACGTGATCCCGCATCATCCGACGCTCGCGCAATACCGCGATCTCTTCACACGCCTCAAGGTCGGCCGCGCGTTTTTCAGCAGCACGTTCATCGCGGTGGTCACGACGCTCTTCTCGCTGCTGTTCAATTCGATGGCCGGCTATGCATTCGCGAAACTACGCTTCAGGGGACGGGAGCGGATGTTCGGCCTCTTATTGACTGCGCTCGTGATTCCGGCGCAGGTCGGAATGCTGCCCCTCTTCCTGCTGATGAAGACGCTGCATCTCGTCAATACGTACTGGGGCGTGATCATCCCTTCGCTGACGACGGTCCTCGGCATCTTCCTGGTCCGACAATTCATGCTGTCGGTCCCGCAGGAGCTGCTCGAAGCGGCGCGCATCGACGGCGCAGGCGAGTGGCGGATTTACTGGTCGGTGGTGATGCCGCTTGCCCGTCCGATTCTCGCGACGCTGGCGATCTTCACGTTCATGACGACGTGGAACGACTTCATGTGGCCGCTGATCGTCCTCAGCAGCGACGCGAAATACACACTTCCGGTGTTGATCGCGAGTCTGTCCGGCGAGCACGCAATCGATGTAGAGCTGATGATGGCGGGCTCCGTGGTCACGGTGCTGCCGGTGCTGCTGCTGTTCCTCTGCCTGCAGCGCTACTACATCGCGGGCTTGATGGCCGGAAGCGTCAAAGGATGAAGAAAAGCAGAAAGCAGAAAGCAGAAGGCAGAAATCGCTTCGCGTCGGGCGTGGGTTTGGTGCTCATTTCTGCCTTCTGCCTTCTGCCTTCTGCCTTTGGACAGTGGACTGCGCATCCGTCGGATGGCGTAACCATGCACCTGAGCCGCGAGGGCGAGATCAATCGCGTTGATTTCGATTTTCACGGGCATGCCGGGTATGCGATTGCGCGGCGTGAGGTGAATCTCGAGTTGCCGGCGAATTATCAGTTCGTGTTTCGGATTCGTGGCGATGCGCCGTCGGAGAACCTCGAATTCAAGTTGATTGATGGGGACAACGTCTGGTGGTTGAATCGGCGGGATTTCGTGTTTCCGCGCACGTTCGAAACATTGAGGACGAAGAAGCGGCAGATTGGGTTTGCTTGGGGGCCGGCGGGGGGCGGGGAGATCCGGCACGTCGAGTCGATGGAAGTGGTGATTACGGCGGGGAGCGGCGGCAAGGGCACGGTGTGGTTCAGCGATCCGGAGCTGGCGCGGCCACCGGAGCGTGAGTTCAGCGGATTGATTGCGGAGCCGGCGCCGTCGGCGATCTTCATCGATGACAAGCGGGTCGAGGATCCGCTGATTGTCGGGAAATTCGTCTGGCTGCCGGATGGGGAGGGGAAAACGATTCGCGCCGAAGGGGCGACGCAGGTCGAGGTCATGCCGCCGGAGTGGGCGCCGTCGGAGAACGATTTCTATGCGCACGTCGCGCGTGCGGCGAAGCGGGGCGATTATCCGCGCTATTTGATCGGGGAGCAGCCGTATTGGACGGTGATCGGTGCGGATGGTGCCGACAATGAGGCGCTGATTGGCGAGGACGGCAACATCGAGCCGTTCAAGGGCGGTGATTCGATCGAGCCGTTCTTGTGGGTGCACGGAAAACGTCTGACGTGGGCCGATGTGGAGATTTCGCAGTCGCTGGCCGAGGGGGATCTGCCGATTCCGTCGGTGACGTGGAAGACCGGAGACGTGTCGATGACGATGACGGCGGCGGTCAGCAGCTCGTCGATGTTGCAGTTGCGGTATCGCATCACCGGCGATGCTGAGCTCGAGTTGAAAGTACGGCCGTTTCAGGTCAATCCGTCGACGCAGTTTTTGAATACGGTTGGGGGAGTTTCACGTGTTCACGATTTGAAAGGGGTAGAGAGACGACTGAGAGACGGAGAGACGGAGGTGGATGTGGCGCTCGCTAAGGGTGCAGTGCGGCAGTCGTTTGCGCGCATTGCATCCGATTGGCGGGCGAAATTGCATCGGGTGCCTGTTGTGATTGGCGGTGCGCCGGAGATCGCGAACACGATTCGGACGAGTCTTGCGTATACGTTGATTCATCGCGATGGACCCGCGTTGGAGCCGGGATCGCGTTCTTATGATCGGGCGTGGATTCGGGATGGAGCGCTTTTATCGGCGATGCTCATTCGTCTTGGGCATGCGCGTGAGGCGGGTGAATTCGCGCATTGGTTTGCGAAATATCAGTACGACGATGGGAAGGTGCCGTGTTGTGTCGATCGTCGCGGCGCGGATCCGGTGCCGGAGAACGATAGTCATGGTGAGCTCATCTATCTCGTTGCTGAAACGCGTGCGACGGACTTGTGGCCGCAGGTCGATAAGGCGGCTCGCTATATCGAGGAATTGCGCGCGCACGATCCGCACGGGTTGGTGACGGAGTCGATCAGTCACGAGGGCTATTCGGCGAAGCCGGTGCATTCGTATTGGGACGATGTGTTCTGTCTGCGCGGACTGCAGCTGGCGGCGCAGATGGCGCCTACTGAAGCACGCAAACGCGAGCTCGAGGCGCAGGCGGTGTCGTTTGAGCGCGCCTTGAAGACATCGATGCGGAAGACGATGGCGGAGCATCACATCGATTACGTGCCGGCGTCGGCGGAGCTCGGCGATTTCGATCCCACATCCACGGCAATCGCCATCTCGCCGCTGAATCTCACCTCGCTGATGCCGGCCGAAGCCTTGAAACGCACCTACGACCTGTATTTCGAAAACCTCGAAAAGCCGCGCGAGGACTACACGCCGTATGAGATGCGCATCATCGGCGCGCTGGTCCGCATGGGCGATCGCGAGCGCGCGCTGCAATTGATCGATCGGTTCATGAAAGACCGGCGGCCGGCGGCGTGGAACGAGTGGGCCGAGGTCGTGGGGACGGACATGCGCAAGCCGCGCTTCATCGGCGACATGCCGCATGCGTGGGTGGCATCCGATTTCGTCCGCTCGATCTTCGACGCAGTGTCGTATGAGCGCGAAGACGGCACGCTCGTCGTCGGCGCCGGCGTGCCCGCGCGCTGGTTGCCGCTGCATGTGGGTGACATCCGCATGCACCTGGAAGGGAAGCGCGCGATCGTCGATATCGTCGATAGCAAGGGTCAATCGCGCAAGGTGATCGTCGTCTCGCCGCTCGATGCGAAGAAGTCGACCACGATCGAGCGGTTACCGGCGCGCGTCGTGTTCGAGTGACTTTTCCGTCTCCGCGTCGAAGAGATGCACGTGCTTCGCATCGACGCCGAGGGT
>DATEZA010000013.1:0-20029 GCA_035255945.1 Thermoanaerobaculia bacterium
GAGAGCGCGGGACTATTGATCGTCGACCACATCGTCGGCAACGTCGAGCTCGGAAAGATGAACGAGTGGGCGGAGTGGTATTCGAAGGTGATGGGCTTCTCGCGCTACATCACGTTCGACGACAAGGACATCTCGACCGAATACTCGGCGCTGATGTCGATCGTGATGTCGGACGACAATCGCGTCGTGAAGTTTCCGATCAACGAGCCGGCGCCGGGGCGCAAGAAGAGCCAGATCGACGAATACCTGGAGTGGTATGGCGGCGCGGGCGTGCAGCACGTCGCGCTGTTGTGCGGCGACATCATCGAAGCAGTGTCGCGGCTGAAGGCGAACGGCGTCGAGTTTCTGTCGGTGCCGGACTCGTATTACGAAGAGCTCGCCGCTCGCGTCGGTGAGATCGAAGAGCCGATGGACAAGATCAAGGAGCTGCGGATCCTCATCGATAAGGATGACGAGGGCTATTTACTGCAGCTCTTCACCAAGCCGCTCGAAGATCGGCCTACGGTGTTTTTCGAGATCATCCAGCGTAAGGGCTCGCGCGGATTCGGCAAGGGGAACTTCCGCGCACTGTTTGAGTCGATTGAGGCGGAGCAAGCCAAACGAGGTAATTTGTAATTGCAGTATCAATCGGGATTCGGAAATGAATTCGCTACTGAGGCGATCGCCGGCACGCTGCCCGTCGGACAGAACTCGCCGCAGCGCGTCGCGCATGGCTTATACGCGGAGCAGCTGAGCGGCACGTCTTTTACGGCGCCGCGCGTGGCGAACCGGCGCTCGTGGCTGTATCGGATTCGTCCGTCGGTCTGTCATGAGCCGTTCGAATTCGTGCGCGCGATGTGGGGTGAATTCGAAGAAACACCGAATCAATTGCGATGGGATCCGTTTCCCATTCCTTCCGGTGACATCGATTTCGTCGATGGATTGATTCCGATCTGCGCGAACGACGTAATCGGTGTCTATGTCTACGCCGCGAATCGCTCGATGGAGAACCGGTTCTTCTATGACGCCGACGGCGAGCTGCTGATCGTCCCGCAGCACGGCACATTGACGATTCGCACGGAGCTCGGCGTGATCGAGTGCGAGCCGGGGGAGATCGCGGTGATTCAGCGCGGGATCAAGTTCCGCGTTGAAGTGAACGGCCCGTCGCGGGGCTACATCTGCGAGAACCTCGGCGCACTGCTGCGTCCGCCCGACCTCGGCCCGATCGGCGCGAACGGACTCGCGAATTCACGCGATTTCCTTACCCCGATCGCGGCATATGAAGACCGCGACGGCGACTTCGAAGTCATCAACAAATTCCTCGGCAAACTATACAAAGCGCGCATCGATCACTCGCCGCTCGACGTCGTCGCGTGGCACGGCAACTACGCTCCTTACAAATACGATCTGCGCCGCTTCAATACGATCAACACCGTCTCATTCGATCATCCCGATCCGTCGATCTTCACCGTGCTCACGTCGCCGAGCGACACACCCGGCACGGCGAACATCGACTTCGTGATCTTTCCGCCGCGCTGGATGGTCGGCGAGCACACCTTCCGCCCGCCGTACTTTCATCGCAACATCATGAACGAGTACATGGGGCTGATTTTCGGCGTGTATGACGCGAAGGCCGAGGGCTTCGTGCCCGGCGGCGCGAGTCTGCACAACTGCATGTCGGGACACGGGCCGGACTGCGCGACCTTCGATCAGGCATCGAACGCGGAGCTGCAGCCGCGCTATCTCGCCGACACGCTCGCGTTCATGTTCGAGACGCGCCTCGTGCTGCGTCCGGCGAAATCCGCGCTCGATGCGCCGCAGCGGCAACGCGATTACTGGACATGCTGGCAAGATCTGCGAAAGCACTTTTCTCCGGCCTGATCGATTACGCGGGACTGTTTCCGCCGGCGGCGCTGCCGATGGCGGATGCGGTGCGCAATTACGACGCGTATCGCAAAGGCGAGCACGCGTGGATGCTCGGGCGATTCGTCGTGCCGATCGCGAAAATCGGCGAGGTGCCGGACGACTTTCCGATCACCTTCGTTGCGCCACTCGTCGAAGTGAGCGACCACGTCTACATCGAATCCGACGACATCGACACGCTCGCCGTGCGCGGATTGCGCGCGAAGATCCGCACCGGCGGCGTCACCAACGACGCCTTTCCGGATGCGTCAACAGTCGCCCGCTTCATTCAACGTTGCGCGGAGAAGGGCGTACCGTTCAAGGCGACGGCCGGACTGCATCATCCGATCCGCTGCATCAAACCGCTGACGTACGAGCCTGACGCGCCGACCGGCACCATGCATGGCTTCGTGAATGTCTTCATGGCCGCCGCGCTGCCGCAACATGCTGCAACGATTCTCACGGAGACGGATGCGCGCGCCTTCGAATTCGGAGATGATGCTGCTTCCTGGCGCGGGCGCTCGATCGGCACGGAGGATCTCGCGCGGATCAGAAGTGACTTCGCCATCTCGTTCGGCTCCTGCTCGTTTGAAGAGCCGGTGGCCGATCTGAAGGAGCTCGGGTGGCTTTGAAATCGTGGGTGGAATCGGCGAATTACGCGAGCGATTTTCCGCTCGAGAATCTTCCGTTCGGCGTGTTCCGCGCCGGCCGGCAGAACCACATCGGCGTGGCGATCGGCGATCGCATCCTCGATCTCGCAGCATGCTTTGAAGACGGGCTGGTTCAGGACGATGCGTGCACGCAGTCGACGCTGAACCAGCTCGCGTCGCGGGGCCGTGAGGCGACGCGCGCACTCCGCGCACGCGTGACGGAGCTGCTGACGGACGGAGCGCCGGAACGCCATCGCGCCGCACGGCATCTGCTCCCCCGGAAAGACGCGGAGATGCTGCTGCCGTTCGTGATCCGCGACTACACCGATTTCTACGCGTCGATCCATCACGCGACGAACGTCGGCTCGATGTTCCGTCCCGACAATCCGCTGCTCCCGAACTACAAATACGTCCCGATCGGCTATCACGGCCGCGCATCGTCGATCGTCATCAGCGGCACGCCGCTCCACCGTCCGTGCGGACAGACGCGCGACGATGCATCGGCGGATCCGGTGTTCGGTCCGTCGCGCCGTCTCGATTACGAAATGGAGATCGGTGCCTTCATCGGTCCGGGCAATCGCCTCGGCGAGCCGATTGCGATCGAGGCAGCCGAGGAGCATGTGTTCGGGTTGTGCATCGTCAATGACTGGTCGGCGCGGGATGTTCAGACGTGGGAGTACCAGCCGCTCGGTCCGTTCCTCGCGAAGAGCTTTCTGACCTCAGTGTCGCCGTGGGTCGTCACGCTCGATGCGCTCGAACCGTTCCGCGTGCCGCCGTTCGCGCGCGACGCAGGCGATCCGGAGCCGCTGCCGTATCTGCAGCCGGCGGGGATGGGCATCGACATCAACGTCGAGGTCTCCATCCGGAGCGCGAAGATGGACAAGCCGCAGCGCGTGAGCCGCGGCAATTTCCGCGATATGTACTGGACATTCGCGCAGATGGTCGCGCATCACACATCGAACGGCTGCAACCTGCAATCGGGCGATCTGCTCGCGAGCGGGACGGTGTCGAATGCAACGAAGGAGTCGCGCGGCTGCCTGCTCGAGCTGACGTGGCGCGGCAGCGAAGCGGTGGAGTTGTCGAGCGGAGAGAAGCGGACGTTTCTCGAAGACGGCGACGAAGTGGTGATGCGCGCGTGGTGCGAGCGCGACGGGTTACGGCTCGGATTCGGAGAATGCAGGGGGACGGTGCGATGAAGCGTATTGCTCTTGCGTTGCTGTTGACGATGTGCGCGTTCAGTGCGGTTGCGGCGGAACGTGCGGTCGCGCGCATGTGGCGTGGCCGCGTGCCGCGCGCGCGGGCGGACGAGTATCAGAAGTATCTCGATGAAGCGGGCATCCAGAAGCTGCGCGCCATTCCGAACAACATGGGCGTGCAGGTGTTTCGTCGCGATGAAGGCGATGCCACGGAGTTCGTGGTCATCTCGTACTGGCCGAATCGCGATGCGATTCATGCGTACGCAGGCGCGGACATCGAGAAGGTGCACGAGCTGCCGCGCGATCGCGAATTTTTGATCGATGCGCCGGGGACGTTGAAGCATTACGACATCCTCATGGACGTTGCGCCGACGCAGAAGCTCGGCTGGAAGAACGCCGATCCGGCGGTCGATTGCGCGTCGGCGAGCGACAAGGCGCTGTGCGCGGAGCTGCTCGCGATGCGCGACCGCGATCAGCAGGCGCGGCATGCGGTGATGGGGAAGGACGACACGCCGGAGATCCACAAGATCGATCACGACAGTCTGGCGGAGCTCGACGCAATCGTCGCGAAGCATGGCTTTCCGACGAAGGCGATGGTGGGCACGAAGGGCGTCGGCGCGGCGTGGACGGTGATCCAACACAACGACCTCCCGGTGCACGTCCGCTATCAACCGATGCTCGAGAAAGCGATGCAGGCGGGCGATCTCGAGGCGGCGCTCTACGCAACGTTTTACGACCGGCTGATGACCGCGCAGAACAAGCCGCAGCTCTACGGCACGCAGTTCCACGAAGTGAACGGCGAATTGGTGCCGTTCCCGATCGAGGATGAATCGCATGTCGAGGAGCGCCGCGCGAAGATGGGAATGCAGCCGATGGCCGAGTACGCGCGGTTGTTGAAGGAAATGAACGGCCGGAAGTGAGTTTGTTTCGTGACCCTCTCCCCGTTGCGGGGAGAGGGTGGCCGAAGGCCGGGTGAGGGGTTTGGTTACTTCTTCGCGCCGAGGATTGAGTCCTTTGCCGCCTTGGCGACGCGGAACTTCACGACTTTCTTCGCCGGAATTTTGATCGTCGCGCCGGTGAGCGGGTTGCGGCCCATGCGCGCCTTCCGGTTCACCAGCACGAGCTTGCCGAGCCCCGGAACGGTGAAGCCTTTCTTGGCCTCTTTGTACGCGAGGTCGCTGAGCGCCTCGAGCATCTGCGCCGCGGTCTTTTTCGAGACCTCGGCGGTTTCGGCGAGATGAGCAATGATCTTCGATTTCGTCATCGGACCTGCTGCCATGAGTGTGTCGTGACTCCTTTAAGTTTTTTAAGTCTGCCTTTCGGCAAAGTCGCAGCAATGTACGGTTGTTCCTCGCGCAAAGCAACGGTTTTCTCAGGGTTTTTCGCGGATTTTCTGCAGGTGCGACACGAGCGAGAGCAGCAGCGATGCTTCGCGCGTGGTGAGCACCGCGCGTCCCGCGAGCGCCTGCAGCTCCGCGCACATCCGGTCGTGATTTTTGTCGCCGAAAAAATCGACGCCGGTGAAGAGACGCCGCGCGCGCTGGTCGAGCACCTGCAGCAGATGACCGGCCGCCGGCTCCTGTTTTTTCGGCGCGGGACGCAGTCCTTTCCCGAGCTCGTAGCAGAACACCGCGACCGACTGCGCGAGGTTCATCGTGGGGAAGGCGGGGGAGGTCGGAATCACCGCGGTGCGGCGGCACATCGCGACTTCGCGCCCGCTCAATCCGAACTCCTCGCGGCCGAACACGATGGCGAGCGTCTGCTCCTCGGTGAGATGCTCCGCGGCGAGCTGCGCGACATCGGAAGGCGTGAGTTGTTCGAAGACCTGACGTCCGCGCACGGCCGTCGTTGCAACGCTGAGATGCACATCGGCGAGTGCTTCCTCGAGCGTGGCGACCCGCATCGCTTGCTCGACCACATCCGATGCTCCTTTCGCCCACCAGTCGGAGACGTCGTCGAAGCGCTGAGGACGCGGGCCGGCGATCCAGAGGTCGGTGAATCCGAAGTTTTTCATCGCCCGCGCAGCCGCGCCGACATTGCCGGCTTCGTGCGGCTCGACGAGCACGATACGAACACGCATGCGCGCTATCAAACCAGAAACCAGAAGAGAGAAACCAGAAGACGGAGCGGCCTTCTTCTGGTTTCTTTCTTCTGGTTTCTGATTTAATCCGCGTATGCCGCATCACTATCCGCAGGAAGCCGCGCTCCGTGACGGGCGCAGGGTCATGCTTCGTCCGTTCACCGATCGCGACGTCGACGGGCTGTACGAATTCTTCCACCACCTCCCTGCCGAGTACCGGCGGTTCGCGTGGGATCCGATCGATCATCGCGACCTGATCGAGAGCTGGGGACAGAACATCGATTACTCGAAGGTCTTTCCGCTGCTCGTCGTCGCCGGCAACAAGATCGTCGCCGATGCCACGCTGCATCGCCGCGACGGCGGACCGCTCCGCCTCGTCGGCCGCGTGAAGTGGATGATCGATCCGGCATGGCGCGGCGTCGGCCTCGGCACGCTCCTGGTCAATCACTTCATCACCATCGCGCGCGAGAACGGCCTGCGCCATCTCAACTCGATGCTGATCTCCGACCTCGAAGCGGACGCCGTGCAGACACTGCAGACGCTCGGCTTCAAGCCGCAGGTGCACCCGGGATACGGCACCGATCCGGACGGCAATCAGCACGACATGACGATGCTCGTGCTCAAACTCTGATGCCGAAAACCGGGACGCCTCGCGAAGTGCTCGCGCCCGGCAAATTGAAGGGCGGCATCTTTCGTTCGCATCTGCAGTGGATCAAGGACAAGCATCCGGACGAGATGCAGAAGGTGCTCGATCGTCTTCCGGCGGATGCGAAGCAGGCGTTGAGCGGCGCGATTCTGGCCACGTCGTGGTTTCCGTTCGCGTGGCTGATCGCGCTGGATCGCGCGGTCGCCACGCAGTTCGGCGGCGGCGACAACACGATCCGCGAGCTCGGCAAGTACTCGGCACTGATCAACTTGTCGACGACGTACAAGCTGCTCGATCGCAAGGCGAATCACGAATTCTTCAACCACTCCGCGCTGCTCCACACGCAGTTCCAGGACTTCGGCAAGGTCAAGTATCAGCAGACGGGCGAGACGTCGGGACGCATGATCTACACGCAGTACACGTCGGTTTCGCCGTCGTTCTGCGCGAGCGCGCTCGGCTACTTCGAGGGCTGCGTCGAGTCGCACGGCGGCTCGCATGTGAACGTGGTGGAGATCGAATGTCAGTGCTACGGTGATCCGAGCTGCACGTTCGACATCTCGTGGAAGTAACCGGCCGCTTCGCTCCATCTCCCACCGGCCCTCTTCACCTCGGCAGTCTCGTCGCCGCGCTCGGGTCGTGGCTCTTCGCGCGCCGCGCGGGCGGACGGTGGCTGGTGCGGATGGAGGATCTCGACACGCCGCGCGTCGTGCCGGGATCGGCGGAAGAGATTCTCGAAACGCTGCGCCGATATGAGTTGCACTGGGACGGCGAGGTCGTCTTTCAATCGCAACGAACGGCGTTGTACGAAGCGGCGCTCGACGTGCTGCGTGCGAAGAATCTCGTGTACGACTGCGGCTGTTCGCGCGCCGATCTGCAACGCGCGGCATCTGCGCCGGTGGATAGCGAGCCTGTTTATCCGGGCACGTGCCGCAATGGTTTGCCTCCTGGAAAAACGCCGCGCGCGATCCGCTTCCGTGCCTCGGACGAGTTGATCTCGTTCGATGATCGACTGTGCGGCCGCATCGAAGGCCGCAGCGACGACTTCATCGTGCGTCGCGCAGACGGCGTGTTCGCGTATCAGCTCGCGGTGGTCGTCGATGATGCAGCGCAAGGCGTGACGCAGGTCGTGCGCGGCCGCGACCTGTTGTCATCGACACCGCGCCAGATCGCGCTACAACGCGCGCTCGCATATCCGACACCGGAGTACGCGCATCTGCCGCTCGTGCTGAATTCCGACGGCTCGAAGCTCGGCAAGCGCGACGGCGCGCTGCCGCTGCCAACGCTCGATCAGGAGCGGATCGCGTCGACGAAGGAGTGGGCGCTGAAGTTCATCGCTGCTTCGTCATCCCGAGCGTAGTCGAGGGACCCGGGTGTGCGTGTGGCGCGCCGCCCTTCCGCCAGGTGCCTCGACTACGCTCGGCATGACGCCACTATCGAAGCGCGCGGCCAAGAAACGCCGCGATGAGATTGTTCACCTGCTCCGACGCTTCGTAATTCGCCATATGCGCAGCGCGCGCGATCGGCGCCAGCTCCGCGTGCGGCAGGAGCGACACCATCCGTTCCGCGTCGCGCATCGGCGTGATCTCGTCGCGATCGCCGCAGACCACGAACGCGGGCATCGTCGCGTTGCGCAGCGTCTCCGTCGAATCGGGACGCGCGGCCATCGCCTTCAGCGCAGCGATCACACCTTGCGGCGATGAGCTCTCCATGATGCGGCGCACCGCGTCGCGAAATCCGTCCTGCGCGACCATCTTCGGCAGCATCGCTTCGACCACGCCGCCGATGCCGTTCTTCGCAACGTCGTCCGCCTGGCGCAAACGATTCGCGCGGCCTTTATCCGTATCCGGCACTTCGCGCGTGTCGAGCAGCAACAGCGTCTCGATGCGCTCGGGCACCTGCCGCACGAGCTCCATCGCGATGTAGCCGCCCATCGAGAAGCCGGCGAGCACGAAGCGATCGACATCGATCGCATCGAGTACGTGCTGTGCGTAGCTGGCCATCGAGGTTGCATCGACAGAAGGCGTCGCGCCGAAGCCGGGGAGATCGGGCATCACATGGCGATAGCCGTCGATGCGCCGCTGCGGCTCGAAGATCGCCGACGAAAGCGGGAAGCCGTGAATCCAGACGATGGTATGCACGGCGTTCATCTCGCGAGACGGATGCCAAAGACGATCGAGCCGATGTTGAAGCCGGGGTTGCGGTCGGCGACGATACCGGCGTTGGAGATGTGCTGGAAGCGGAAGCCGAGGTATTGACGTCCGTGGAACGTCACACCGGCGGTGCCGTAGGAATCGAAATTGATGCGGGAGGTCGTCGCCGGCACTTTCTTCGACGAGAACATCGGGCCGCTTCCCAGCTCGACGAACGGCCGCACGTTCGCCGACGCCGATCCGAAGTGATGGCGCAGTCCGAGTGTGAAGTGGAGCGCGAATGCGTTCTCGTTGTCCTTGCCGTCGGCGACGAAGAAGTGGCTCGGCTGCTCGATGAGCCACGGCTGCACGCCCCAGGTCAGCTCCGTGTGCTCACGGAATGCGCGCGAAAAATCGAAGTGCAGCGAAGCGAACGTGCCCTGGCCGTGAACGCCGTTCATGCTCTTGCCGCCGACGAGTGCGATGCTCGTTTCCATCGGTCCGTTGAAGCCGGCGAACGCGGGCACGGACACACAAAGGGCAGCGGCGAAGAGGACGAGCATCCGTTTCATGATGGGATCGTTTTACCAGCACGCCACTGGTGGTGGCAATTGCGGCAGACCATGCGCGGCGCGATGTTGATCGCAATCGCGGCGATGAGCGGCGCGGCGAGCACGAGCAGGAACATGCCGTTGACCGCGCGCGGCGGCAGAATCACGCCGGCCGTGCGCGCGATGCCGATGATGAATTGCACGAGCACGCCTCCGAACATCGAGAGGATCAGCGCGCGCGCGAACGCCCGTGCCCGCGGGACGGCAGGGTAGATTTCGTCCGATCCGCAGCGGCGGCAGGAATCATCGGGGCCGAGCGGCGGAAGCGGTTCCGCCTTTGTATCGGAAGCATTTACGTGCGCATCGCGGAGCACGTCGAGGGCGAGGGAGATGTCTTCGCGCGGAACTTGCAGGCGAATGCCGCCGTGTGCCTGCGATTCGATTTCGTCGGCGAGGAATGCATCGATGCCGGCGGCTTCGAGCGTTGCGCGCGCGATGCTGGCGGCTCCGATACTGGTGAATCGATCGATTGTGATGAGATCCATGGTGGTTTTTTCTATGGTACGGTTGTTTGACGCGCACGCGGCAGCGAGCGCAGAATCGCGAAAAAACTGAGAGGACGGAGAAGTAATGGCGACGACGAAGAAGAGCTCAGGTGGATCCAAAGGCGGTGGCAAAGGCCTCGCCGCCGAAGTACAGCCGAGCGCCGATCTCGCGGCGATCGTCGGCAATGACCCGATTCCCCGCAGCGAAGTGACCAAGCGTGTGTGGGACTACGTCAAGAAGAACGGCCTGCAGGACCAGACGAACAAGCGGATGATCAACGCCGACGACAAGCTCCTCAAGGTCTTCGGCGGCAAGAAGCAGGTGTCGATGTTCGAGATGACCGCGCTGGTCAACAAGCATCTCAAGGCGTAATCAACCTGTTGACGACGTGCAGGAAAAGCGGGCCTCGGCCCGCTTTTTTATTGGAGTGCGGCGGCCATGCCGCCGCTGGTTTCGCAAGGGCGGCCATGCCGCCCACCCCTCGCGCGGCATGGCCGCGCGTGCTGGAGCGGCGGCATGGCCGCCGCACTCCGGCGTTAGCGGATGCCCGTGTCGATCGCGATGTCTAGGCGCGTCGTTTCATTCGCCTTCACCTCGATCTGCTTCGGCACGTCGCCGCTGCGATCGATGCCGTTCTGCTTGATGTCGACGGTGTACGTCGCGGGCATGAGGTTGATCGAGTAGAAGCCGCCGTTGTCGATGTCGATGGTGAACAGCAGCTTCGAATGTGCCGCGTCCCACACCTGCACCTTTCGCGCTTCATACGCGGACGGCGGCGTGGGACAGCTGACGGGCGTCGACGGACCGGGGCAGTTCGGACCGATCGTTACCAGGCCGATCAGCTTGCCGCTGCGAACGCCGGCGAGCGGATCGGTCGGCGAGCTGTTGTTTCCGCAGGCGAACAGAAGCAGCGCTGCGGCAACGACGCATTTCATGCGCCGATTCTAGCGCGATGACAGCACGAACTGGTTCCCCTCGGAGTCCTTGAACAGCGCCGACGTGCCCCACGGCTCCGTCTTCGGCTCCTGCGTGAACTCCACGCCTTTCGCCTTCAGCTCCTCGTACGTCTTCTGCACGTTATCCGCTTCGAGCGAGCCATTGAAGAACGTGCCGACGCGGTCCTCGTGCCCTTCCGGCGTGAAGAGCACGACGCGCGTCTCCGCGCCGCCGATGCGCAGCTCGATCCAGCGCTTGCCGTCGCCCATCGGCTGATCGGTGGCCACTTTGAATCCGAGCTTGTCGCGATAGAAGGCCAGAGCGCGCTCCTGGTCTTTGACTGGGATGCCGACGAATTTCACTTTTGCGATCATGCGCGGCAATGTAATCGCGCTTTCGCGATTTGTCATCGGTGTTGATTGCGGCTATAGTTTTAACCACTGTAGTGAATATCGATCCGTACATCGTCGACACGCTGATGGCCGATCTTGCCGGGCACGACAAGATGCCGTCCGCGTTCATCGTCTACCTGTATCTGCACCGGCAGGCGAGCGGGCGTCCGCGCAACGCGCGCGTATCGCATCAGACGATCGCGAACGACACGGGATTGTCGAAGAGCGCGGTGCAGGCGGCGCTGCGGCATCTGAATCGACGGAAGTTGGTGCGGAGCGTGCGGGAGTCGCAGACCGCGACCCCGCAGCATTTCGTGCTACGGCCGTGGGCGCGATAGGAGCGCGGGCATCCGGCGACAATCGTGATGGAGCGAGACGCTCGATCACTGCGGGCGAGGACGCCCGCGCTCCACGACTTTCTCGACTGCCTCGATCGTCGGCTCGACCTCGATGATGTTGCTCTTGTCGATCGCGTCCGGATCCTTGAGCACGTGTCCGGTCAGCACGCAGACGATGCGTCCTGTCAGCTTGAGCTTGCGCACGCCGGCGAGTGTCGTCGCGGATGCGGGCTCGCAGCCGATTCCCATCCGATCGATGTCGCGCTTCGCTGACATCAGCTCCTCATCCGTCACCTCGGCGACGACGCCGTTCGTGTCGCGGATCGCGGCGACCGCTTTTTCGTAGCTCACCGGATCGCCGATGCGGATCGCGCTGGCGATCGTCTCCGCGGTCACGCGATGCCGCTGCGCGAAGCTCTCGCGCCAGCTGCGGAAGAACGGGTTCGCGCCGCTGGCCTGAATGGACGCAATGCGCGGCATCGTCTTGATCCAGCCCGCCGCATGCGCCTCGGCCAGCGCTTTGCCGAACGCGCTCGTGTTGCCGAGGTTGCCGGCGGGGACGACGATCCAGTCGGGCGCGTTCCACTCGAGGTCCTGCAGCAGCTCCCAGACGATCGTCTTCTGTCCTTCGATGCGGAACGGATTGATCGAGTTGACGAGGTAGATGCCGAGGCGGTCGCACGCTTCGCGGACGAGCGCCATCGCTGCGTCGAAATCGCCGCGGACGGCGAGGCAGGTCGCGCCGTACGCGAGCGTCTGCGCCAGCTTGCCCGCCGCGACTTTGCCCGCAGGGATGAAGACGAGTGCTTTCAGTCCGGCTTGCGCGGCGTACGCTGCGAGCGACGCGCTGGTGTTGCCGGTCGATGCGCATGCGATCGCGGTCGCGCCGAGGCGCACGGCCTGCGTGACGGCGACGGTCATGCCGCGGTCTTTGAACGAGCCGGTCGGATTCTCGCCTTCGTGTTTGAAGAAGATGCCGTTGCGCTCGTAGAGCCGCGTCGAGCCTTCGGGGTGCGTGATGATTTGCGCATCATCGATGTCGAGCACGGCCTCGCGGAATCGCCACACGCCGCTTTGATCGATCGTCCGGCGCGACGCGCGGCGCTCATCGAAAAGCTTCGTGCTCGACGGCAGCGATTCGCGCTCGACGGCGAGCAGATTGCCGCAGTCGCAGGTGTAGCGGATCTTGTCCGCGGGATAGATCGTGCCGCACGAAATGCAGCGCAGTTTCATCGAACGCCTTTCTTCGCAATCGGACCGTGATACGCAGTCGACGCGACGTCGCCGAACGCATGCTGCATCGCCCTCGCGCTCTTGTTCGCGACGTCTTCATTCGCGCAGATGGCGAAGACGGTCGGACCGCTGCCGCTGATCGAGCAGCCGAATGCACCGGCGAGCACGGCGGCGCGTTTCACGTCGTGGAAGTGCGGAATCAGTGATGCGCGCCGCGGCTCGGCGTAACGATCGTCGAGCGCGCGGCGGACGAGCTCGCCGTCGCCGCTCGTGAACGCGTAGGTCAGCGCGGCGGTGTTCGCCATCTGCTGCACCCACTGCGCGCGCTCCCACTCCATCGGCAGGATCGAGCGCGCGTCTTTCGTGCGGATGCGCACGTTCGGCGTGACGACTGCGACCCACCACGGTTCGCGCACGTTCACGGCGATCGCATCGAGCGGATCAACCGAGCGGGAGATCGTGAGTCCGCCGAGGACTGAGGCCGCGATGTTGTCGAGATGACGGCCTGCGACTGCAGCTTCGCCTTCGAGCGCGGCGGCGATGATCTCGACCGGCAGCGGTTCATCGATGCCCATCGCGCGCGCCGCGGCGTATGCACCGGCGACGCTCGATGCTGCGGACCCGCCGAGGCCGCCGGAAAGTGGCAGACCTTTTTCGAGCGCGACGAGTGGGTTGCGGTTGTCGCCATGCGCGCGGAGAAATGCGATCGCAGCGATGACCGCGGCGTTGAGTTGCGGATCGCGCGGGACGAGCTCGGCGTCGCGGCCGGTGACGCTTTCGACTGCGGCGGGGCCGTCGTGGAGGATCACGGTTGCGGTGTCGCCGATGCCGTCAATCGCGAGTCCGAGGACATCGAAGCCGGGGCCGACGTTGCCGACGGAGCCGGGGGCGAAGGCGGTGGCTCTCATGCGCGGCCCCTCATCCGGCCCTTCGCTTCGCTCAGGGCCACCTTCTCCCCGCAAGCGGGGCGAAGGTCTGCGAGGCTCGCGCATCCCGAGTGCGTTGACCTTCGCCCCGCGCAGCGGGGAGAAGGTGGCCGGAGGCCGGATGAGGGGCGCCCACGCGCTCTCATCGCCTTCTTCGCTCTTGCACGGTGATCGCGACGATGTCGTTCAGCACGCCCGCCGCGGTCACATCCGCGCCCGCTCCCGGTCCGGTCACGACCAGCGGATTCGTCTTGTAGCGCTTCGAATAAATGGCGACCTGATTCGCGGTGCCGCGCAGTCCGCCCATCGGCGAGGACTTCGGCACCGCTTCGATTCCGACGCGAATGTCGCGTCCGATCTTCGCGACGTAACGCAGCGTCTTTCCCGCGCGCGCGGCGGCGGCGGAACGCGCCGCCATCTCGTCATCGAGCGCGCGAAGCTTCTCGATGAAGCGCGCCGGATTCGCATCGTCAACATCTTTACTAAACAGCGGCTCGAGCTTGATGTCGGAAAGTTCGGCCCGGCGACCAAGCGTGCGCGCGAGGATCAGCGCTTTGCGCGCGACATCCATGCCGGAGAGGTCGTCGCGCGGATCGGGCTCCGTGTAGCCGAGCTTCCACGCTTCATGCACGGCCTCGGAAAACTTCCGTCCATCCTCCAGCGCGGTCATCAGGAAGCCCAGCGTTCCGGAGAAGCAGCCGAGGATCTGCTCGACGCGATCGCCGGCATCGGCGAGCTTCGCGAGCGTGTCGAGCACCGGCAGTCCGGCGCCCGCAGTCGCTTCGTAGCGCAGCTCGAGGCGGCGATCTTTCGCGGTCTGGATCAGGCGATCGAATTCAATCTGCGGAACCGCGAGCGGCTTCTTGTTCGCGGTGACGATGTGGAAGCCGTTCTCCAGCGCTTCCTGCAGCAGCGGCGCGGTCTCTTCCGACGTGAGGTCGACGAGGATCGGCCGATACGCAGGCAGCAGCCAGAGCTCGGTCTGCATCATCTTCTGCAGTTCGACGAGCGTGAGGGGCGAGCTGCGATCGAAGAGCTTGCCGCCCGATTCCTTCTGCTTCGCGACGCGCATCAGCGTGGCCGGCTTGAATCCTTTTTCTTCGATGCGGATGCCGGAGCGGTCGGCGATCGCGATCACGCGCAGATCGAGTCCGAGCTCCGCGCGGAGATGATCTTCCTGCGCGATGATCTGCCGCGCGAGTGCGCGTCCGATCTGTCCGAATCCGAGGAGCGTGAGCTTCGATTCGCGGCCCGATGCATCGGCGAGCGGACGCAGTTTGTCGAGCTGAAATTCGTTGTGCAGCGCGATCAACGCGCGCGCCGCATCGCCCTCGGTCACCGCAATCGTGATGTTCAGCTCCGACGATCCCTGCGCGATCGCGACGACGTTCACGCGCGCGCCGCTGAGCGCGGAGAACGTGCGCGCCGCGATGCCGGGACGATGCCGCATGCCGAGGCCGACGACGGCGATCAGTGCGACGTCGCGCGTTGCGGTGACGCGATCGACGAGCTTGAGCTTTCGCTCGAGCGCGAACGCATGCTCCAGCGCATCGATCGCATGTTTCGCTTCGTTTTCGGGGATGACGAAGCAGATCGATGACTCGCTCGACGCCTGGCTGATCATCGAGACGGAGAGGCCCGCGTTCGACAGCGCGGTGAATGCGCGCGCCGCGACGCCGGGGACGCCGATCATCCCTTTGCCTTCGATCGCGATCAGCGCCTGCTTGTGAATCGCGGTGAGCGCCTTGACCGGATATTCGCCCGGCTTCACGTCGTCGGCGATGCGCGTGCCGGGGTAGCGATCGCGGAACGTGTTGCGAACGAAGAGCGGGATTTTGCGATCGACGAGCGGGATCATCGTGCGCGGATGGAGCACTTTCGCGCCGTAGTACGCGAGCTCCGCGGCCTCGCGGTAGTGGAGCTCCGCGAGCACGCGCGCCTGCGGGACGCTCTTCGGATCGGCGGTCATGAGGCCGTCGACTTCCTTGAACAATGTGACTGATTTCGCAGCGAGCGATCGCGCGAGGATCGCGGCGGAGAAGTCTGTTCCACCGCGGCCGAGGGTAACGACTTCGCCGTCCGGACCGCCGCCGAGGAAGCCGGGCATGATGACGATGCGGCCTTCGCCGAGGAGCGGCGCGATGATTTTTTTCGCCGCGCGCTCGCACTTTGTGAAGTTCGGCCACAGTGAGCCGAGGCGGCGCTCGGTGATGATGATCTCGGGCGCGTCGATGTAGACGGCGTCCAGTCCTGCATCGCACGCGGCCTCGGTGAAGAAGCGTGCGAGCACGCGCTCACCGCGCGCGACGAGTGCGTCCTGCGCGCGCGGCGTGAGCTCGCGGAGGACGGCGATCGAGTCGGTCATCTTCTGCATCTCGTCGGTGACCGAGGTGAGGAACGCGCGCAGGTTTTCGGCACGCTCGCGGTCCGTGATCAGTTCGGGGATGAGCGTGATGTGGCGATCGAAGAACGCGCGTGCTGCGGCGTCGGCACGCTCGCGATCGCCTTTCAGCGCGGCGTTCGCGGCATCGAGCAGCAGATCGGTGACGCCGTTCATCGCGGAGACGACCGCCGCGACGTTCGTTTTCGGTTGCGAGATGCCGCGGCGCACATGCGCGAGCGCGGTGCGGATCGCATCCGCGGAGCCGACGGCAACGCCGCCGAATTTGTAGACCTCGATATTCATGTGTAAGTCCGGACGAGCGGGGAAGTTTACTTGATGCCGCAGTAGAGCCAGGCAATCCCGAACGTCAGCGGCCGCATCGTGATTGTTTCGAACGGCGCGGACTCGCGCATCATCGCGGCGAAGTCATCGCCGGATGGAAAGCGCGCGGTGGACGACTCGAGGTAATCGTACGCATCGCGATTGCCGGTGAGCGCGCCGCCGAGGCGGGGGAGGATGCGCTTGCGGTAGAAGTCGTAGAACGCGCCGAACGCGCGGCTGCGCGGTTGTCCGAACTCGAGGATGAGCACGCGTCCGCCTGGTTTGATCACGCGCGCGAGCTCGCTGATGCCGCGCCGCGGATCGCCGACATTGCGGATGCCGAAGGAGATCGAAGCGACGTCGAAGGTGTCGTTTGGGTAGGGGAGATTCGTCACGTCGGCGACTTCGAACTCGATGTTCGATGCCTTCTTTTTCGCCAGCTCGACCATCTCGGGGACGAAGTCGGTGCCGACGACGCGTCCGCTTTGCACGCGTTTTTTGAAGGCGATGGCGAGGTCGCCGGTGCCGGTCGCGCAGTCGAGCACGGCATCTCCGTTTTTCGCGCCGGAGACGCGGACGGCGGCGCGCCGCCAGAGGTGATGCACGCCGGCGGAGAGGATTTGATTGGCGCGATCGTAGCCGGGCGAGATGTCGCGGAACATTGATTTGATGCGGGCGGGATCGGGGCCCTGGTACGAGTCGGCCATCGGCGCGCGCGACGATCTCATACAATTTCCGGGCGATGCAACGCGACTTCGCCTTCATCCAGACCGCTCCCGACCGCGTTTTCGTCGGCTGGGGACCATTCGAGCAGGCGCCGATGCGCAAGCCGGGACGGCCCGCGTTCTTCATCGCCGATTTCTTTCTCGACGATCCGCATCCGTGGCGTCATCCCGCATCGTGGGAAGAGCTGTCGCTCGCCGCATTCGCTGCGCGTTTTCAAGCGGGCGAGTCGTCGCCGGTAACGTGGACGCCGCCGGCGATCGAGGAGTTCGCGCCGCTGTTCGAGTCGGCGATCGCGGCGATGCAGCGCGGCGAGTTCCGCAAGATCGTGCCGGTGCTGTTCGAGAACGGCACGGGCGGCATCGACTGGCGTGCGCTGATCAATCGCCTGCCGTCGCTGCCGTCGCACATGTGGGCTTATGGATTTTCGTATCAGGCGCATGGACTGATCGGCGCAACGCCGGAATTGCTTTTCCGCTCGCAGGGGCGCGGTTACGCGACGATGGCGCTCGCGGGAACGCGTCCGATCGCGCGCGCGGCGGAGCTGCTGAGCGATGCGAAGGAGCTGCGCGAACATCGAATGGTCGTCGACGACATCGTTCGCCGTCTGGCGCCGTTCGGCAACATCGAGATCGGCGCGCTCGGCGTGCTCGAGCTGCCGAAGATCGCGCATCTCGCCACGCCGATTTTTTTCCAGGAGAGCGGACTCGGTGCTGACGCAAAGATGTCGTTCGCCGACATGGTACGGCGTCTTCATCCGACCGCAGCGCTCGGCGTGTGGCCGCGCACCGAGGCGGGCGAGCGCTGGCTGCGCGATGCGGACCGCGGCGTAAAGCGGCGCGTGTTCGGTGCGCCGTTCGGGATCGAGCGCGAGGACCATTCGGCGCTCGCGCTCGTCGCGATTCGCAACCTGCAGTGGACGCGCGATCTGGTCCGCGTCGGCTCCGGCGCCGGCCTGCTGCCGGAGAGCCGCCTCGAGCGCGAGTTCGACGAGCTGCGGCAGAAGCGCGAACAGGTGAAGGCGCTGTTCGGCGTGGCGAGCGAGTCGCGAGTTCCTGTCGAAGCATGACCAACATTTCGAAGGCGCGTGCCGTGATCGAGGAAGCGCGCGGCGCCGGTGTGCGCGAGCTGTGCGTCTGTTCCGGATCGCGCAATGCGCCGCTGCTGTTCGTATTGTCGCAGTGCGATCTCAAGCTGTGGACGTTCGTCGACGAGCGCTCCGCGGCGTTCTTCGCGATCGGACGGATGAAGCTGACGGGCGCGCCGGTCGCGGTCGTCACGACCTCGGGAACCGCGGCCGCGGAGCTGTTGCCGGCCCTGGTCGAAGCGCATTACTCGGGACTGCCGCTCATCGTGATCACCGCCGATCGTCCGGCGCGATTTCGCGGAACGGGTGCACCGCAGGCGATCGAGCAGGTGAATCTGTTCGGCGTCTATGGCACGCGACATATCAATGTTGAATTCGACGAGCCGCTGATTGATGAATAAGCCGCTCGTGGTCATCGGAGGCCTTGCTCGCGCGGACCGCGCGCGGGTGCGTTCGCTGGTTGCGAATGCGACGGTTTACGCGGAGCCGTTGTCGGGACTGCGCGAGGAGCTCGCGGACATCGCGATTCACAACGAGCGGACGCTGCATCGCGGCGGATTCGATCACGTCATCCGCGTCGGCAACGTCCCGACGTTCCGCTTCTGGCGCGATCTCGAGACGCGCGATGTGCCGGTCACGCATTACTCGCGGTTGCCCTTCACGGGACTGACGCGCGGTGATCTCCGCTCGCTCGACGAGTTGCCCGCGATCGACGGACGCGATGAATCGCTGATCGCATTCGATCGCGAGCAATCGTCTCGCATCGCAACGAGTCTCGATGACGAGCCGCAATCGGAGCTCGCGATGCTCCGTGCACTTTCGAAAGAGCTGCCGCAGAACGCCCGCATCTACCTCGGCAACTCGCTCCCGATCCGGGAATGGGATCTCGCGGCGACGCGCGAGCAGCGCGGCTACGAGTACGAAGCGAACCGCGGCGCGAACGGGATCGACGGCCAGCTCTCGACCTTCTTCGGGTGGTGCGCGCCGGATGCGATGAACGTGGCGATCGTCGGCGACCTCACCGCGATGTACGACCTCAACGCGCCGTGGATCGTGCCGCAGCTCGACGCCTCGTTCCGCATCGTCATCATCAACAATCGCGGCGGACGGATCTTCGAGCGCGTGGCGGCGGCCGATCGGCGTCTGGTGATTAATGAACATGAATTCGGATTCAGGTTTTGGGGTGAGATGTTCGGCATCGACGTGACGGAGCTGCGGCCGGATAACGAGGCGAGCCGCCGCGTATGGGCCAGGTACGACGAGCTTTGGCGATGATCACGGCGCTGCACGGATTTCTCGGGCTGCCTTCGGATTGGGATTTTCTGAAGCGCGCTGGTTTCGATGTGCGAACGCCCGATTTGCGGGAGATTCCGCAGGAAGGCGACACGCTCCTCGGCTACTCGCTCGGCGGACGCCTTGCGTTGCACGCGTTGCTCGGCGGCGCGCGTTACCGCAACGCGGTGATCGTCTCCGCGGGACTCGGCGTCGAGGATCCGAAGCGCATCGCGCAGGACGAGCACTGGGCCGATCGTTTCGAGCAGAGCGAGTGGTATGCGCTGATGCGCGACTGGAGCGCGCAGCCGCTCTTCGGCGGGCACGCCATGCCGCGGCACGAATCCGATTTCGACCGGCGCGAGCTCGCGCGGCAGCTGCGCGAATGGTCGCCCGCCGTGCTGCCGATGATCGCGCCGCGTCTGCACGAGATCGCGATTCCGGTGCTGTGGATTGCCGGGAGTCGCGACGAGAAGTACGTCGCCGAGGGAAAGAAAGCGATCGAGTTACTGCCGCGCGCCGCGCTCTGGATCGCCGACGGCGCCGCGCATCGTGTCCCATGGGAGCAGCCCGAAGCATTCGCCGCGCAATTGCGCGAGTTCATCCAAATGCAATAGGTTTCGTGCATGGCAGAAACATGGGCTCCCATCAAACAGTTCACTGACATCAAGTTCGAGCGCACCGAAGACGGCATCGCGAAGATCACGATCAATCGTCCCGAGGTGCGGAATGCGTTTCG
>DATEZA010000014.1:0-20777 GCA_035255945.1 Thermoanaerobaculia bacterium
CGCCGCCGACCCGGCGGCGAAAATCAGCGCGCAGAACGTGACGAAGTACGTCTTTCCGTTCTTTTCGCGGCGATAGGCGGATTGCTCCTCGGCGAGATTGGTCTACGCTGCGTAGGGATCCCGCCGCCGAGTCGGCGGCGCCACACTTGTGCAAGTGGCAGGTGTTGCTTCTGTGTGGCGCCGCCGACCCGGCGGCGGAAATCACTCAAACAGCGTATCCACGTACGCCGCCGGATCGAACGGGATCAGATCGTCCGCTCCCTCGCCCACCCCGATGAACTTCACCGGGATGTCGAACTGGCGCATGATCGAGAGGATCACGCCGCCTTTTGCCGTGCCGTCGAGCTTCGTCACCACCATGCCGGTGATCTTCGCCGCGTCGAGGAACGCGGCGGCCTGATTGACGCCGTTCTGACCAGTCGTGCCGTCGATGATGAGCAGCGTTTCGTGCGGTGCACCGGGCAGTTCCTTTTCGACCACTCGGCGAATCTTCGTCAGCTCCTGCATCAGGTGCGACTTGTTGTGCAAGCGGCCGGCGGTATCGATCAGTACCACGTCCGCGGCGCGCGATTTCGCCGCAGTCACCGTGTCATGCGCAACCGCACCGGGATCCGATCCGGCTTTGTGTTTGACGATTTCGACACCCACACGTTGAGCCCACAACTCGAGCTGCTCGATCGCCGCCGCGCGGAACGTGTCCGCCGCGCCGAGGATCACGCGCTTGCCTTCGTTCGTCCAACGCTGCGCGAGTTTGGCGATCGTCGTCGTCTTGCCTGCGCCGTTCACGCCCACAATCAAAATCACGAACGGTTTCGCGCGCGACACATCGATCGTTTGCGCTTCGCGCCGCGGAATCAGCGACCGCGTCTCTTCGCGCAGCACCTCGGTCAGCCGGTCCATCTTCGAGATCTTCTCGTTGCGCACGCGCGACTCGATCCGGCCGATCAGCGACATCGTCAGCTCCGCGCCGACGTCCGCGCCGAGGAGCCCTTCCTCCAGTCCGTCGATCGCCTTCTGGTCGATCGGCAGATCGGGAGTCATCGACTCCTTCACCTTCTCGATGATCTCCGTGTGGGTCATGAAGAGCCCACGTTTTAATTTTGCGAAAAGCGTTTTCTGTTCAGCCATGTTGGAAAACCTGAAATCTGAAACCTGAAACCTGAAAAAAACCTTAATTCAGGTTTCAGGTTTCAGGTTTCATCTTTTTGCCTTCTGCACCATCTCCTCATCGATGGTCAGCGTGCCGCCGGTGGTCGGCTCGAATTCGAGACTGCGGATCACGCGCCTGTACGTCTCGCGCAGCGCGCGGGCGCCGAGGCGCTTCTGCCGCGACGCTTCCCAGGCGATCGACATCAGCGCGCCGCGCGTGATCTGCAGATCGATGCCGAAGCGCCGGAAGTACTCCCGCGACGCGCGGAAGATCGATCCTTCGGGCTCGACGAAAATCCGCGCGAGATCGCCTTCGCCGAGGTCGTTCAGCACGACGATCGATTCGAATCGCGACACGAACTGCGGCGTCATGCCGTAGCGGAACAGATCGTCGTAGCGGAGGTAATCGCGCAGATGGAACGGCAGTTCTTCGCGCACTTCGCCCGTCGCCGAGACGACCACCACCGGCTTCATCGGCGCGACGTCCTGGCCGATGGTCGCGCGGCGCAGCACCGCGTCGTACAGCTCCTCGAACGCGCCGCCGGCGACGAACAACACGTTCGATGAATTGACGCCGATCGTGCGGCCGTCAATGTCGAACGTGACGTTCTCGTTCTCCATCAGCGTCAGCAGCGCTTCCTGCGCGACGATGCCGCGCACGTTCGGCACGCCGCTGACCTGCGCGCGAATCTTGTCCACTTCATCGATGAACACGATGCCGTGCTCGACCGACTGCAGCAGCTCCTCGTGCGTCGCGCTCTCTCCGAGGAAGCGCCGCGCGTTCGAATAGAGCCGTCCGAGGACCGTTTTGCCGTAGCCCGAATGCTCCTCGGCGAGGACGTTCGCGTTGATGCGGACGACATTCGCGAAGTGCGAGCGCAGCTCCGGTTTCGACGCGAGGAACTGCTCGACCGCGCGCATGAGCGTCGTCTTGCCCGAGCCCGAGTTGCCGGCCAGGAGAATGTTCGGCGCCGGATGTCCGACCAGATGTTTGACGAGCGCGACCGCAATCTCGCGGATCGCCTCGTCCTGTCCGACGACCGTGCGGCGGAGCTCTTCGAACACGTCGCGGGGTCTGAGGGGGAAGGAATCCATTGCTTCAGAAGATAGCAGACAGTGCCGCGTGTCATCCCGAGCGAAGTCGAGGGATCCCCTCCGGTGGCGCGCTGATCGTGCTTCGGCAGGGGATGGCTCGGCTTCGCTCGCCATGACACGTGCCGAATGGTAGGGAAATATCCTCCTCAGTCACTCCTACAATGAAGCCTGCACACGAAAGGAGATTCCCATGACCAGCCTGCCTCAGCAGCAGCCGGAGGACCGTCCTCCGATCACAGCAGCATCGGATTGGCCTAAAGAGTGCCCGCAGATGCCGCGAACCTGGAGCAGCATCGCGTTCGAACAGAAAGAGATGGTCGGATGGTTCGACCCGGGCCAGCTCGCGCGCACCGGCGTGCAGGCCCTCCTCTCCGCCGTCTTCGGCTCATATGCCGACCGTCGCGAAGTGCAGGCTGCGTTCGGACGTCCCGAGCTGCTCGATTACTCGGCGGCGGACGACCTCTGGTTCGATTACATCGCCGACCTCGGCGACGGATTCGATTCGACATACGCGATGGCGCGGCTCCTCGCGAAGCCGGCGCTGCGCGTCGCATCGGAATCGAAATCGATCGAGACGCAGCGTGGCAAGTTCGTGGTCATGGGCGGCGACCAGGTCTATCCGACCGCCAGCCGCGAGGAGTATCAGGACCGCCTCGTCGGTCCGTATCGCGCGGCACTCCCCTACGCCGATCCTGCGCCCCACATGTACGCGATCCCCGGCAATCACGACTGGTACGACGGCCTCACGTCCTTCAGCCGGCTCTTCTGCCAGGGCCGCTGGATCGGCGGATGGAAGACCCGGCAGACGCACAGCTACTTCGCGATCAAGCTGCCGCACAACTGGTGGCTCTGGGGCATCGACGTGCAGCTCGAGTCGGACATCGATCATCCGCAGATCGAGTACTTCAGGGACCTCGCGGCGAAGGAGATGCCGAAGGGCGCGAAGATCATCATCTGCAGCGCGGAGCCGAGCTGGGCGTACCTGCCGATGCAAGGCGAGAAGGCGTACGAAAACATCCGCGTGCTCGAGTCGGAGACGATCGATCCATTCGGGCACACGCACATGGTCGGACTGGCCGGCGATCTGCACACGTACGCACGCTACGAAAGTCACGAAGCGGGTCAGGCGCGGCATCGCTTCATCTGCGGCGGCGGCGGCGCGTATCTCTATCCGACGCACAGCCTCCCGGAGCGCTTCGACCTGCCGGAGCAGGGACGTGACGTGCGCTACGGACGGAAGTCGGTGTTCCCGAGTCTGCGCGATTCGAAGCTGTTGTCGTGGCGCGCGCTCGCCTTCCCGTTCATGAATCGCGCGTTCGCGTTCTTCATCGGCGCGCTGTACCTCGTCGTCGCCTGGTCGCTGCAGCAGACGTCGATCGTGCTCGAAGGGATCAACTTCGGTCCGCAGGATACGCACGAACAGTTGACATACATCGAGCGCATCGGCGGATGGGCGTACAACGAGTGGTGGAAAGTGTTCGGCAAGACGTGGCATCTGGCGATGGTCAGTCCATCGACATTGATCATTCTCGGATTACTGATTTTCGGCATGATCGGATTCGCCGATGTGAAATCGGGCCCCGGCAAGTTCTTCGTCGGACTGTTCCATGGACTGATGCACGTCGCCGCGCTGATCGCGGTGACCTGGGCGAGCGCGGCGTTCTGCGTACGCGTCTGGCCGAAGCACCCCGATCATTTCGGCTTCACGCTGACGTTCGGCGGATTGATGATTCTCATCGGTGGCGCGGTCGGCGCGGTGATCATGGGCCTCTACCTCTGGCTCTCGAATCGCCTCCTCGGCGCGCACACCAATGAAGTCTTCTCGTGTCAGGCGATCCCCGATTACAAGCACTTCATGCGGTTCCATCTGACGAAAGACGGTCTGACGATGTATCCGATCGGCGTGAAGAAAGTGCCGCGCAGCTGGGAGCTCTGGATGGATCACAACGCCGGCGCGACCGCGACTCCGGGGACGGAGTGGATCGTGCCGAAGCGGGAAGGATCGGCCAACCGGGCGTTTTTGATCGAGGATCCGATCGACGTTCAGTAGACGAACGACAAACCGATCGCGATCAACAGGAGAATGACCACGGCCACCGAAATGTAGAACGCCTGCACCGTCATGCGGTGCATGTTCACCGGCTCGCGCCGCTCCCCGAGGAGGTACTGCAGGTACTCGACTCGGGGGCGGATCGAGCCGACTTTTTCTTCGAGGACGGGATAGAGCACTTCGTTGATGTCGGGGACGATCACCACCGGGATGAAGGTCGCGCCGCCGGTGCGGGTGATGAACGGATTCAGCGTCTCGTTGTGCGGCTGATCGCTTTGCGAGACGAGGCAGTGGTAGACGGTCGTCGACTGCAGCACGCTGAGCGCTTTCTGCTGCATGCCGCGCGCGCTGTACGAATTGACGACTGACTGTGCGGTCTGGCGAAGGATGCGCTCGTTGATCTCCGGGATACGGGTGAAGATGAAGATCGTCTCGCCGCTGGCGAACGAGATTTGTTCGTTGCGCCGGTAGATGATCTCGCCGAATTCCGCCCAGTCCGATTCCGACTGATCCGTCGTGAACCCTTCGTCGACGAGCCGCTGCATCAATCGCGCGACCGGATCAGATCCGGAAGGCGATTCAATCGGTGGTTCCGCTTTGAGCTGTTGCATATTTCCTGACGAGTCGAAGTAAATCGTCGAATTCAAAAGGTTTGCCCATGTAGTCGTCGGCGCCGCAGCCGCGGGCTTTTTCGGCCAGGTCGCGGTCGCCGGAGACGATCACGTACGGGATGCCGCGCGTCGCCTCATCTCTCTTCAGCGTCGAGCAGAGCGCCTCGCCCGACAGTCCCTTGATGCCGAGGTCGGCGAAGATCATCGATGGACGAAGCGCGCGCGCGCGCTCGATGGCCACGTTGCCGTCGCCGACCACTTCCGACTTGTGCCCGCCGCGCTGCAGCACGAGTCCGATCAGACGCGCCACATGCGGGTCATCTTCGACGATCAGGATCATCGCCATGGCTCTATGAAAATTGAATGCGTACGGTGCGGCGGAGGTGTCCGAGTGAGGCGCCGATCAGCGCGCCGGCGAGGTTGAAAATCGTGTCGCCGAACGTCGTGACGCGCGTCGGCAACAGGTACTGCCACCACACGAGCGCGAGCGCGAATGCGACCGCGGCCGCGCAGGTCCAGAGATACGAACGGAACCGCCGGCGCCCTTTCGTGTCGAGCGCGACGAATGCGAGAAAGCCCCACGGCAGGAATGCGAGGACGTCCGCGACGAGCGGCATGCCCGCCGCGATGAGATGCGTGTCGGTCGGCGACCGCACCTGCAGCAGCGTCACCAGCTCCTCGGCCGGTCCGCGCAACTCGCTGCTGTACGTCCTCCCCGAAAGGAAGCCGATCAGCGAGAGCATGGCGACGGAGACGAGGATGAGCAGCGCCACGGTGACGCGCTTGCGGACGACGATCACCCGCACCTCGCGCTTCCCCATGGCCGGGCATTATGCCGCGAGTCGAGCGCATAGACGATTGAGGGAGGTTTGCGCGAATCGTGCCGAGGCAGGATCGCCGTCGTTCTCACTTCTCAATTCTTCTTAATTCTTAATTCTGCATTCTGCATTCTGCATTCATCCAACGCTCGTGGCTCGAACGCGGTCGCCGGATGAATGCAGAATGCAGAATGAAGAATTAAGAAGTGAGAATAAAATCACTCCAATAACTAATGCCTCCCGGTCCCCTCCGCAGTGCGGCCTACAAACAGATCGCCGGGCTGATCGCCCAACGCCTCGCTGACGCACGCGCCGGGCTCGATCCGCTCGCTCCCTGGACCGAAGAAGTGGTGGTCGCCTCGGGCGGACTGGCGAATGCGATCGCGAACGAGTTGCTGCAGCGCATCCCGAACGGCATCGCCGGCCTGCAGATCCACACGCTCGAAACACTGGCGCGCCGCATCGTCAACGCGGCCGGCGAATTTCCGCGCGTCGCGAATGAAGCGGAGCGCCGGCTGGCGATGCGCACCGCGGTGCGGCTCGTCGATGATGCGATGCTCGAAAGCCGCGGCATCGCGGCGATGCTCGAGCGCTCGTATCGCGACGTGCGCGACTCCGGCTTCACCCTCCGCGCATTCGAGCGGCGCGTGCATTCCGCCGAGCGCTCGCTGCGCAACCCGCGACGCACGCGCACGATCATCGAAGTCTGGTACGCCTACGAGCGCCTGATCTCGCGCCTCGGCGCGATCGATCCCGCCGACCTGCTCGAGCGCGCCGCCGTGCTGCCGAAAACGAAGCCGCAGATCGTGGCCGGCTTCTACGACATGACCGGCGTGCAGCGAAAACTGATCGATGCACTCGATCCGGTTCTGCAATTCATTCCCACTGTCGAACAGGCGCCCTCGCCTGTCCTGGTCGAATACGAAACCAAACACGCCGAGCTCGAATCGGTCTGCGACGAAGTCCGCAAGCTGCTCGATGCCGGCGTCGATCCCGATTCCATCGGCATCACCGCGCGCTCGATCGATCCATACGACGCGCGCCTGCTGAGCCGTTTCTCTACAACGCGCGGATTCGGAACGACGTTCTCCGAGGAAACGCCGCTCATCGCGCATCGCATCGGACGCGCGCTGGTGAATCTGCTCCGCATCCGCGAGCGCGGCTTCCCGCGCGCCGAAGTGCTCGAGCTCGTGCGCGACGGACTGCGGACGAAGTCGCGCATCGATGTGAATCAGGCCGACGCCGACACACGCCGCTTCCGCATCGCCGCCGGCCCCGCCGCCGAGCTGCGCCTGATCCGCCGCAACAGCCGCGCGCTCGACGAATACATCAACGTCGTCGCCGATCTCGAAGCACTGACGGAGCTCCCGCCCGACGCCATCCTGAGGCGCGCAGTCACGACTGGTGTACGACAAGCTCTCAGCTTGTCGCCCTCGTCGCCCTCGTCGTCCCCCTCCCCCTCCGGACAAGCTGAGAGCTTGTCCTACACCACTCGCGAGGACGCGCTCTTCGCGATCGAAACCGAATCCGATCTCGCTGCACTCGACGAGGTCGCCGAAGTCGCGGACATGTTCCACCGCGCGAAGCCGTGGAACATCCGCTTCGACAACAACGCGGTGATCGACGCACTCGAACAACGCGTGCTCGTCGCGAAACCAACAGGCCAGATCTTTCTCGGCGACGTGATGAAGCTGCGCGGCCGATCGTTCGAGCACCTGTTCCTCGTCCGCGCGCAGGACGATCTCTTCCCGCAACGCCGCGTCGAAGATCCGCTGATCCCCGACAGCGATCGCCGCGCCCTGACGCTGCGCGAGATCGGCACGGGTCGCGATGAAGAGCAATTGTTGTTCGATCTCGCCGGCGCGACGCGCGCTTCGTATGCGAGCAGTGACGGGTTCGGAAAGGCGTTGCGAAAGTCGCGATTCCTCAAAGGGTACGTAGGTACGCGGGCACGCGGAGACGGGGCCCACGCGCCCACGCACCCACGCACCCGCGCCACCCAATTACTCGCACGAAGCGGCACCAACTCCCCTTTCGACGGCTACATCGCTCCGAATCAGAAATTCATCGAAAAACTCCAGACCGTCTCCCCCACGCAGCTCGAAGATTTCGGGGAGTGTCCGCAGAAGTTCCTGCTCAAGCACATCCTCGGCGTGGTCGACATCGACGATCCGGAGCGCGAGCTGCAGATCAATCATCGCGACAAGGGAACGCTCGACCATCGCATCCTCGAGCGCTTCTATCGCGCGCTGTCGATGGACGAGATCGCCGAGGCGGCGTCGTCGCTGCCGCTGCTGCCGGCATCGATCCTGTCGCGGCTCGAATCGCTGATCGATGACGCATTCGACAACCTCGAGCACGAGGCGCCGCCGTTCAATCGTACGCTTCGTACGATCGAGCGAAATGCGACCAAGCGCATCCTCCGCGACTTCGTCGCCGCCGACTTCGCCGACCTGGAACAGAAGGGACTCGTGCCGAAGTACTTCGAGTATCGCTTCGGCGCGAAGTACGCCTCGCGCGGACGGGTCGATCATCCGGAGCCGTTCGTCATCCAGGCGGCGGGAATGCCGATCAAAGTCGAGGGATCGATCGACCGCGTCGATGTCGGCATCGGACGTCTGCGTATCGTCGATTACAAGTCGGGCAAAGCGCTGCGGCATCAGAAGCTCGGAGAGAAAATCGATCGCGGCGTGCGGCTGCAGCTCGCGCTGTACGCGATGGCGGCATCGCAATTTCTGGAGGCGGATGATGTCGGCGGCGCGATCAAGCCGCTGGTCATCGGGCCGAAAGCCGCGCTGTACGAATTCGAGCTCGCGGAGAAACGGGAGCGGCTCGTCGAGACGCTCGATCTCTTCGCGAAGGCGATCAGCGAAGGATGCTTCCCCGCATTTCCGAACGAGCGCGACGAAGAGTTCAACTCGTGCAAGTACTGTCCGGTGAATCACTCCTGCCGCACGAAGCACGAGCCCGATGAGCGCTACGCGATCGGCCAACTGAAAGACCCCCGGACGTTGCTGGGAGCGCGGACGTCTCGTCCGCAGTCGGCGAGCGTCCCGCTCGACGACAGTTCCTCCGTGCCGGGCGAGACGCCCGACACGTGCGGGCGGGACGCCCGCGCTCCGGAGGCGCGTTGACCTCGCAGCTGCCGCTTTTCGTAAAGCGCGCGCCGGCGCCGCGACGCAATCTGGTCATCGAAGCGGGCGCCGGCACCGGCAAGACGACGGCGATCGTGGCCGAGGTGCTGAAGCTGATGCTCGACGATGAAGAGCTCGCGCCGGAGCGAATCGTCCTCGTCACCTTCACTGAAAAAGCGGCGGGCGAGATCGCGGACCGCATTCATGACGCGCTGCACGAGCTCGATGCGCGCTTCGATGACGAGCAGCTCGTGTGGCCGGCCGGCTCGCCGAATCCGCTGCTCGTCGTTCCCGATGACAAACGATCCGCGTGGCAGCGCGCGTGCGCGAAGCAGCTCGGGCGCATCGATTCACTGCGATCGCAGACGATCCATTCGTTCTGCCAGTCGCTGCTGCGGCAGTTCCCGATCGAAGCGGGACTCGATCCGCAGTTCAAGATCATCGAAGGCTTCGAGCGCTCGCTGCTGCACGGGCAGCTCTACGACGCGTGGGTCGACGAAGAAACGCGTCTGCATCCGAAGCCGGAGCGCATCGGCGAGTGGGAGTTCCTGCTGCGCCATACCGGCTACCTCTTCATGATCCGCGACGCGATCTTCCAGCTCGTCGATCGCCGCGATCTGCTCGCGGAGACCGGCTACGACACGGGCGGCATCGGCGACATGGAAGAGAAGTGGCTCGCGGCGTTACATGCGGTCACGGACGGCCCGATCGCGCGCTGGGTGGAGGCGCATCCGCCGCGGCATCGATCGATCGACGAATGGATCGATTACTTCGAGCCGATCGCGGGCGAGATCCGTTCGCGCGATCTGCCACGCGGACGCGCGGGCGAAACAACGGCCGCGGCGCTGAAGATCCTGCGCGGCACGGAAAAAAAGGGCGATTCGATTTACGACCTGCTGGTGAGCCATCGCGCGGCACTCGCGCTGCTGTCGCTGGCGCGGCGATTCGTGGCGTTTCTCGATGTCGAGAAGCGCAAGCTCGGCGTCGTCGACTTCGACGATCTGCTGCTCCGCACGCTCGCCATGCTCGACGACGCGCCGACGCTCGAGCGCATCCGGCGGCAGATCGATTACCTCTTCGTCGACGAGTTCCAGGACACCGACCGCACGCAGGCGCGCATCTTCGATCGCCTCGCGCGCGATCGCGACGGCAATTACGTCGCGGGAAAAACGATCGTCGTCGGCGACCCGAAGCAGTCGATCTATGGCTTCCGCCGCGCCGATCCGGAGACGTACGACGCGATGACCCACGCGCTGATCGAAGGGGGCGCGGAGCATCGCGTGATCGCCGATCAGTACCGCAGCGATCCGCCGCTGCTCGACGACATCAATTCGCTCTTCACCATTCTCTTCCCCGAGGTCGCGCGCGATGTGAACGTGTTCCGTCCGAAGTATCACGCGCTCCGTGCTGGCCGCGCGTCGAGCTCGCGCGAGCTCGATGCGCGGATCACGTTTCTGCATTCGGAACACGATGAAAAAAACGACCGGCATTTCGCCGAGGCGGAGGCGATCGCGGAGTGGATCCGATCGCGCGGCGACGATCTGCGGCGGTTCGCGATTCTCTTCCGCCGGCTGACAAAGATCGACGATTACCTCGACACGTTCGATCGCTACGGCATCGATTACGTGCTGCCCCCGACGCGGCTCTTCCTCGATCGCCGCGCGCCGGTCGATCTGATCGCGGTGCTGCGCGCGATCGGCTATCCGTTCGATCACGGTGCCGCGATCTCCGCGGCGCGCACGCCGTATTTCGCGTTGACGGACGAGGAGATCGTGCAAGGCGTCATCGCGAGCGATGACGGAGCATGGTGTCGCTTTCGCGAAACGCTCGACGTTTATCGCGCGCAGGCGCATCAACTCACTGTCTCCCAACTGATCGATCGCCTGATCGCCACCTCGAACATCGAATCGGTCTACGACGCGGCCGCCGACGGCGAGCGTTCCAAGCGCCACCTCGAGCACGTGCGCGCGATCGCGTTCGAGTACGACCGCAAGATCGGCGGCTCGGTGCGGCAGTTCGTCGATGAGATCGCGCGGCGCCGCGCGGAGCCGGACGAAGTCGAGCCGTCGCTGCTCGACGATTCGCGCAACGCGGTGCGCATCCTCACCGTGCACGGCGCGAAGGGACTCGAGTTCGAGACCGTGATCCTCCCCGACCTCGTCTTCCCGATCAAAGGCCCGGAGATCTTCCTCACCGAAGAACCGCAGGCGCTGGTCATGCGGGGCCAGCACGAAACGCTCAATGCGCGCACCCTCGGCGACATCGGCAGCGATCGCGAAGCTGCGGAGATGCGCCGGCTCTTCTACGTCGCGGTGACCCGCGCGAAGTGCGATGTCGCGTTCGTCTGCAACACGAGCTCGTTCGCCAAGATGGGCTTCTTCAGCTGTCTCGCCGAAGCATTCGGCTTCACGAAAGACACCTTCGCGACGCTATGGTGCGCGGACGCCCCACTCAATCGTACGATCCGTACGATCCGTACGCTCAATGGAATGCCCGTCGCATTCGAGAAAATGTCCACGCGCGGAGCGGGTGTCCGCACCCGTCGTAGATTGCTCGACCCCGCCGTAGAGTCCGAGCTCGCAAACGGCGACATCCTCCCCCTGTCGCTTGCAGCACCCCCATCAATCGACAACGCGAAGATCCCGATCCGCCGCGATCGCACCACCGGCATCCTGCTGCACCGCGTGCTCGAGCTCGCGGACGGCGATCCGCTCGCGATCCTCGACGCCGCCGCAGCGGAGCTCGGCGCATCGCACGACGCGGTGGCGCGCGTGAAGGCGCGCCTGCGCACGATCGCGCATTCAGCGACCTTCAAGCGCATCGCAAAAGCGGAGACGATCGGCCGCGAATTGCCCATTCGCATCGATGGCGGCGACCTTCGCGTCGATCGGCTGGTGCGCGAAAAAGGGCGCGAGCTGGTGATCGACTACAAGTCGGGCATTCCATCGGACGAGCACAAACTGCAGGTGCGCACCTACTGCGATGCGGTCGCGCGCATGACCGGCCGGCCGTGCGCGGGACTGATCTGGTACATCGATGAGGAGAGCGATCACGCGGTAGACATGTTCCCCTCGCCCCGCGAAGGCGGGGAGAGGGGCTAGGGGTGAGGGGCGACGCTGGGAGAGAATCCCGGCATGCCGCTGTCCAGAGTCGTCATCCTCTCGTTCATCGCCATCATCACGATGGTGAATCCGCTCGCGGTGATCCCGTCGTTCGTCGCGCTCACCGGCGATGCGTCGCGGCGCGCGCGCAACAGTGTGGCGTTCGTCGCCGGCGTCGCATGCATCGTGGTGCTGACGACGTTCCTCCTCGCCGGCAATTACGTCTTCAAATTCTTCGGCATCACCGTGCCCGCGTTTCAGATCATGGGCGGCGTGATCTTTCTGACGAACGCGATGCGCACGCTGGTCGATGACGAGCGGCGCGGATTCGATATCGGCGGCGAACGCCGCATGCAGGACAGCGACAAGGAAAAAGCGGAGATCGATCCGTCGTCGATCGCCATCGTGCCGATCGCAGTGCCGATGCTCTCCGGTCCCGGCGCGATCACATCGGTCATGGTCCTCGTGAATCTCTACCCCGGCATTGAAGCGAAGATCGCCGTGCTGGTTTCGATCGTCGCGACGGGCGCGGTGTCGTACCTCGTGCTGCTCGCGGCCGATCCGATCTCGCGCGTGATCGGCAGCCGCGGCCGCCTGGTCTTCGCCAAAATCATGTCCCTCCTCCTCGGCGCGATCGGCATCCAGTTCATCATCAATGGAGTGAAGCCGGTGATGCTGGAGATCATGAAAGCCGGTTAGCTGCCTGTTAACGGAACGGCGAGCCGCCGAGCTGCTTCAACAGTTGCCCGGCGAGCTGGCGCTGCTCGCGGATGCGCGGCAGGTTCTGCGTTGCGAATGTGGCGAGGTCGCGATCGTTCGAGCGGCTCGCCCGTTCGAATGACGCCGACATCGCGTCGAGGTCCTGCACCATCGCCAGCGCGTAGCCGCGATCGAAGACCTGGCCGGGAAGGATGTCGAGGTTCTCGCGCAGCGCGACTTTGCGCGGCTCCATCGCGTTCGGGACACCGAGGTGTTTGCGCTGCGCGATGGCGGCGAGCTCGCGCTGCAGGTCGAGTTGCTGGCGATGCAGGATCGAGCCGAGCTGGCGCGTCTCGGGAAGGCGTCCGCGGCGCGCCGCCATCACGCCGAGGTCGGCGCCGGCGATCGTCGACTGCATCGTCGCGGTGACGAATCTTTGCGCGTCGAACGTTTCGGAAGCACGCGCCCCGCCGCGCGAGCAACTCGTCGCGATGAACGTGAGCAGCACGAGGATCGCGGTGCGCATGACCCACCTGCACATTTCGCAATTCCGGCGCCAATCGGGAGTGCGGCGGCAGCAAGCTGCCGCACTCCGATAGGATTACAGCCGATGTTCATCGGACACGACGCCTGTTCCTTCGCCGCGAAGCGCGTCACGCCGCGCGTCTCGCTCGGCCTGCTGATCGCCGCGGCGAATCTGCTCGATCTCCTCTGGCCGGTCTTCGTGCTCCTCGGCATCGAGCACGTGCGCGTGCAGCGAGGCCCGACGCCGTTTCTCAACCTCGACCTGTACGACTACCCGTGGTCGCACAGCCTGCTGATGTCGATCGTATGGGGAGCGCTCTTCGCGCTCGGCTATTGGCTCATCACGCGCAACGGCCGAGGCGCGGCGATGCTCGGCGCGCTCGTCGTCAGTCACTGGCTGATCGACTTCGTCGTGCATGTGCCCGATCTCCCGCTCTGGCCCGGCGGACCGAAAGTCGGACTCGGCCTCTGGAACCACACCGCCGCCACGGCCATCATCGAATCGCTGATGTTCATCGGCGGCATCGCGCTCTATCTGCAAAAACATCGCGCGCGATTCGCGTTCTGGTCGCTGATCGTTTTCCTCACCGGCGTTTACATCACGAGCATCGTCGCGCCGCCGCCGCCGAGTGAGCGCGCCGTCGCGTGGTCCGCGCTCGCGCTCTGGCTGCTGCCGTTCTGGGCGTGGCGCGCCGAGGTGCGCGAGTGAAAACGCTCTTCCTGGTCAACACGCGCTCCGGGACCGCGCGCAAGTACGACATCGCGGCGCTGATCCGCGAGACGTGCTCCGACTGGACCACGCCTTTCGAGATCGTGCCGTGTCAGCGCAAGGAAGATCTCGACTCGATCATCAGCGACGCGGAGCGCGACGGCTACGACGTCGTGTACGCCGTCGGCGGCGACGGCACGGTGCACGAGATCGCGAAACGCCTCGTCGATCGCAACCTCGCCCTCGGCATTCTCCCCATCGGATCGGGCAACGGATTCGCGCGGCACATCGGACTGCCGATGAATGCACGTGCATCGATTCGCGCATGCGGCGCGCGGCGCATCGTCACCATCGACACCGCGGAAGTGAACGGCATCGGATTTCTCGGCGTGATGGGCATCGGGTTCGATGCATGGATCGCCGATCGTTTCGCAGTCGCGGGCTCGCGCGGCTTCATGACGTACGTTCGAGTCGGGGTGCGCGAAGTGCTCACGTACCGCGCCGAGGAGTACGACATCGAGATCGACGGCGAGCGTTGGCGGGAGACCGCGAAGATCATCACCATCGCGAACTCGAGCCAGTACGGAAACGACGCGCGCATCGCGCCGCATGCGTCGGTGCAGGACGGATTGCTCGATGTCGTACGCATTGCGGATGTGTCGCTGCTCGCCGCGCCGATGATCGCGTGGCGCTTGTTCCGCGGCACGATCGATCGCTCGCCCGCGGTGAAAACGACGCGCGGCCGCGAGATCACGATCCGCCGCGCCGCGCCCGGCCCAGTGCACCTCGACGGCGAGCCGTTCACCATGCCCGAGACCCTGAACGTACGAATCCGCCCCGCCTCGCTAAAGCTGCTGTTGCCCGACGTCACCAGCATGGTGTAGGACAAGCTCTCAGCTTGTCCCCGCTTGGACCGACAAGCTGAGAGCTTGTCGTACACCAGTTACGACGAGACGAGCAACTCGGGTTACGACGAGACGAGACGGGCAGTTACGCACAACCATGAACAAGACGCATCCGCTCCGCGCACTGCGGCACCGCAACTTCCAGATCTTCTTCGCCGGCCAGTTCATCTCGCTGATCGGCACGTGGATGCAGCAGGTCGCGCAGTCGTGGCTGATCTACCGCCTCTCGCATTCCGCGATGCTCCTCGGCGCGATCGGCTTCGCCGCGCAGGTGCCGTCGTTCTTCCTCGGGCCGATCGGCGGCTGGGTGGCGGATCAATTCGATCGCCGCCGCAGCGTGATCGCGACGCAGATACTGGCGATGATCCTCGCATGCATCCTCGCCGCGCTGACGCTGACGGGCCTCATTCGGGAATGGCATCTCTTCGTCCTCGCCACACTGCTGGGGATCGTGAATGCCTTCGACGTGCCGATCCGGCAGTCCTTCCTCGTGCAGATGGTGGAGCGCGACGATCTGATGAACGCGATCGCGCTGAATTCGTCGATGTTCAACGGTGCGCGCATCGTCGGGCCGGCGATCGCGGGACTGCTCGTCGCGACGATCGGCGAAGGCTGGTGCTTCTTCGCGAATGCAGTCAGCTATATCGCGGTGATCGCGGGACTGGTCATGATGACGCCGCGGCCCGCCGCACTCGCGCCGGCAAGCTCGCCGTGGGCAAACATCGTGGAAGGATTCCGGTACGTGTCGCTGACCGCGCCGATTCGCGCGCTGCTGCTGCTGATCGGACTGGCGAGCTTCGCCGGGATGCCGTACACGGTGCTGATGCCGATCTTCGCCGATCAGGTGCTGCACCGCGGCGCGAGCGGACTGGGAATCCTGATGGGCGCCTCGGGTGTCGGCGCGCTGATCGGCTCCGTGATGCTCGCCATGCGCTCGAGCGTGCGCGGCCTCGGACGTTGGGTGTCGATCTCCGCCGCCGCCTTCGGCATCAGCGCAATCGTGTTCGGCCTCTCGCGCAATTTCGCGCTGTCGGTGATCGCACTCGTCCCGCTCGGCATCGCGATGATGGTGCAGGCGTCGTCGACGAACACGCTGCTGCAATCGATGGTGCCCGACGCCCTGCGCGGCCGCGTGATGGCCGTCTACTCGATGATGTTCGTCGGCCTCGGGCCCTTCGGTGCACTGATCGCAGGCTCCCTCGCCGACCGCATCGGCGCACCGCGAACGGTCGCTTTCGGCGCGATCCTCACCATCCTCGGCGCCATCGCGTTCTCGCTACGCCTGCCCGCGCTGCGAGGCGAAGCGATCAAGCTGATCATCGCGCAACAACCGGGTTCGGGCGAGACGACCGAGCAAACGACGGCGACCGGCGCGGAAGCCTAAATCCCCCTCTCCCCGCTGCGCGGGGAGAGGGGCCAGGGGTGAGGGGCACGGGCATGTACCCCGAGGTATCCTCGGCCCGCGATGAAGCACCAGGCGCGCAACGATCACGAACGCGAGCGCGAGCTACGCCGCAATTCCACACGCGGCGAGCGCGATCTCTGGAAAGGTCTGCGGCGACTCGCCACGTTCAAATTCCGCCGTCAGCACCGCATCGTTCGATACGTTGTCGATTTCTACTGCCCGGAAGTGAAGCTCGTCGTCGAAGTCGATGGCAGCACGCATGAGCGGGAGTACGAAAAGGAGAAGGATCGTGTTCGCGATCAATATTTGCGAAATCTCGGCATCGCGGTGTTGCGGTTTCGGGATGAGGAGATCTTTGGGGGGATTCAATACGTAGTCGAGCGGATCGAGGAGGCGTGTTTGTTTCTTTGATCGCGAAAAGCCCCTCACCCCTGGCCCCTCTCCCCGCAAGCGGGGCGAGGGGGACTGAGAGACTACTAGGCGAGCAGCTCCTCGATCCGCCGCGCCAGCTCATCGCGTGTCTTCGCGAATCGCTCGTCCGCACTCCCCTCGCCCCATGTCGGGTCTTCGATCGGCCAGTGCTCGATGCGTTTCGCGTTTGGCCAGTTCGGGCAGTCGGCGGCGGCGGAGTCGCAGACGGTGATCACGATGTCGAACGATTCGTCGATGAACTCGGCGGCGGATTTCGATCGCGCGTCGGAGATGTCGATGCCGATCTCGGCCATGGCGCGGATCGCGTTGGGATGCACCCACCCTGCGGGACGGGAGCCGGCGGAGACGACCTCGTATTCGTCGCCGTGGAACGTGCGCGCGAGGCCCTCGGCCATCTGGCTGCGCACGGCGTTGCCGGTGCAAAGGAAAAGGATTCGTTTCACGGCGCCACGCGCTCGATGACCCAATCCTTCGCGTCGCGGAGGAGGTACGTGAAACGGTCGTGCAGGCGATCGGCGCGGCCCTGCCAGAACTCGAGCATCACCGGGATCACGCGATAGCCGCCCCAGTGCGGCGGACGCGGCACGGGCAGATCGCGATACGTCGCTTCGAGCTGGCGGAAGCGCTCGTCGAGATCGCCGCGGCCGACGATCGTCTTCGACTGCTCCGACGCCCACGCGCCGAGCTGACTGCCGCGGGGACGCGTCGCGAAGTACGCATCCGATTCCTCCTCGGTCGTGCGCACGACCGCGCCTTCGATGCGCACCTGCCGCCCGAGCACCGGCCACCAGAAGCAGAGCGACGCGCGCGGATTATCGTGCAGCTGCGCGCCTTTGCGGCTGTTGTAGTTGGTGAAGAAAACGAAACCGCGGCTGTCGTATCCCTTCAGCAGGCAGACGCGGGCGGAGACGCAGCCCTCGGTCGACGCGGTCGCCACGGTCATCGCCTCGGGCAGATCGGGCTGGCGCTGCTTCGCCTCATCGAACCATTTGCCGAACTGCGTGAACGGGCTCGAATCGAGCTCGTTCTCCAACAGCTGTCCGCTGTAATCAGCCAAGCATGACTCCTAACTTCCGAATTACGCGCGCGGACTCCGGCGCGTCCATCAACTCGTTCGCGCGGGCGAGAGTCAGCCAGGCGAGATCGTTCGATTCGTCGGGACGCATACTGACCGACTCCGGCGCCTCCGTGCGTGCGATGTACCGCACGTCGAAGTGATGATGCAGCGGATCGCCTTTCGACGCGGGGATGGCGTGCACGTCGACGTCGAGAATGCCGCCGTCGAGGACGAGGTCCGCGAGTCCCGATTCCTCGCGCCCTTCACGTAGCGCGGCCTCGCGCGTCAGCTCATTCGATTCGACGTGTCCGCCCATCTGCAGCCAGCGCCCGAGGCGGCGGTGGTGATGGAGGAGAAGGCGTCCGCCGGGATCGACGATGTAGCAGCTGGCGGTGATGTGTCCGGGGTCGAACCGGCCGCGCGAAAAGGGGTCGGCGGCGGTGGTCAACAGGTTGACGACCGCGGCGACGTTGGACGCTTCGATCGAGTCGGCAGGCTCGAAATTGCGCAGCTCATCGAGAAGACGTTCACGGCGCGACATCGCCGTTCATGCTACCGCGAGGGAAACCACTGGTAGAGGAAAAAATAGACGAGCACGCCAGTCACCGAGACGTACATCCAGATCGGGAACGTCACCTTCGCGAACCGGCGGTGCGTCGGCACGCGCATCTTCAATCCGTTGAAAACCGAAACGATCGCCAGCGGCACGATCACCACCGCCAGCACCGTGTGCGTCAGCAGCAGCGTGAAGTAGACGGGACGGCTCCAGCCGAGGCCTGCGAAGCGCGTCGTCCCGGCGACGGAGTGGTACGCCAGATAGCTCGTCAGAAAGAGCAGCGACGTGGTGCAGGCCGCGAGCATGAAGCGCTTGTGCGCGTCGATTTTCTTTCTGCGGATCAGGACGAATGCGGTGAGCAGGAAGATGCCGCTCAATGCGTTCAGCGAAGCGTTGATCGCGGGCCAGACATGGACGAGGGTCACCGCCGCAAGTTACCACACGCGACAACGGTCGCTGCGCACGAGCGGATCGCCGGTTTCGGCGAGGTAGGAGTCGGTGGCTCGTTCGCGTTTCCGTTGAGCTGCGCGAGGCGCTGATGTCGCCGGGAAGCTGCGCGAGTGGTGTAGGACAAGCTCTCAGCTTGTCCGGAGGGCGACGGCGACAAGCTGAGAGCTTGTCGTACACCACTCGCGAGGACGCGCCTCAGGCGCGGCGACGTGCTGCTGGACGGTTAGCTAATCGGCGGCCAGCTCTTGGATCGTCGAGGCGACGTGCTCGACCACATCCGTTTCTTGCGAATCGTAATAAGCGCGGATCCAGCCGTCCTTGTCCGCGACGGCGAACTTCGAGCTGTGCAGCAGCGGCTCGCCGCCGGGTTGCGGAGTGCCTCCGGCGGCGAGCTTGAAGCCGTCGACGGAGAGCTTGACGATCGAATTGCGATCGCCGGTGAGGAACGTCCAGCGGTCGTCGTTGCGCACTTTCTTCGCGTACGCGGCGAGCACGGCGGACGTATCGCGCGCCGGATCGACGCTGATCGAGACGAAGCGCACCGGCGTGTCTTTCGGAATCTTCGCCGTGATCTGCCGCAGCGTGCCGGTCATCACCGGGCACGACGCCGCGCAGTTGGTGAAGATGAAGTCGTAGACGGTGACGTAGCCCTTGTTCGCCGCGAGTTGGTGCGGCCTGCCCGCGTCGTTGATGAGGCTCGCGTTCGGGACTTCGAAGAGGCGCGGCAGGTCCGATTGATGGTGGCAACCGAGGAGCAGGACAGCGGACAGCAGACAGCGGACAGCAAAAGCAGGGCGTGTCATGGCGAGCGAAGTCGAGCCATCTCCTGCCGGAGGGGATCCCTCGACTGCGCTCGGGATGACACGATTGTCCGCGGTCTGGCTCACGTCCGGGCGGAGATCACGAGCATCGTCATGACGACGATGAGGTAGACGTTCGAGGTCATGAAGAGCTTCATGGCCGTCTTGTTGGAGCGGTCGAAGTAGAAGCGGATGGACATCACGAGCATGGCCAGCGACGTGATGATGGCCGCGACGAGATACGTCGTGCCGTATCGCGGCAGGACGCTGACGGCGAGGAGCGCGAGCGACCAGAGCACGGCCTGGCGCGCGGTGGCGAGACCGTTCTCGTCGCGCACGGAGGTCATCACGAATCCGGCGCGGCCGTAGTCCTCGCGATAGATCCAGCTGATGGCCATGAAGTGCGGGAGCTGCCAGAAGAAGAGGATGCCGAAGAGGATCCATCCTCCGGTGGCCAACGAGCCGGTGGCGGCGGTCCAGCCCATGAGCGGCGGGATCGCGCCCGGCACCGCGCCGATGATCGTGCAGGCGGTGGAGACCCGCTTCAGCGGGGTGTAGACGAAGATGTAGCTGGTCAGGGTGAAGGCGCCGAGGAAGGCAGTCAACCAGTTGACCATCACGCCGAGGTAGGCGGTGCCGAGGATGGCGATGAGCGCGGAGAAGAGGAGCGCGTTGCGCGGAGTGATGCGCCCGTCGGGGAGCGGACGGAGGCGCGTGCGGCGCATCTTCGCGTCGTGCTCGCGCTCGACGTACTGGTTGAGCGCGTTCGTGCCGGCGGCGACCAGCGCGGTGCCGAGGAGCACGTTGATGAGCGCGACGGCGTCGACCCGCGGCGCGCCGACGAGGTAGCCGGCGGCCGTGGTGATCAGGACCATCATCACGATGCGGGCCTTGGAGAGCTCGAGATAGTCGCGGGAGATGGAGAGGACGGCGCTCATGCGGCTAAGTCCTCGGCGATTTGCGGGGTGAGCTCGACAAGCTGAGAGCTTGTCGTACGCGCTTTGAGCGCTAGGAGGAGGGATGTGGCAAGAATCGACGCGCCGGTGACTACGTGCATGCTGGTGATGGAGGCGTGGTGGAGCGCGGGCTGGCCGACCAGGGAGTGATAGAGGGCTTGGTTGCCGGCGTAGTCGAAGACGACTTTGATGCCGAAATAGATCTGGAAGCCGAGGAGTGTCAGCAGGCCGATCGCGTAGCCGCGGAACTGTTTCGTGCGGAAGCAGTGCAGGGCGACGCTGAGGATGGCGAAGGTGACGGCGAGCGCGCCCAGGCGGTGCGCGT
>DATEZA010000015.1:0-6653 GCA_035255945.1 Thermoanaerobaculia bacterium
GACTCTCCGCCGCGAGTTTGTTGATGCGCGACTCCGCCGGATGAATGCGCTGGAGCAGATCGTCGAACGACAACCGCCCGTTCACCGGCACGACGATCTCGCCGTCGACGACGAACTGCTTCGTCTTCACCGACCGGATCGCCTCCACCACCTCGGGGAAGTAACGCGCCAGCGGCTGGCCGGCCTTCGACTGCACATAGACCTCGTCGCCGTCGCGAAAGATCACGGCGCGGAAGCCGTCCCACTTCGGCTCGAACTGCCACGCGTCGCCGGTCGGCACCTTGTCGACGCGCTTCGCTTCCATCGGTGCGTAGGGCGGTGCGATCACTTGAACACCTTGCGCAAATCGAACCTCTTCTTTCCCGCGATCACCGGCTTCCAGAGATCGCCGAGCTCGCGCACCCGCTCGACGACGTTGTCGATGCGAAAGTCCTCGATGCGCACGCCTGCCTCGACTTCGTCCCACGTCACGGGCGTCGAAACGCTGGCCACCGGCGTCGGGCGGATCGAGTAGATCGATGCGAGCGTGCGGCCCCAGGCGTTCTGGTTGTAGTCGACGAGCACGCGTCCGTGGGGGCGCTTCACCTTGCGGTATTCGGCCGTGATGATGTCGGGATGCAGCTGCTCGAGCTGGATCGCGACGGCCTTGGCGAACGTCCACACTTCCTTCTGCAGCGGCCCGCGGATGATCGGGATGTACACATGGATGCCCTTCGATCCTGTCGTCTTTGCGTACGTCGGCATCTTCAGCCTGGCCAGGATGTCGCGCACGTGCAGCGCGACGCTGCGCACCTTGTCGAAGTCGGCGCCGGGACCGGGATCGAGATCGAAGTGGAGGAAGTCGGGACGGTTCCAGTCATCGCAGCGCGCGTACCACGGGTTGAGATCGATGCAGCCGAGGTTGATCAGCCAGAGGAGCGACGGCAGGTCCTGCACGATCGGGTACTTCACGAGGCCGGACCCGTGCGGGATCGCGCAGATGTCGATCCAGTCGGGACGCGGCTCCGGCGCGCGCTTCATGTAGAAGAAGTCGCCCTCCGCGCCGTTGGGGTAGCGCTTCATCACCATCGCGCGGCCCTCGATGTGCGGCAGCAGGTAGGGCGAGATGTCCGTGTAGTACTGCAGCAGATCGCGCTTGGTGATCTTCAGTTTTTTCCAGAAGAGCTTGCGCAGGTTAGTGACCGGGACGTCGCGGTCGCCGAAGCGAAGGATGAGATTGTCGCTGTCCGTCGGGATGTTGATCTGAAGCGCGCGCTTCGCCACGCCAACGATTGTCCCCCGTCATCCCTCGACTACGCTTCTAAGAAACCCCTGGCAATTTTGGAAACAAACGACTTGCTGAAGCCAGGTTTCTTTGGATCCAGCTCTGCGCCTCGCGCAGTGCCTAGACTCGGGATGACGCTTAGATCGTCGGCATCTTGCCGGATGCGCCCGGCGCGCGATGGCGTGGGGCATCACACGCGGTGGTGTAGGACAACCTCTCAGGTTGTCCAACCTCTCGTGGGGGGACAAGCTGAGAGCTTGTCCTACACCAGCGTGGGCAATCTTGCCGGACGCGCCCGGCGCGCGGTGGCGTGGGGCATCGCCACGCGGTGGGTGTAGGACAACCTCTCAGGTTGTCCAACCTCGTGGGGGGACAAGCTGAGAGCTTGTCCTACACCAGTGTGGGCATTTTGCCGGACGCGCCGGGCGGGCGATGGCGTTGGGCATCGCCACGCGGTGGGTGTAGGACAACCTCTCAGGTTGTCCAACGTCTCGTGGGGGGACAAGCTGAGAGCTTGTCCTACACCAGGGACGGCATCTTGCCGGATGCACCCGGCGCGCGGTGGCGTGGGGCGTCGAGGGTGGTGTACTCGAGCTCGATGTTCGCGCGGGTGGCGCGGAGCAGCAGGCCGCCGCGCGACATGTCGCCGAGGCCTGCGAAGTGAACCGGAAAACGGAGGCGCTCGCCGAAGATCGGGCGGAGAACGTCAACATATTTACCAGTGGCGACGCTGCCGAGGAGGATGACTTTGTCGGTCGGAGCGAGGCGCGCGGCGAGTGTGTTGGCGGAGTCGCGCAACGGCTTCGTGTACTTGCGATTCGACTCGTTCACGTCGATCTTCTGCATCTTCTGCATACGTTCGGGTGTGATGCGCCAGTCGGGCGGGACGAGTCCGAATCCGGGTGTGATGACGAAGGTGTTCTCGATCCCGCCGAAGTGCAGCGAATAGGTGATCTTGCCGCGGAAGTAGAGCGCACTCATGAACGCGAACGCTTCGCCGATCATCACGCCCTGGTCGGAGCGATAGTTCAGCGCGGTCTGAAACTGGGCGCGCGGCGAGGTGAGCTGTTGCGCGCGCGTGCCGGTCAGATTCGCCGGAGAAATCAGGAAAACATTGGGCATCCGCTGCGACGAACAGCCGGGATTAGTCACATCATTCCGGCATTCGCGCCACTGCGATTTCGATCGCCTCGCGCCTCGCGGCCAGCGATTTTTCGAGCCGCTGCCGCACGGTCGCCAGCGTCGCGTCGTCTGCGACCCGCGGCGATCCCGAATTGAACGGCGGCTGCGGGTCGTACTCGATGGCGAGCTGAATCGTCTTCGCGAGCGGCTCGCCGTACAGCTCGGCTGCGACGGTCAGCGCGAAATCGGTGCCGGAGGTCACGCCGCCGGCGGTGATGCGATTGCGATCGCGCACGACGCGCTTACCGACCGGCCGCGCACCGAAGCGCGCGAGCATGTCGACGGATGCCCAGTGCGTCGTTGCTTCGTATCCGCGGAGCAATCCGGCCGCGCCGAGAATCAGCGAGCCGCTGCAGACGGACGTGATCCACTGCGCGCGCTCCGCCTGTTTCCGCACGAACGCGATCAACTCGGTATCGAGCATCGCATCGTTCACGCCGAATCCGCCCGGGACGAACAGCAGATCTGCCGGACGTGCATCGGCGAATGTCGCCTGCGGCACGATCGCGAAGCCGCCGTCGGCGACCACCGCATCGCGCGACTTCGCGACGAGCTCGACGGTCGTGTCGGGCATTCGGATGAAGACCTCGTACGGCGCGCCGAGGTCGAGCTGCGTCATGCGGTCGAAGAGAATCATCGAGATGTGCATTTCGTTTAGTGTAGCGACGCCCGATGCCGCAATTGAAGTCGACGATCCGCCTGATTCTTCAGCCGCTCGCCATCGCGATCGCGCTGGCATTTCTCGTGCGCGAAGGGCTCTTCCGGATCTACAACATCCCGTCCGCGTCGATGGCGCCCGCGCTGCAGCCGGGCGATCACATCCTCGTCACGCCGTACTACCCGTTCGGCGCGCCGCCGCTGCCGGGCGACGTGGTGGTGTTCCGCGCGCCGTCGAATGCGGACGAGTTGATGGTGAAGCGCATCGTCGGCGCGCCGGGCGACCTGGTGAACGCAGGCGGCGGCAATGCGCAGATCGTCCCCGCCGGCTGCTACTTCGTCATGGGCGACAACCGCGGCGATTCGTGGGACAGCCGGAGCTGGGGACCGCTGTCGGCCAAGCTGGTGGTCGGCCGCGCGCGGCTCGTGCTCTGGTCATCCGGCAAGAGCCCGCGACTGTTCCGTCCGATCGAGTAAGATTTGTGACGGAGGTCCGCATGCGTCTTCGCAATCGCCGTGAGCTGGGTGAAGGTCAGGTAGGTTGTCTCATCGGAATCATCATTCTGCTGATCGGCGTGTTCATCGCCTACAAGATGATTCCGGTGAAGGTGAAGGCGGCGGAGATCCGTCAGCTCACCGAAGACGAATCGAAGTTCGCCGGCCAGCACACCGACGAGCAGATCCGCGGGTCGATCCTGCGCAAGGCGAAGGACAACGACATCCCGATCACCGAAGACAACATCAAGATCGAGCGTCGCCCCGACCGCATCATCATGGACGTGGAGTACGACGTGCCGATCGATTTCCCCGGGCGTGTCTACAAGTGGCATTTCCACCATCACACCGACAATCCGATTTTCTAAGGACGGACCATCATGTCGATCACCATCAAGATCATCGAGAACGGTCCGTATCGGATCGAGGGCGAGTTCAAACTCGTCGACGCGCAGGGCAATGAAGTGCCGATCCGCAAGCCTTCGCTCTGCCGATGCGGCGGCTCGACGATGAAGCCGTTCTGCGACGGCACGCATTCGAAGATCGGCTTCCAGGGCGCAATCGCCGCCGTCGAAAGCAGCGAATAGGAGCGCGGGCATCCTGCCCGCAGTCGTCGGGCGTCCCGCCCGGCGACTGGTGTGCGGCCGAGACGGCCGCGCTCCGTCATTCAGCTCGAACACCACCTGCTCCGAGTGTGGCGCCGGCGACCTCGCCGGCGGATCGCCGCCGAGTCGGCGGCGCCACACAGAGCACCGGTCGTGTCGCGCGGGCTCGGGCGCGGGGAGCACTCTTCGTTCACGTCGGCGATGAAGTCGTAGATCAGCATGTCTGTCGCGAATAGGAGCGCGGGCATCCTGCCCGCAGTCGTCGGGCGTCTCGCCCGGCGACTGGTGTGCGATCGGGCGAGACGCCCAATCGCTGCGGCCGAGACGGCCGCGCTCCGTCGTTCCTCGTCCATCAGCTCGAACACCACCTGCTCCGAGTGTGGCGCCGGCGACCTCGCCGGCGGATCGCCGCCGAGTCGGCGGCGCCACACAGAGCACCAGCCGGTCGTGTCGTGCGGGCTCGGGCGCGGGGAGCACTCTTCGTTCACGTCGGTGATGAAGTCGTAGATCAGCATGTCTGTCATGCCGCGAATAGGAGCGCGGGCGTCTCGGCCGATCGCAATCGGGTCGCCGGGCGGGACGCCCGACGACTGCGGGCAGGATGCCCGCGCTCCGTCAGTCCTCGTCCATCAGCTCGAACACCACTTGCTCCCAGCCGGTGGCGTCGCGCGGGCTCGGGCGCGGGGAGCACTCTTCGTTCACGTCGGCGATGAAGTCGTAAATCAGCATGTCTGTCATGCCGCACCGCAAATGCGGACGGCATTCCGCACGTCTCCTCTCTACGGAGTGCCGGGAGCACGTCAAAATCTTTTGCGGAATCAGGCCCGCGGCAGCCGGACGATGAACATCGCGCCGCTCCCAAGCTCGCTCTCCACATCGATCGTGCCGTTGTGCAGCAGCACGAGGTGCTTGGTGATTGCGAGGCCGAGGCCGCTGCCGGCGATCTCCTGGGACCGGCTCTTGTCGACGCGGTAGAAGCGGCGGAAGATCCGCTCCTTTTCCTCCGCCGACAGCCCCTCGCCGTGATCGGCGATGCTCACCACGCCGAGCTCGCGCTCGTAGCGCACGCGGATGTCGATCGGCTTGCGCTCGCCGCCGTATTTGATCGCGTTGTCGATCAGATTCGAGAACGCCTGCTGGATGCGATCGGAATCGGCGATGACCAGCACCGGCTCGCCCATGACGTCGAACTTCGCGCGATCGCCGAAGTCTTCGCAGAGGTCGCGCACGAGCTCGTACAGATCGACGGTCGATTTCTCCAGCCGCAATGCGCCCGACTCGATGCTGCTCAATTCGGCGAGGTCATCGACCAGCCGTTCGATGCGCCGCAGCTGGCGCGTCATGATGCGGCGCAGTTGATGATCCTCTTCCGCCGTCATCTGCTCGCCGGCGAGCTCGAATGATTCGACCGCCGATCGCAAGCCGGTGAGCGGCGTGCGCACCTCGTGCGAAAAGTCGCTCACGAAATTGCGGCGGATCTCTTCCAGCCGCTCGATCTGCGTCACGTCAATGAACAGCGCGACCGCCGCGATGTCCGCCGACGGCAGCGGAAAGGCGCGCATCTCGATCCGCCGCTCCGCCACACCGACGGCGATACTGAATCGCTGCGACGCCTCGGAGCCGCGCAGCGCCGCATCGAACGCGCCGAAAATCGGCGCGACTCGCGTCACCTCCGCCAGCGGCCGTCCGACCAGGTCGCCGCTGACGTTGAACATCTGCGCGAATCGCCGGTTCGCCAGCACGACCTGCCGTTCGTGATCGACCGCGAGCACGCCTTCGCCGAGGCCTTCGAGGATGCGCACGAGGATCTCGCGCTGCGTCGACATCAGCTCGAAGCGATTGCGCAGCGCGTTGAACGCGCGATCGCGTTCTTCGAGCGACGCGCGGGTCGTCGCACCGCTGCGCATCAACGCGATCAGCAGAATCACGATGATGGCGGCGAGGACGACGGGCAGCATGTTGCTCAGGATTGTGGCGGATCGTAGCGATATCCGAAACCGACGATGGTCGAGATCCGCTCCGCTCCGAGCTTCTTGCGCAGATTGCGGATGTGCGCATCGACGGTGCGCGTCTCGATCTCGTCCGACATGTGCCACACCTCGGACAAAATGCGATCGCGCGACACGACCGAGCCGCGGTTGCGCACCAGCAGCGACAACAGCTCGAATTCCTTCTTCGCCAGCTTCACTTCCTGACCGTGGCGATAGACGCGGAAGGCTTTCTCGTCGATGCGCAACTCGCCGTCGTCGTACATCCGCGTCTCGTCCGCGCCGCCGCGCGTGCGGCGCCAGACCGCGGCCACGCGCGCGACGAGCTCGCGCACGCTGAACGGTTTCGAGAGGTAATCGTCGGCGCCGAGCTCGAGCCCGGTCACGCGATCGCGCTCCGAGCCGCGCGCGGTTAGCATGAGGATCGGGATCGCCTGCGTATGCGGATCGCGCCGCAGCTCG
>DATEZA010000016.1:0-17002 GCA_035255945.1 Thermoanaerobaculia bacterium
GCGCCCTCGCCTGTCTCGAGGCCATGCACAGGCGAGGGCGCCTGTGCCCCCACGGGAAGCGACGCAGAGCTCGTTCGCGCCGTCAACTTCGTGCGCGCGCTGCGCACGAGCGATCCGCTGCTCTACTCCCGCGTTTCCGAAGTGCATCCCATCGCGCCGCGCGGCTTCGCGTTGTTCGACCGCGAGCTCGGCGCCCTCGTCTACGCCAACGCCGAAGACGTCTCAGCGAAATGGCGCGGGCTCTACTCCATCGCGAAGGCCGAGCACCTCGGGCGCGGCGCGATCGAATACGCCGATCTCCGTTTCGCCGACCGCATCGTTCTCAAACCCGTTCATCCGATCACGTCCGCCGCGGCGGTCCCGGTCCATCCGGTGCCGGCCTCGGTAATCACAAATTAGGAGAGCACCGCCATGCCTCGCACCGAAGACAAATACATCGTCGCTCTCGACATCGGCACGTCGAAGGTCTGCGTCCTGGTCGGCGAGATCAACGACCGCGGCCAGCTGGAGATCATCGGCAAGGGCACCTCGCCGATGAAGGGGACGCGCCGCGGCAACATCATCAACCTCGACCAGGCCATCGACGCGGTGAAGAAAGCGGTCGATGAAGCCGAGGTCATGGCGGGGCTGCAGATCGAGTCGGTGTATGTCGGGATCGCCGGCGATCACATCCGCTCCGTCAACTCGCGCGGCGTCATCTCCGTCATGGGCAAGCACAAGGAGATCGCGCGCGAGGACATCGACCGGGTGATCGAGGCCTCGAAGTCGATCAACGTCCCGGCCGAGCTCGAGCTGTTGCACGTCATCCCGCGCGAGTTCGTCGTCGACGGGCAGGACGGCATCCACGATCCGCTCGGCATGACCGCCACGCGGCTCGAGGCGAACGTGCACATCGTCACCGGCGCGCGGACGCACAACCAGAACATCCTCACCTGCGTCAACAAGGCCGGCATCGCCGTGCAGGAGCTCGTGCTCGAGCAGCTCGCGGCGGCCGAATGCACGCTGACGCAGGACGAGCGCGAGATGGGCGTGCTGCTGATGGACATCGGCGGCGGCACGACCGACTACGCGGTCTTCCTCGAGGGCAACGTCGTCCACACCAACGTGCTGCCGGTCGGCGCGGGCCACTTCACCAGCGACATCTCCGTCGTGCTGCGGACGCCGATGGAAGACGCGGAGCGGATCAAGAAACGCTACGGCTGCGCGCTCGGATCGCTGGTGACGGAAGACGATCCGATCGAAGTGCCGACGGTCGGCGGCCGTGCGCCGAAGATCCTGTCGAAGCACGAGCTGACCAACATCATCGAGCCGCGCGCGGCGGAGATCGCGAAGCTCGTCTATCGCGATCTGGAGAAGGTCGGCCTGGACAAGGAGATCCGCAGCGGCGTCGTGCTGGTCGGCGGCGGCGCGGAGATGGACGGCATGATCGAGATGGTCGAGCAGATCTTCGATCAGCAGGCGCGCAAAGGAGTGCCGCGCGGACTGGGCGGTCTCTCCGACACGGTGAATGGTCCGGAATGGGCGGCGGCCGCGGGGCTGCTGCTGTGGGGCTTCCGTTCGCAGTCGAAGGTGCGGAAGCGCCCGGTGAAGGGACTGGCGAAAGTGGCGCAGTCATTTCGTGCGCTTTTCGCAGGCAGTTAAAGTAATTGAAAACGTCACAAATATTCGTTACTCTCGCGGGAGACGGTAAATGATCACATTTGATGAAGCAGCCGGCGGCGCGTTGAAGGTCACGCTGGACGAAGAACAGCTCGGAGCGAGGATCAAAGTCGTCGGGGTGGGCGGAGGTGGTGGGAACGCCGTCAACCGGATGATTCAGGCGGGCATCAAGGGCGTGGAGTTTCTCGTCGCCAACACCGATGTCCAGGCCATGCGCAACTCACTCGCCCCGGTCAAGCTGCAGATCGGCGGCAAGCTCACCAAAGGCCTCGGCGCAGGCGCGAATCCGGAGATCGGGAAGCAGGCCGCGCTCGAAGACACCGACCGCATTCTCGAAGCGCTCTCCGGCGCCGACATGATCTTCATCACCACCGGCATGGGCGGCGGAACGGGAACAGGCGCAGCGCCGATCATCGCGTCGCTCGCCGCGGAGCTCGGCGCGCTCACCGTCGCCGTGGTGACCAAGCCGTTCAACTTCGAAGGGAAGCGCCGCCGCGTGCAGGCCGAGCAGGGCATCCGCGGACTGCGCGACTCCGTCGACACACTGATCACCATTCCGAACGAGCGGCTGCTCAATTTCGTCGAGCGCGGCACCTCGCTCAGCGACGCGTTCAAGATCGCCGACGACATCCTGCGCCAGGCGGTGCAGGGCATCTCCGATCTGATCACCGTGCCGGGCGAGATCAATCTCGATTTCGCCGACGTGAAGACGATCATGCACGGCATGGGCATGGCGCTGATGGGCACCGGCGTGTCGTCGGGCGAGCATCGCGCGGTCGAAGCGGCGCAGCGCGCGATCTCCTCGCCGCTGCTCGAAGAAGCATCGATCGAAGGAGCGAAGGGCGTGCTGATCAACGTGACCGGCGGCCCCGACATGACGCTGTTCGAAGTGCACGAAGCGGCATCGATCATTCAGGAAGCGGCGGACGAAGAGGCGAACATCATCTTCGGCACGGTCATCGATTCGAGGATGGGCGACGAAGTGAAGGTGACGGTCATCGCCACCGGTTTCGACTCCGCGACGAAGGGCTTTCTCAACACGCGCGGCGAGCAGTTGTCGTCGCCGCCGCCTGCGCGCGCGGGCGTGCCGATGCGTCCCGCCGCGACCACCGGCGTGCAGATCGCCGCGCAGCATGAAGAGCCGCCCGCGCCGCCGCAGATCGGCGCCGAGGGGGAGATTTACGATCCGCCGTTTTTCAGGAAGGGATTTTCGAGGTCGGATGGCAGCGGAGGTTTCGGTCCGATGGCGAACAGTGATTTCGGCACGGACCTCGACATCCCGACCGTGATTCGCAACTTGAGCGACTAGGTGTAGGAGAGGCTCTGATGTCGCGGGGTTTAGTCGCCGGCCGAGACGGCCGGCAACTGCGGGCGGGACGCCCGCGCTCCGATGAGCCTGTCCAGAAGGAAACGACGCGCCCCTCCTGCGCGTCGTCGGGGATCCGGGGGAGAGGGCCCCCGGGTCGCTGCTCCACCGGGGCACGGTTCTTCCGCCGTGCCCCAATTTTTTTGCGCAGAAAAGAAAACGGCCGGCGTTTCCGCCGGCCGTTTTCATTCGATGTGTGGAGACTTACTTCTTCGCAATCGCCTGCTCGAGAGCGGCGAGGCGGTCCTGCAGTTTCTGGTTCTCTGCGCGGAGCTGGGTCATCTCGTCGTTCTGCGAGACCGCATGGAGCGTGAGCTCTTCGACCTTCTCGAGGAGCGACATCTGCAGCTTGCTGAGGTTGATGCCTTCCTTCTTGAAGTCCGAGGCGCTCGGAATGTTCGGAAGGTGCTTGTTCTCCTTGATGTAGCTCGCCACCTGGGTGAGGGACATCAGGTTGTAGCTCGGCTCGAAGACGTAGTCGGGTGCGATGACCGTGACGCCGTCGTCGATGAAGCTGCCGCCGATGACGCGCACGTCGCCGCCGTTGACAGTCAGCTTCGAAGCCGGCGTCTGGGTGCCGATGCCGACGCTGCCGCCGCCCGGCTGCAGGGCGAGGTTGTTGAAGCCGGTGTTCGGGGTGAGCGCCTGAATGATGCCGGCATTGTTGCTGGCGTTGAGGGCGAAGCCGAGACCGGGCGAGGTCGACGTCGACGCCGTTCCGACCACGACGTACTTGTCGGTCCACGCGGTGACGCTGCCCGCATTCGTTTCGCTGGTGGTGAGGATGTGCACCTTGCCGCTCGGGCTGGCGGTGCCGAAGCCGACCGTGCCGTCCGCCGCGATGTCGATGGAGCTGGTCGGTGCGCCCGGGCGGATGCGGAACGGCAGGCGGGAGCCGCCGGTCACATCGCGGACGAACCAGTTCGCCTCGTTGGCGCCGATGTCCCAGGTCTGAGCGGTGAAGCCGCCGGCGTTGGTCTGTTCCTGGCGGATCGCCGGCGTGTTGCTCGTGCTGATGTGCAGATCGAGAGCCGGCGCGCTGGTGCGCAGACCGACGCGGCCGCTGCTGTCGACGAAGATCGAGTTGGTCGGCGCGGAGCCGGTGACGGTGACCGGGACCGTCGCGGCGGTGATGTCTTCGATGGAGAACTTGTTCGCGCCGCCGCTGGCGGAATCGTTCGCGGTCAGCTGCCAGTCATGGTTCGGGAATCCGGTGGAGGACGACGTGTCGTCGAACTTGATGCGCGTGTTGTTCTCTTTCAGACGCACCGTGTCGAAGCCGAACGACTCGTTGTTCACGCAGTCGAGACCGACGCAGATGCTGCCCTGAATGATCGCGTCATCGGCGGTGACGACGTCGTTAGTTCCGGCATGGAGCGTCGCATCGCTGCCCGCTTTCAGGCCGCTGCCGGTCTGCGTCTTCACGCGCGGACCTTCGGTCGCACTCGGCGACACGAACGAACCGCCCGACACGCTGAAGACACCCGACTGGGTGAAACCGGCCACGCCGGCATCTTTGATCACCTGCGCGGCGGCGGCATCGTCGCCCTTTTCACGCGCTTCGGCGATCGCTCGCTTGACGTCCGCGGGGACGCGCGGTGCGAATCGCAGCTCCCACGTGTACGTGCCGTCGACGGCGAGATTCGCGCCGAGATCTTTCAATGAGAACGACGGCGACTGGCCGCCGGTGAATTCACGAGTGAAGTACGCGCCCGAGGGCGCCATCACGACGAGGGTCACGCCTTCGAAGTCCGGCGCGGCCTGCCACGTGACTGCTGCTCCACTGACGTTGGGGGCAATTTTCGGGGCTGCGAATGCGAGAGCGGGAACGAGCAGAATTACCAGGACACCCAAAAGAGTCTTACTGAAACGAGACATGAGTACTCTCCCCTTTCCTGAAGTGAACGAGAATGCGAGCGCACGGCGACACCGGGCCTGCTTGCTGATGCAACCGTGGTTAACTGGACGCAATGGAATATAGGTCAAGAATTGCGGACGCGCTATTGAAATATGGAAACCCGTGCTGACGGCTCTCTGTGGGGACGTGGATGTGGAGTTGCGAAGCGATGGTTCCGCGCGATTTTCCCACGAGTGGTAGATCCGATCCTCGATGCGCCGCCCGGATTAGTCCCCAATGACGCCGCGAATGAGACTCGATATCAACGATTGATCGATCGCAACGATGCGTTTCGCGAAGCGCGTTATCGCGAAGGCATGCGCTGGCGCACCGTCCTCCACCACTTCACCCCACCACCCGCCCGCGTCCTCGACCTCGGCGCCGGCGACGGTGCGATCGAGCTCGCGCTGAACGCGGGCCGCTACGTGACGACGAGCGTCGATCGCGAGTGGAACACGGTCGCGCCGAAGCTCGGCGTGCGCCGCGTGATCGCCGACGCCGGCGCATTGCCGTTTCGCGAGGGAACGTTCGACGCGCTGATCTGCCTCGAGACGATCGAGCACTTCACGAACGCACGCGCCGCATGCGCGGAAGGCGCGCGCGTGCTGCGCGAAGGCGGCCGCATCGTGCTGATCACGCCCGCCCGCCTGCGCTGGCTCTTCCGCCCCGATCCGCACTTCGGCATCCGCTTCCTGCTGATGCTGCCGTCGTCGACGCAACGCCGCATCGCCGCCCGCCGCGGCTTCGATCAGCCGCACCACTTCGTCGATCGCATCTACACGAGCGCCGCATCGATCGCGAAGCTGTTTCCCCGCTGCCGCATCGAGCACACGATGATGCGGTCGAGGATGCCGAGGCGGTTTTTTTGGGAAGCGTTGGTACTGCGTAAAAACCAGAAACCAGAAGAATGAAACCAGAAGACGGAGGGCGACGTGGAAGAGCTGAAGGCGCGGACGCGAAACTATTCGTTGCGAATCATTAAGCTTTATGACTCCCTGCCCGCGCGGTGCGGGTCGCGTGATTGGGGGAGCAGAGCCCTGGTACTGCGTAAAAACCAGAAACCAGAAGAATGAAACCAGAAGACGGAGGGCGACGTGGAAGAGCTGAAGGCGCGGACGCGAAACTATTCGTTGCGATTCATTAAGCTTTATGACTCCCTGCCCGCGCGTAGTGCGGGTCGCGTGATTGGGGAGCAGAGCGTTGGTACTGCGTAAAAACCAGAAACCAGAAGAATGAAACCAGAAGACGGAGGGGCGACGTGGAAGAGCTGAAGGCCCGGACGCGAAACTATTCGTTGCGAATCATCAAGCTTTATGACTCCCTGCCTGCCCGTGGTGCGGGTCGCGTGATTGGGGAGCAGGTGCTTCGCAGCGGCACGTCGGTGGGTGCTCACTACCGCGAAGCGATTCGCAGCAGATCGTCTGCCGAGTATGCGGCGAAGATCAACTCGGGGTTGATGGAGCTCGAAGAAACGCTCTACTGGCTCGAGCTGCTCGAAGGAGCCGGCCTCGTAACCGCCGACCGGCTCGCGCCTCTCATGGACGAAACCAGCCAACTGACAGCAATCATGGTGACGCTAACGAAGAAAGCAAAACGCCAGCGCAGCTAGTGCAGCCACCTCTTCAGGTTTCACTCTTCAGGTTTCAGGTTTTATTCACTCCCATTCGATCGTGCTCGGAGGCTTGCTCGACACGTCGTACACCACGCGGTTTACGCCGCGGACCTCATTCACTACGCGGCGCGCGATGCGATCGAGGACGTCGTGGGGCATGCGGAACCAGTCGGCGGTCATGAAGTCGGTCGTCGACACCGCGCGCACGGCGAGCACGTTTTCGTACGTGCGCTCGTCGCCCATCACGCCGACGCTGCGCACGGGCAAGAGCACCGCGAACGCCTGGGAGATATCGCGATAGAGGCCGGCGCGGCGGATCTCGTCGATCACGATCTCGTCGGCGTTCTGCAGGATCTCGACGCGCTCCGCAGTCACTTCGCCGAGGATGCGGACGGCGAGGCCGGGACCGGGGAAGGGATGGCGCCAGACGAATTCCTCTTCCAGTCCGAGCTCGATGCCGAGCTGGCGCACTTCATCCTTGAACAATTCGCGCACCGGCTCGATGAGCTTCAGTCCCATCTTCTCCGGCAGTCCGCCGACGTTGTGATGCGTCTTGATCACCGCCGACGGTCCTTTGATCGACACCGACTCGATCACATCGGGATAGAGCGTCCCCTGCATGAGGAACTCGACGTCCGGGAGCTTCTTCGCCTCTTCCTCGAACACGGCGATGAACTCGTTCCCGATCCGTTTGCGCTTGGTCTCCGGATCTTCGATGCCGGCGAGCCGCTCGTAGAAACGCTCGCGTGCATCGATGGCGATGAAGTGCAGTCCGAGGCGATCGGAGAGCCGCGATGCGACCTGCACCGCTTCGTTCTTGCGCAGCACGCCGTTGTCGACGAACACCGCAGTCAGCTGATCGCCGATCGCTTCCGCGACGAGCAGCGCAGCAACGGTCGAATCGACGCCGCCGCTCACCGCCGCAATCGCTTTGCGATCGCCGATCTGCTGCCGGATCTCTTCGACTTTGCGCCGGCGATAGTCACCGAGGTCCCATGACGGTTCGCATTTGGCGATGTCGAACAGGAAGTTGCGCAGGATCTGTGTTCCGGCCTCGCTGTGCGTGACCTCGGGATGAAACAGGATCCCGAAAATCTGACGCTGTTCGTTTTCGAACGATGAGATCGGTGCGTTGTCCGATGACGCGATCACGCGGAATCCCGGCGGCGCCGCGAGGATGCGGTCGCCGTGACTGGCCCACACGTGCTGGCGTCGCGGCGTGTTGGCGAAGAGTCGGGAGTCGGCGGTGATGTCGATGTCGGCGCGGCCGTATTCACGCTCCGGCGCCGACTCGACGCGGCCGTCGAGCAGGTAGGTGGCGAGCTGCATGCCGTAGCAGATGCAGAGCGTCGGGACTCCGAGCTCGAGCACTTCGCGCGAGCAGATCGGTGCGGCGTCGGAGTAAACGGACTGCGGTCCGCCGGAGAAGATGATCGCTTTCGGCGCGAGCTCGCGGATTTTGTCGAGCGGATAGTCGAACGGATGAACGACGGAGTAGACGCGCTGTTCGCGGACGCGGCGGGCGATCAGTTGTGTGTATTGCGAGCCGAAGTCGAGGACGAGGACCGTCTGGTCAGGGTTCATTGCGGGCGGAGTTTATCGAATGCCCGCAAAAAGGGGACGGCCGTCGGGCTCGCAATCCGACGGCCGTCGAAGGTAGGAATTTGTGGCGGCTTACTGAGCCACCACGGCGTCGCGCGAGGCTGGCTGGAAGCCGCTCGCAGAGGCGCAACCGAGTACGTAGGAACCTTCCGGCGACTTGCCGTCGGAAGACTTGTGGATCGAGAGGTCGCTGAGGCTCAGCCAATCCTTGCCGTCGGCGCAGAAGGAGCCGCGGCCTTCGATCTTGCCGGCCGGAACGAAACCCTTGTTGGTGATCGTGCCCTTCAGGTTGAGGCCGTACACGCCGGTCGAGCTGAAGTCGACGCTGCGGATGGCATTCGGGGAGCTGAAGAGGATGTAGTTCGGCGCATCGATGGAACGGGTGGCGATACCGGAAGTGCCGAACGGCGTTCCGGAAGCGTCTTTCGTGGACGACGAATTCATCGGCGTCGAAGCGCAGGCGGCGGCGAGAGTCAGGGCGAGGGCAGCGGCGAGTTTTTTCATGGCGAACATTTCTCCTTTGTGTTTACGAGTTCTTTACGTTTTTGAGTTAACCGGCGCGCCGACGCCACGTTCGCTTGGGTTCCCCGGGTCGCAGCTCCCTGGGTTGAAGTGAGGTGACGCCGGCGCGCGTCGTACTACCTGTTTTACTTCCTTCGACGCTGGTATTCGAAAACGGTTGGTGAAGGTTGCGGGAGAGTGGGTGCTGTTTGCGGAACGTTCACGTTGTGAACGGTTATGACGAAAACAAAAACGCCGGCGGGCGCCGGCGTTTGGTGGGTGGGTGTGGGTGGGTTGCGTGTTTGTGTGTGTTTGTGTGTGTTTGTGTGTGTTTGTGTGTGTCTGTGTGTGTCTGTGTGTGTCTGTGTACGACAACCTCTCAGGTTGTCGAGGGGGGACACGGAGGGACAAGCTGAGAGCTTGTCCTACACTTTCTACAGGAGGTTGCGAAGCTCCTTGCCGGGTTTGAATCGGATCGTGTTTCCGGGCGGAATCTTCACTTCGACTCCGGTCTTCGGATTGCGGCCGATCCCTTTCTTGCGCTGCTTGACCTGGAAAACTCCGAATCCTCGGAGCTCGATGCGCTGTCCGCGCGCGAGCGCATTGCGCAGACCTTCGATCACGGTGTCGACAGCCTGAGCTGCCTTCACGCGCGAAATTTCCGACATCTCCGCGACCTTGTTGACGATGTCCGCCTTGATCATGGCACCTCCGAACGGACGATTATATCTCCTTCAGATGGAACGACATCGCATCGACCACTGGCTCAAGCTGGTCTGCCTTTTCAAGCATCGCGCGGATGCCACCGAAGCGTGCCGCGGCGGAAAGGTGAAGATCAACGGCGCGCGTGCGAAGCCGGCCGCGGCCGTGCAGCAAGGAGACGTCGTCGAGTTCCTGCTCGGGACGCACTTCCGCCGGGTGGTCGTTGCCGCACTTCCGGAAACGCAGGCTGCGAAAGACGTCGCACGCACGATGTACATCGATGAAACGCCGAAGCAGGACGTCGATCTGACGACCGGCGCGTTTCGCGATCGCGGTGCAGGTCGTCCGACGAAGAAAGAGCGGCGGGACATTCAGAAGTTGCGCGGCTGACAGCGACAAGCTGAGAGCTTGTCGTACATCACGCGTTTACGAAGCGGCGCTTGTCCACGTTCAGCAGCAGGCCGATCGCCATGAAGAACATCATGGTCGACGAGCCGCCGTACGAGATGAGCGGCAGCGGGATGCCGGTCGTCGGCAATACACCGATCTGCATCGACACGTTGATCAGTACGTGAAAGATGAAGAACGCGATGAGGCAGATCGAGAGGAACGTGCCGCCGCGGTCGCGCGCGTTCTTGGCGAACGTCAGCGCCTGGACGATCAGGAACAGATAGAGCGCGAGCACGATGATCACCCCGATGAAGCCCCACTCCTCGCCGAGCACGGCGAAGATGAAGTCGGTGTGGCGCGCGGGGAGGAAGGCGAGCTTCGCCTGCGTCCCCTGTTTGAATCCCTTGCCGTGGATGCCGCCGGAGCCGATGGCGATCTTGGCCTGCGTGACCTGGTAGCCCGAGCCGAGCGGATCGCGCTCCGGATTGAGAAAGATCATCACGCGCTCGCGCTGATACGGATGCAGAACCTTGAAGTATCCGATCGGCAGTACGACGAAAACGGTCACCAGCATGATCGCCCACACGCGCCAGCGGATGCCGCCGAAGAACATCGACACGCCGATGAGCGGCGCGAACGATGCGGCCGTGCCGAGGTCGGGCTGCACGAAGATCAGCAGCACCGGCAGACCGATGATGGCCATGGCGATGATGAACGAGCGCAGGTTCAGATACGCGCGATCGTTCGAGTCGAAAAAGCGCGCCAGCATCAGCGCGGTGAACACCTTCATGAACTCGGCGGGCTGGAACTGGAAGCCGCCGATGTGAATCCACGACTTCACGTGCGCGGTGACGCGTCCCCACAACAATAGATAGAGGAGCATCACGTTGCCGATGCCGTAAAGGATCGGCGCGATGTCGAAGAAGACGTGGTAGTCGACGAAGGCGAAGAGGAACATCAGCGCGATGCCGATGGCGATCCAGAGCAGCTGGCGGTGGAAGATGCCGAGGTTCGGATCGGTGAAGTAGGTCGCGCTGTAGATCAGCAGGCAGCCCGTCGCCGCGATCACCAGCGCGGTGCCGAGGAAGTTGAAATCGAGCGACAGAAAGGCGCGGTCGCGCATCACTCGCGACATCAGTGTCCGATCTCCGCCCCCGCCGGCTGGGCAGGCGCCTTCGGCACTTGACCCGGCTGCGGCGCTTCACCTTCTTTGATCGCCTGCAGCGTTTCGGGGTTGGAGAGATCGAGCCGCGCATTCTCGAGCTGCTGCTGGAAGCGCGCTTCGTACAGCAGCTTCGCCAGCGGCGCGGAGTCGGTGCCGCCGTGCGCGCCCGCGTGCTCGACGAACACCACGACGACCATCTGCGGATTGTCGTTCGGAGCGTACGAGGCGAACCAGGCGTGGTCGCGGCTCATGAACGGCAGTCCTGCGGTGCTGAACCATCCATGCTGCGCGATGACCTGCACCGTGCCGGTCTTGCCCGCGACGTTCAGGCCGGTGATGCGCGCGTTCGACGCCGTACCGCCTTCTTCGTTCACCACCTTCCAGAGGCCGTTGTGCACGTGGCCCGCGACGTCGGTGGGGATCTTCAGATGATGCAGCGCCTGTGTCGCGACTTTATATCGCTGCACGGTGTTGTCGGGATTCGCATGTTCGATGAAGCGCACCACATGCGGACGATAAACCGTTCCGCCGTTCGCGATGGAGCCCATCATCACCGCGACCTGCAGCGGCGTAACGATCAGCGGACCCTGGCCGATGGAGACGGAGATCGTTTCCGACGGATACCACTTGCGATGCTGTTTCGTCGCCGCCCACGCGGTCGATGGAACGATGCCCGCTTTTTCGCCGTCGAGATCGATCTGCGTGATGTTGCCGAAGCCGAGGTCTTTCGCCCACTGCGAGATCCTGTCGACGCCGAGCCGCGCGCCGGTGTTGTAGAAGAAGATGTCGCACGAGACCTTCAGCGCGCGCTCCACGCTCACCGCGCCGTGCCCGTTCTTCTGCCAGCAGCGGAAACGGCGGCCGAAGAAAACGCCGCTGCCGCCGCAGTCGAAGGTCGTGCCGGGACCGATCGCACCTTCGGCCAGTCCCGCCACCGCCATCACGGTCTTGAACACGGAGCCGGGCGAGTAGAGGCCCTGGATCGATCGATTCAATTCGATCTTGAACGGATTCGACTGGATCTCTTTGTACGCCTGGGTGGTGAAGCGCTTCGAGTAGACGTTCGGATTGAATGCCGGCGAGGAGACCATCGCCAGCACTTCGCCGTTGCGCGGATCGAGTGCCACCGCCGAGCCGACGAACTCGTTCTCGATGAAGTACTGCTCCGCGCGGCGCTGCAGCTCGAAGTCGAGCGTGAGATAGACGTTGTCGCCCGACACCGCCTCCTTGCGCGCGCTCGTCACTTCCTCGAGGCGCCGGCCGTGGCTGTCGTACTCCCAGTACTGCGCGCCGTCGCGGCCGCGCAGCCATTTGTCGTACATCAGCTCCACGCCGCGCTTGCCGATGAGGTCGCCCTGCCTGAGCTCTTTGTGCGCGGCGATGTCTCTCTCGTTCACTTCGCCGATGAAGCCGAGGACGTGCGCGGACATCGTGGCGTACGGATAGTTGCGGCGCTGCACGGGATTGACCGCGAGCTCGGGGAAGGTGAGGTTGTGCGCCTGCACTTCCGCCACCTGCGGCATCGAAAGATCTTCCGCGATGATCAGCGGATGCGTCGGGTTGACCGCTTTTTCTTTTTCCTTCTCGATGCGCGCTTCGAGGTCGGCGGGCGTGAGCTGCAGGACCTGCGCGAGGAACTGGATCAGCTTCGGACGATGCGCCGGATCCGATTTCACGATCGGTGTCATCGTCACGCGATCGATGGCCAGTGAGTACGCCGGCTGGTTGTCCGCGAGGATCTTGCCGTAGCGGTCCATGATCAGGCCGCGCTTCGCCGGCATGACGATCTCGCGCAGTGCATTCGATTCGGAGAGGCCGCGGTACTTCTCCGCCTGCACGCCCTGCACGAACCAGAACGAGCCGGCGAGGAAGACGAAGATCGCCACCACGCCCCACATGACCGCGTTGATGCGGAAGTTCAGAAATTTTTGATCGTCGCGATAGACACGCATGGGATCTGCTTAATTGTTGATTACCGGTTGCGAGTTGTGCTGCTGGAACTTTGCTTCGTACAGCACGCGTGCCAGCGGTGCGGAGTCCGTGCCGCCGTGCGCGCCCGCGTGCTCGACGAAGACGACGACGACCATCTGCGGATCGCCTGCCGGTGCGTACGACGCGAACCACGCGTGATCGCGGCTCAGGAACGGAAATCCGGCGGTGCTGAACCAGCCGTGCTGCGCGATGACCTGCGCCGTTCCGGTCTTGCCCGCGATGTTCAGTCCCTCGACCCGCGCGTTCCTTGCCGTGCCGCCATCTTCATTCACGACCTTCCACATCCCGTTCCGCACATGCTCCAGTGCCGCGGGTTTCAGATTCACCCGCTTCAGCACCTGGGTCGCGACTTTGTAGCGCTGCGTGGTGCCGTCGGGATTCGCATGCTCGATGTAGCGGACGACGTGCGGCCGGTAGACCGTGCCGCCGTTCGCGAGCGCGCCCATCATCGATGCGACCTGCAGCGGCGTGACGATCAGCGGACCCTGTCCGATGGAGACGGAGATCGTTTCCGACGGATACCACTTGCGATGCTGTTTCGTCGCCGCCCACTGCGTCGACGGAACGTTGCCCGCCTTCTCGCCGTCGAGATCGATCTGATTGATCGCGCCGAAGCCGAAGTCGTGCGCCCATTGCGAGATCCTGTCGATGCCGAGGCGCGCGCCGGTGTTGTAGAAGAAGATGTCGCACGAGGCTTTCAGCGCGTTCTCGACGTTCACCTCACCGTGTCCTGAACGCCGCACGCAGCGGAAGCGGCGGCCGAAGAAGACGCCGGTGCCGGCGCAGTTGAACGTGGTGCCCGGATCGATCACGCCTTCGGACAGGCCCGCCGCGCCGACGATCGTCTTGAACACGGAACCGGGCGAGTAGAGGCCCTGAATCGCGCGGTTCAATTCGATCTTGAACGGATTCGACTGGATCTCCTTGTACGCCTGGGTGGTGAAGCGCTTCGAGTAGACGTTCGGATTGAAGGCGGGTGAGGAGACCATCGCCAGCACTTCGCCATTGCGCGGATCGAGTGCGACCACGGAGCCGACGAACTCGTTCTCGATGAAGTACTGCTCCGCGCGGCGCTGCAGATCGAAATCGAGCGTGAGATAGATGTTGTCGCCCGGGACTGCGTCTTTGCGCGCGCCCGGCATTTCCTCCAGCCGGCGGCCGTGGCTGTCGTACTCCCAGTACTGCGCGCCGTCGCGGCCGCGCAGCCATTTGTCGTACATCAGCTCCACGCCGCGCTTGCCGATGAGGTCACCCTGTTTGAGCTCCTTGTGTGCGGCGATGTCTTTCTCGTTCACCTCGCCGATGAAGCCCAGCACATGCGCGGACATCGTGGCGTGCGGATAGTTGCGGCGCTGCACCGGATTGACGGCGAGCTCGGGAAAGGTGAGGTTGTGTGCCTGAATCTCGGCGACCTGCGGCATCGACAGATCTTCGGCAATGATCAATGGATGCGACGCCATGCGCGATTCGATGTCGGCAGGCGTGAGCTGGAGGATCCGCGACAGAAACTCGAGCAGCTTCGCGCGATGCGTGGCGTCCGATTTCACCAGCGGAGCCATCGTCATGCGATCGATGGCCAGCGAATACGCGGGCTGGTTGTCGGCGAGGATCTTGCCGTAGCGGTCCATGATCAGGCCGCGCTTCGCCGGCACGACGAGCTCGCGCACCGCGTTCGATTCGGAGAGGCCGCGGTACTTCTCCGCCTGCACTCCCTGCACGAACCAGAACGAGCCGGCGAGAAAGACGAAGATCGCCACTACGCACCACATCACCGCGGTGATGCGGAAGTTCAGGAATCGTTGATCGTCGCGATAAACGCGCATAGGGATCACCAGCCGCCGATGGGGCGTCGCGTGGCCTCGATCGGCTCTTCACGCAGGAACAGCGTCAGCAACTGATACACCAGCATCCCGAACAGCAGGGTGAAGATCGTCTTCACGAACAGCGCCTGCTCGAACATCTCGATCTTCTGCTTCACCAGGATGTTCACCAGGATGTAGATCACGAACTCGTTCACGATCACCGCGCCGGCGAGGCAGGCGCCGAACGCGAGCGTGCCGCGCAGCACGAGGCGCGCGTTGATGTACGCGATCGTGTAGGCGCAGACCGTGAGCGAGAACGCGTGCAGGCCGAACATCGCGACAGAGAATGCGTCCTGCACCAGTCCGGCAGCGACGCCGGCCACGATCGCACCGAACACGTTTCCACCCATCGAGTAGTAGACGACGAGGATCACGTACGGATTGAAGAACGCGAGGGCGTTCGGGAAGAAGCTATCGAGCAGCGAGTGGAGCGTCAGCGCGATCAAGAGGCCGACGATGAAACGAAGCCATCTCAAGGAGCGTACCTCACGACCTGCTGCGGGATTTTGCGGGTGTGAATCACGATCACTTCCTCGATCGAGCCGAAGTCGACCGCTGGTTTGACGACGACGCTCTTGAACAGGTCCGCACCTTTATCCGCCTTCACCACGGTGCCGACCGGAATCCCTTTCGGGTAGATGCCGTCGATGCCGGCGGTCATCACGGTGTCGCCCGGCACGACGTCGGCGAGCGACGGGATGTCGTACATCTGCGCGCCGCCGCCGCCATCGCCGCGCACGACGCCCTGCCGCCGCGTGCGATCGACGAGCGAGCCGACCGCACAGTTGCCGTCGGTCACGAGCTGCACCTTCGCCATGTCTTTCGTGGTGAGCACGACGCGGCCGATGAGTCCGTTCGCGTTGACCACGGCGTCGTTCACTTCGATGCCTGCGTCGGAGCCGCGATCGATCACGATCGATTTGAAGCGCCCCGACGTGTCGAGCATGATCGCCGTGGCGAGCGTGGTCGGCATGTCGACCTGTTCGGAGTAGCCGAGGAGTGTGCGGATGCGGCGGACGTCGCTCTCGGATTGGGAGAGCTTCAGGTTCTTCGCCGTCAGCTCCGCGACTTTGTGCCGCAGCTCCATGTTCTCGTTCACCGCGCGGCGCATGTCGAGATAGCCGTGGTACATATCGGACGTGGAGCGTCCGAGCCAGTTCACGGTTTTCGGTACGGGAGAAAAAATGGTCATCACCGTGCGCTCGAACATCGTGCGCGTCTCGCCGACGTAGCGCGTCTGGCTGCTACGGCTCATGACCAGGAACAGCAGGGCCAGCACGATGAAGAAGAGGAGCGTCGGCCGGCTTCGAATGACGTCTTCCATGACTCGCGACCTCGGAGTGCGGAGGCCATGCCACCGCCCTGAGCCGATGGCGGCGGCGCGGCTGCCGCACTCCGATATTTACTCGATCGAAATCTTTCTCAACAAATTGAAGTCCGTCAGCATCTGCCCCGTGCCCAGCGCCACGCACGCAAGCGGATCCTCGGCCAGCGTGACCGGAAGTCCGGTCTCCTCGCGCAGACGCTTGTCGAGGTTCTTCAGCATCGAGCCGCCGCCGGCGATGATGATGCCTTTGTCCATGATGTCGGCGGAGAGCTCGGGCGGCGTGCGCTCGAGCGCGACGCGCACCGCTTCGACGATCGTCGCCACGGTCTCCGAGAGCGCCTCGCGGATCTCTTCATCGCTCACGACGAGCGTCTTGGGAACGCCTTCCACGAGGTCGCGTCCCTTGATCTCCATCGTCATCTCTTCGTCGAGCGGGAACGCCGAGCCGATCTCCATCTTGATCTGCTCCGCCGTCCGTTCGCCGATGAGGAGGTTGTACTTGCGTTTGATGTACTGAATGATCGCGTCGTCCATCTCGTTGCCGGCGACGCGCACCGAGCGCGAGTAGACGATGCCGGCGAGGGAGATGACCGCGACGTCGGTGGTGCCGCCGCCGATGTCGACGATCATGTTGCCGGTCGGATCGGTGATCGGCAGTCCCGCCCCGATCGCCGCCGCCATCGCCTGCTCGATCAGATAGACCTCGGTCGCCCCCGCGCGCAACGCGGAGTCGCGCACGGCGCGCTTTTCGACCTGCGTGATCTCGGAGGGAACGGAGATGACGATGCGCGGCTTGACGAAGTGCTTCCGGCCGTGCGCCTTCTTGATGAAGTAGCTGATCATCTTCTCCGTCACTTCGAAGTCGGCGATGACGCCGTCCTTCATCGGACGAATGGCGACGATGTTGCCGGGCGTGCGGCCGAGCAT
>DATEZA010000017.1:0-24751 GCA_035255945.1 Thermoanaerobaculia bacterium
TATGCGGTCTCGCTCGTCGCGACGGTGCTCATGAACACGAACCGCCGCACACCCGCGGCGATCGCCGCACGTGCGAGCGATTCGCTCCCGCCGACATTCACTTCCCGAAATTTTTCGAGATCGCGCGCCGCGTGCGCATCGAGCACATGCACATGCGCCGCGAGATGGAACACGACCTCGACATCGCGCACCGCGGCGGACCAGTCGGTGTTCGCGTTGATGTCGCCGGTCATGATCACGTTCGCGCGCGGCTCGCCCGTGCGCACCGCAGCGACAACGTCATCGCCGCGCGCTCTCAACGCATCGCAAAGTGCATTGCCGATGAAACCGGAGGCGCCGGTGACCAGGGCTTTCACTCGTACCGCAGAGCCTCGATCGGATCGAGCCGCGCTGCCTTGAACGCCGGATACCACCCGAACCCGATGCCGATGATCGAGCAGACGATCAGTCCCGTGATCGTCCAGCCCCACGGGAACACCATGGCGAGGTCGAGCCAGAGCGCGACGCCGTTGCCGCCGGCGACACCGATCACAATGCCCGCGAGGCCGCCGAGCTCCGACAGCACGATCGCCTCGAGCAGGAACTGCCGCACGATGTCGTTCTTCTTCGCGCCGACCGCTTTGCGCAAGCCGATCTCGCGCGTCCGCTCCGTCACGCTGACCAGCATGATGTTCATGATGCCGATGCCGGCCGCGAGCAGCGCGATCGCGCTCACCACGAATGCACCGATGCGGATCTGTCCCGCGATCTGCGCGAATGCCGCGACCATCGTGTCGTTCGAATAAACCGCGAAGTCGTTCTCCTCGCCGAGCTTCAGTCCGCGCGCCGTGCGCATCGCGCCGATCGCCTTGTCCAGCGTCTGGTTGTACGTTGCCTGCGACGTCGACTGCGTGGCGACGTTCACCGTGCGGTTCTGCCACCCGAAGTCGGCGAAGAAGCGCGTGATCGGGACGATCATGATGTCGTCCTGGCTCTGTCCGAAATTCGAGCCCTTCTCCGCCAGCACGCCGACGATCTGGTACGGCTTGTCATTGATCTTGATCGTCTTGCCGATCGGCGTCTGTCCCTGGAACAGCCCCTTCTCGATGCGCGTCCCGACGACCACCACGCTGCGCCCGAGGTCGACGTCTTCGGGGGAGAGATTGCGTCCGTAGCCGAGCGTGTAGGAGTTCGCGATCAGAAAGTTTTCGTTCGTACCGACGAGCGTCAGCCCCTGCAGCTTCTTGCGATCGAACGTCGCCGGTTTGCCGCCGTCGAACACTTTCAGGCAGATCGCGCCGGCCTGTCCTTCCATCAACCGCTTGTACTCGAGCGCCTGCGCGAAGTTGATGTTGCGGCGGTTCGCGAACTTGACCTCCGGATTGCCGCCCGCATTGATCACCGGATATTTCGCGAATTGAAAGAGGTTGCTGCCGAGGAAGCTGAGGCCGTTCTCGATCGAGGTGGCGATCACGCTGAGTGCCGTCATCACGCCGATGACGGAGAACACGCCGATCGCGACGCCGAGCATCGTGAGGAAGGAGCGGAGCTTGTTCGTGCGCAGCGCGATGAGCGCAATGCGGGCAGTCTCACTCATGGCGATCTCCGTCCCTCATCCGGCCTTCGGCCACCTTCTCCCCGCAAGCGGGGCGAAGGCCAACGCGTCTCGCGTATCGCATGTTGGTTGACCCTCGCCCCGCTTGCAGGGAGAGGGTGGCCCTGAGCGCAGCGAAGGGCCGGGTGAGGGGCATCACTCATAACGCAACGCCTCGATTGGATCGAGCCGCGATGCAGTGATCGCGGGCGCGAGCCCCGAGAAAATCCCCGTAATCGTCGACACGATCATGCCGACGATCACCAGCGTGAACGAGAACGTCATCGGAAACGACGGGAACGCAGTCGCCACCGCCATCGACAACGACCACGACACCACCACGCCCACGAATCCGCCGACGAGACACAACGACACCGCCTCAACGAGGAACTGCAGCAGGATCGTCTTCCGTTTCGCGCCGACCGCTTTTCGCGTCCCGATCTCGCGCGTCCGCTCGCGCACGCTGACGTACGTGATGTTCATGATCCCGATCGCGCCGACGAACAGCGCGAGTCCGGTGATGAAGAGCCCCGCGCCGGCGATGCCCGCCTTCACCGGACCGATCGAGTTGCGCAGTCCTTCCTGCTCGTTGATCGAGAAATCGTCCTTCTGTTCGGGCGAGAGTCCGCGGAGCCGGCGCATGTCGCCGGTGAGCTCGTCACGCGCGGCCTGCATGTGGTTCTTGTCTTTGACCTTCACCCGAATCGACGTATCGAGCCGCGCGCTGAAGACCTTCGAGAATGCATTCAGCGGCACCACTGCGTACGTGTCGAAGCTGAAGAGGCCGAGGAACGTGCCCTGCTTCGAATACACGCCGACGACGCGGAACGGGATGTTGTCGATCATCACCGTGTTGCCGATCGCCGATCGATTCGGGAACAGCACTTCCGCCACGTCATACCCGAGCACCACGACGTTGTGTCCGCCGCGCGACTCGGCCTCGGTGAAGAACCGTCCATCCTTGAAGCTCGCCGTCGATGTGACGAGGAATTCGTCCGTCGTGCCCTGCGTGAACACGCCGCGCACTTCGCTGTCCGAGTATTTGATGCTGCGGACCGTATTGATCGTCGGCACCGCTGTGACGAGCTGCGAGTTTGGCGTCGCGCGGATCGCGCGCTTGAGCTCATCGGCGTAACGCGGCTCCATGCGCCGGCGGTTGCGGTAGTTCCACCAGTCATCGACGTGATGCCACGGCCACTTCTCGACGTAGAGCAGGTCGTCGCCGATGACGGAGAGCGAGCGCTCGAATCCGATCTCGATCCCGGAGATCGCGGAGCCCATCAGCGTGACCGCGACGATGCCGATGATCACGCCGAGGCAAGTCAGCACGCTTCGCATCTTGTGCGCGCGGATGACGGTGAACGCGATGCGGAAGGCCTCGGCGACTTCGTAGAACATGCGTCAGCTCTTCTCTTTCTTCTCCAACACGACCTTCGATCCGTCTTTCAGCCGTCGCGAGATCGCCGTGTACGAGCCCGACACCACTTCGTCGCCCGGCTGCACACCTTTCTTGATCTCGATGTACGTGTTGTCTGCGATTCCGGTCTCGACCGGCTGCAGCTTCACTTTGTCGCCCGACTTGAGGAAGACCACGCGCTCGAGTTTCTCGCGCAGCTCGCGCGCTTTCTGCTTCTCGCGCTGTTCGTTCACAGCCTCGGCGTCGCCTTCCTTCGTCTTCTCCGCCGACTCCCGCTTCTCGCGCTCCTCGGGCGACGCGCTGCTGTCGATCGTGCGCACCGTCACGCTCTGAATCGGCACGACGATCGCGTTCTGCACGGTCGCGGTCTCGATGTCCGCGGTCGCGCTCATGCCCGGGCGCAGCTTCACCGAGTGATCGGGGATGCTGATCTTTACTTCGAAATTCGTGACCTGCTCCTGCGAGCCCGAGTTGAGCGTGATCGCAGTCGTTCCGATCTCGCGCACGACGCCGTGGATCTTGCGATCGGGATAGGCGTCGACGCTGATGTTGGCGTTGTCGCCGACGTGCACGTGCACGATGTCGTTCTCGTTGACGTTGACCCGCGCTTCCATGTTCTCCAGGTTCGCGATGCGCATCACTTCGGTGCCGGCGAACTGCACGGTGCCGACGACGCGCTCGCCGACGCGGCTGGTCAGCGAGCTGATCGAACCGTCCGAGGGCGAGAAGATGACCGTCTTCGAGAGCGCGTCATTGATCTGCCGCAGCGCGCCTTCCGCGCGCTTGATCTCGAACATCGACGAATCGAGCGCCGCCTTCGCGATCTCGTAATTCGTCTGCGCGGTGTTGCGGTCGGATTCGGGGAGGAGCTTCGCGGCGAAGAGATTCTGTGCGCGTTTGTAGTCCTGCTCCGCTTTCGCGAGCTCCGCCTGGTTGCGCACGGCGGATGCGCGCGACGCATTCAGCGCGGCGGTCTGCGACTCGACCTGCGCCTGGTAGCTGTCAGGCTTGATCTTCAGCAGCAGCGCGCCTTTGTGCACCGGCTGCCCTTCCTTGACCGGGATGTCGATGATCTCGCCCGAGACTTCCGGCGCGATCTTGACTTCGACCTCCGGCTGAATCTTGCCAGTCGCCGTGACGAGCTGCGTCACCGACTTGCGGAAGGCCTTGTCGGTGGTGATCTCGATCGGCTTCTCGCGCTTTTTATTGACGATCATCGCCACGAGAAGAACGACGCTGGCCACCGCGAGGAGACCGACAAAAACAAATAACTTCACTCTCGATTTTCTGGGTTGCATCGCATTCATTATCAACGGATGTGCAGCGCGAGGGTTTCAAAACCGCACAATGATCTCTCGTGCAATTTCTATCCATCGCACTGCTGCTGATCGCGGCCTGCTGTCATGCGGCCTGGAACCTGCTCGCGAAGCGCACGACCGGCCGCCGAGACTGGATCTTCACCTGCTCGATGATCGTCGGCGCCGTCGTGTTCTCTCCGGCCATCGCGCGCGGAAACCTGCCGCCGTTTTCGCTCGTGCTCGCGGCGCTGAGCGCGGTAGCGGAGACGGCGTACTTTCTCCTCCTCGCCCGCGCCTACGAGCGATTCGATCTGTCGGTCGTCTATCCGATCGGACGCGGCACCGCGCCGATCCTCACCGCGATGATCTCCAGTCTCTATTTCGGTGAACGCCTTTCGACGGCCGGCATCATCGGCATCGCCCTGATCGCCATCGGCATCGTGATCTGCACGATGCACGGCGGTGCGTTCAGCGGCCACGCGCTGCTGATCTCGCTCGCAGTCGGCGCGTCGATCTCGACCTACACGCTGATCGACGGCCGCGCCGCACGCATCGCCGATCCGTTCGCGTACACCGCGACGGTCTTCGCGTTCGGCGCCGTGTTGATGCTGATGCTGCACGCACGGCGCGGCGGCCTCCGCGAGCTCCGCGCGAATTTCTTCGCGATCGTGGCGATCGGCGTGCTGATGCTCGTCGCGTACGGACTGGTGGTCGGCGCGTACAAACTGTCCGGCGTGGCGTACGCCGCCGCGGTGCGCGAAGTCAGCATCCCCCTCGCCGCCATCGCCGGCCGCGCATTCCTCGGCGAGCCGTTCGGAAAATCACGCATCGCCGGCTCGATCGTGGTGGCGGGCAGCATCGCGCTCATCGCGCTTGGTTAGACTGTGGTGCATGTCCGGTTTGGTGTAGGGCAAGCTCTCAGCTTGCCGCGACAAGCTAAGAGCTTGTCGTACACCACTCCGTGAGAAACCGCATCCGTTGATATCCTTAACGCCATCATGCGAGCGCGACTTATCGGGATCATTGCGTCCTTATTGATCGGTGCGGCCGTGTCCGCCCAACAGCCCTTCCAGCGCCAGACCGAAGCCACACCCACCCAGCCGCTCGCCGGCGAGACGCAGGCACTCTGGAGCGCGTACGAGCGCGCGGTGTTCGACTCCGGCGTTTATCAGCGCTGGAACGTGCGTGCGCTACGGCCGATCGTGGCGGACGACAAAGGCAGCGTGCTCGTCGTAACGCTCGGCTCGAAGAATGGCGATGCCGGCACGACGATCACCGCCGGCGCTTACGGCCTCTGGGTGACCGGCGTGCCCGAAGTGCAGACGATCTGCCGCGGCTTCCACGGTGATGTCTCCATGCAGCTCCGCGAGCTGCTCGGACTGCCGCCCGACGCCGACATCCCGCGCTTTCTGGTGATGTCCGTCGCCGCATCCGATCTCTTCCGCCCGTCGCCCGACGACAACATCAGCACGCGCTTCCCGTGCGCGCTGCAGTCCGATAACACCATCCCGACCGATTGCGGCAACGCATTCCCCGGCACGACCACGCCCGCACACTATCAATGGATCGCCATCGAGAACTTCTACCTGCACTCGATCCCCAACGGCTACCCCTGGACGCACCTCGGCTACACCTACAACTGGACGCCCGGCGCCGATCGCTACGGCGCCTCGGAGTACGTGATGCGGCCCGGGACAATGGGCACGATCGTGTCGAAGGCGACGGTGGCGGAGTACTGCTCGGCGCCTTAATTTTCGAACCCGGTCAGACTCGCGACGGCGATTTCAATTCCGACATTCGTCCTCGGCTTCGCAACATCAACGTGTTCTACGGCGACCGCCATGGCAATTCCCCGCGCAGCACACGGACGGCGAACGCGAGTCGAGCGGAGGTCTCGGCTCATCGATTGTGGCGCATGCTTCCGGCGGCTCCAAGTATAAGCTTTCTGATAGTGCGTGCACGTGAAGTTGTCGGTGTTCTGTACGACTCCTGAGGCCACCGCTTCATGGGGCACTACTGTCAAAAATGACGCACTAAGGCGCGCCGAAAGACATCACTCGCACTGTCGCTGTCAATCCGGTGCGCAAGCTGATCGACGAGAGACGTACAAGTGACAGCAAAGGCGTCCCCCCATCGATCAGCAAAAAGTTGATCGACTGTTGCCAGTTATTAGTGATTAGTTTCTTCACTGAACAGCGATGAAGGCAGCACACCAGCACCTCGCCGTTCTGCCGGTGCGGCTTATCTATCCGTGCCGTTATCCTTCAGCGGAGCGCCATCCCGTACGCGGCAGCGCCGATGCCGGAATCCACGCTTGCCTACGTCATCTACCCGCGCGATCGCCGCCAGGCATCTTCGCGTCGGCTCCATGTGTTCCATGGGAACATTCAGGATGCCGGCGGGAGTAATCGGCCTCCCAGGTAAGGTACGCCATCGCTCGAAACCGACGCATGATCTTCTCGACCGCGCTATGATGCGATCCGACCGTGATAGTTCTCGTCGACTACGATAACGTCGACGTTCTCGATAGAAATCGAGGCGTCGAGCACGTTGTGACGAAGCTCGTTACCAATATTGGACCGGACGCCCTCGCGACCACACCACGCCTGCGCGTACGTCTGTATGGCGGGTGGTACGACCGAAACGCGCGTACTCGTCAGGCTCAAGCGATCATTGCCGACGCGACGGCCTCATTCCCGAAGGCAATAATCGTCAGTAGCGCTACGGCGACAGTAACTGTAATCGCCTCCGTAGAGATCGTCTCATCACTGGAAATCGAACCTACATTCGAATTTTCCAATACCTATCGAAGGTATGGAGATGTCGGGCTCCTCGAATGCGCGCCAGCGCCGTTCTCCAATTGCGCATCGCCGATCGCATGTCCGCTCGTCCCAACACGCGCCGCTGTACTCTCAGGCGCCTGCCCTACGGACTCGTGCCATGTTCAGCTATCAGATATTCTGTCCCGACCACAGCAGAAGCTCGTCGATACCCTGATCACCGCGGATCTCATCCAATTCGCCGCGACGTCCAGAACGTGGACTGCGATTGCGTCCTGCGACGACGACCTGTGGCCTGCAATTCGAACGGCAGTTCGATTAGGTGCCGTGATCATTCACTTGCAAACCAAAGCTGGTCGCCGGCCTTCAAATACGTATATGCCACGGGCCGTCGGCTATTCATATCGGCTTTACTGAGGTCACCAATGGAAATCAACGAATTTTTGCGAGTCATCACAACGTTTGCCGACGCGCCCGCAGACCTGAATTTCGAGAAGGGACAACTTCTAGTCCAGGTACGGGAAGAGTTAATCGAAGCCACTCTCACGCAAACGCCCACTGGCCTCAAGATCACGGAGTCGGGTTCTCTGCCGGTTCCCGTCCACACATGGATCATCGACCGGCTGGCGCGCGTACCACAATTAGCAGATCGTCTTCTGGCCTATGTTCCCGCAACACCCAATTACGTGACGCCTCGGGCACTGCTCCTTGACCAATTAGACGTCCGCCCAGATGGCGCTCAAGCGACAGTCAGCGACGCTGTAAGCTCCATGACGGAGATTCTCGGGCGTCGTCCGGCGGGCACATCGACGGTTCTATATCTGACATCAGATGCCGGGGAAGGTAAAACAACCGTCATCAACGAAACGGCGCGAGCTCAAGCACTATCGTACAAACATCGCAAAACCGACTGGCTGCTGATACCGATCAATCTAGGCGGCCGACCCTTCATGCGTTTCGATGATGTCGTCATCGGTGCTCTCGTCAATCGGTTGAGATTCCCATTCTTTTACTACGACGCGTTTATCGAGCTTGTCAGAATGGGCGTCCTCGTACCCGCGTTCGATGGCTTCGAAGAAGTATTCATAGAGGGCGCCTCTGGTGAAGCGCTTTCCGCACTGGGGAGTCTCGTGAACACCCTGAACTCTTCCGGCGGCATACTCGTGTCGGCTCGCAAGGCCTATTTCGAATATCGCGACTTTGGTCAAACTGCACGCCTATTTGACGCGATTGGCACGGACTCGGTTTCATTCGCTCGTATCGCTCTGCTGCGATGGAACCGGGATGAATTCGAATCGTACGGACGCTTACGCGGAATTCAGAACGTTACCGACATTTATGAACATGCCGCTAATCGGCTAGGTGACGATCACCCGATCCTGACGCGCGCGGTGCTTGTGCGACGGCTGTTTGACGTCGCGACGACGGTGCCTAGTTCCGATGCGTTGATTGCGCGTCTCGGCACGACGTCTCAAGATTATTTCCACGAATTCATAAACGCTATCATCGAACGAGAGGCGAACGAAAAATGGATAGACCGCTCGGGTAAGATCGCCGAGCCTCTAATCACGACCGACGAGCACCACGAGCTGCTTGCCATGATTGCACTAGAGATGTGGCTGAGCGGTTCGGAACTACTCCGGCAGGACGTACTTGACGTAATTGCGGATGTCTTTGCGGAAGCGCACGCCAAATCTCCCAGTATTGCTCGCCAAGTTAAGGAGCGGCTGCGGCAACATGCCCTCATTTCAACGGCTGATTCGACAAGATCGACATTCGCATTCGACCATGAGGACTTCCGCCGCTTTTTCCTTGGTGAGGCGATAGGAAACGCCCTGTTGAACAGCACGAAGGACCTGCAGTCGGCGATTCAGCGAGGTGCCCTTCCTGCCGAAACTGCGGAGAGTGTCGCGCAATATGTCCGACGAGGCGCTCAGGACGTGCAGACGATCGCGAATGGCATCTTAGACGTGGCGAGACGAGATCACTCGACCTCATTTACCCGCGAAAACTGTGCGGCCATCGTTGTGCGCCTGATGGACGGAATGCCGGGAAGAGCTTTGTCTTTGCAGTCACTGACGTTTGCACCCGATGTGTTTCGGGGCCGGTTTCTGAGTGAGTTAATCTTCGAGCGCTGCTATTTTCAGAGCACCTCGTTCGAGCGCGCGCAACTCACCAAATGTACCTTTCGCAACTGTCGATTTGAAACTATTGAGGTCTACGAAACAACGAAGGTTGAGGAATGTTGGATTGATACCTGCGAGTTCGGGAGCGTCTCGAATCCGGAACTTGACGTCCGGGTCTTCGATCCGACAGGCAAACTGGAATATTTACAGACGGCCGGCTTTCAGGTAGTCAGCACCGTCCTGCAGACTCCGTCGGCAGTTGCTGCACTAGATGACCGTACCGTACTGGTGGAGCGCGCGCTGAGACTGTTCTTAAGAAATACACAAGTCAATGAATCACAACTGCGCCTGCGCCTAGGCGTTAAGGCGAACGAATTCGTCGATGATATCCTTCCGGTTCTGGTTCGGGTGGGCGTGCTCGAGGATGTCCGTTATTCCGGGTCCGGGCGGCAACGACGATTCCGGCTTGGTGTTCCGATGCAGCGGATAGAGCAGGTTTTTCGCACCAGCTCGGGCGATTTCGACACCTTCTTGGAGCAAGTTGCAAACAGGACCGCTGTCGAATAGATGATCCTTGAGCAGTGCGAATCAAACTCGGAGTTTGCCCATACCCTGTGTGCTAGTGCCGCGGTTTTGTCAAGCTATAGCATCACCTTCGATTGTGGGCAGTGCCGATTGTGGAAAACGCGGTCCGCGGGAATCCGGTCGTGCAGGTCTACTGCCGCGCGCACGATGTTCCGAAGTACTTCTACCTCGACGAGCAGCGCACGTGCGTCGAGTGCCGACAGCCGTTCGTCTTCTATGCGAAAGAGCAGCGGTACTGGTACGAAGAGCTGCGGTTCAATTTCAACTCGACGGCGATTCGCTGTGTGCCGTGCAGCAAGCGGCAGCGAAGCGAGCAGGGATTACGCGAGCAGATCGGCACCGTGCTCGAAGAGCTGGAGACGCGTCGTGATGATGCCGGCCTGTGGCTCGATCTCGCGCGAGCCACCGTTCAGTATCGCGAGATGACCGGCGACGGGAATCTCGATCGCGCCATTGCAGCCGCGCGTAAGGCCGACGCGCAATGGCGCGACGCGGCGGAGCCGTCGTACTGGGAAGGCAAAGCGCAATACCTCGCGGGACGCGCGGGCAAGGCGCGCGAGTGTCTCGCGCGATTTCTGGAGAGATCGCCGAAAGGTCAGCGGCTCGCGCTGCTCGTCAAAGACGCGCAGAACCTGCTCACTTTGCTCGACCGTGGTACTGCCCCGGCTCCGAGCGGAAGGCGATCGCGACGCGATTCCAGCCGTTGATCACCACCACCGCCCACGTCAGCTTCACCAGCTCCTCTTCGCTGAAGTGCTTGCGCGCTTCTTCGTACACGTCGTCGGGCACGTGCGTCTCGCTGACGAGCGTCAGCGACTCCGTCCACGCCAGCGCCGCGCGCTCGCGATCGCTGTAGAACGGCGACTCCCGCCAGGCATCGAGCAGGTAGATGCGCTGCTCCGTTTCGCCGCCGGCGCGCGCGTCGATGCTGTGCATGTCGATGCAGTACGCGCAGCCGTTGATCTGCGACGCGCGGATCTTGATCAGCTCCAGCAGCGAATGCTCGAGGCCGGAGCCCTCGGTGTAACGATTGAGCGCGATCATGGCGCGATAGCCTTCGGGAGAAAGCCGGGGATAATCGAGTCTCTTCATGATGAACGACACGATATCGCTCCTCACCCGCACGCCGCACGCACTCGACGCACTCCTGCGCGATCTCCCCGAATCGTGGACGCAGCGCAACGAAGGCGAAGGCACATGGACCGTCTTCGATGTCGTCGGACATCTGATTCACGGCGAGCAGACCGACTGGATCGCGCGGACGAAGCGCATCCTGGAGCACGGCGAGAGCCGGCCGTTCGACAAATTCGATCGCACGGCGATGATGCGGGAGAGCGAAGGGAAGTCGCTGCCGCAGCTGCTCGATGAATTCGCGGCGGCGCGCGCGAACAGCCTGCGCGAGCTCGAGGCGCTGAACATCCAGCCCGCCGATCTCGACCGGAAGGGAACGCATCCTGCACTCGGCACGGTGACGCTCGGAAATCTGCTGGCGACCTGGGCCGCGCACGACCTGACGCATCTGCATCAGATCTCGCGAATCATGGCGCATCAGTACCGCGACGACGTCGGCCCGTGGTCGAAGTTCCTCGGCGTGATGCAGTGCGCGGGACACAGCGAGTGAGCGATTCGGGAGGATGCATGCGCAGATCGTTTCTCATCGTCTTCTTCACGTTGCCGTTGTTCGCGCAGACCGTGACGATCGGCTCGCAATCCGTCACGGCGGGCGCGCTGCTCAACAGCGCCGCCGCGCCGTACACACTCGTAGACCTCTCGCATCCGGCGACGACGAACGGCTCGATCGCGTACGTTTCGACCGGCTGGGGCGGCGGTACGTGCTCCGGCGCATACAAAGTGAAGGTGCTCCGTCCGGCGTCGACGACATCGCTCGGCAACTTCACACTCGTCGCCGAGCGCGGTCCGTTCAACGTGACGGGCGAGCGCAATCGCGTGCAACTGACGCCGCCGATCGATGTCGAAAAAGGCGACCTGCTCGCCATCACGATGCTGCAACCGTTCGCCACGTGCGGAGTGGTGAAGAGCTCGATCAGCAGCGGCTCCGTGGTCATGCGGCTGACCGGCGACGTCACGGTCGGAAACTTCAACGGCACGTATCTTCGCGACAACGCGCTCGCGGCACGCGGCACCGACACCGCCTCCGTCCTCGAAGGCGTGATCCCCGCCGCCGGCTCGCTGCAAGGCGCGCTCGGCTCGTTCTTCCGCACGTCGATTCAATTGGGATGTCCGTTCGGCGGCCGCTGCAACGGAACGCTCACGTATCACCCCGCCAATGCGCCGTTCTCCGCGAACGACGTGACCATTCCGTACACACTGACGGGCAACGGCGCCGTCTCGTTCCCCGACATCGTTCAGACGATGGGCCAGTCCGGCCTCGGCACGCTCGACATCACGTCCGACGACGGTTTCCCGCCGCTCGCCACCGCGCGCATCTACAACGATGCCGGCGCAAACGGCACGTCGGGATTCACGGAGGACATGATCCGTCCCGCCGATTTTCTGCACGCCGGCGACACCGCGATTCTCTTCACGCCGAGCGACCTCGGCCTGTTCCGCATGAGCATCGGCGTGCGGACTTTGTCGGCGCCGGCGAATGTCTCCGTGCAATTCGGCAACGGCCGCATTTCGCTGGTCAAAGACTTTCCCGCGAATACGTTCAGTCAGGTCACATTGAGCGATTTCGGCGATACCGATCCGCTGCCGAACGAACAGATCTCGTTCACGGTCAACAGCGGACACGTCGCGATTTACGCGTCGACCACGGACAACAAGACGAACGACAGCTCGGCGCGATTCGCGAAGAGAGAGTAGCCGCCCGGAGTGCGGCGGCCATGCCGCCGCTGCCTCTATAAAACCGCGGCCATGCCGCGGTTTACAGTGCCGGCGTCGCCGCCGCACCCCCATAATGGAAGGGGGAGAAAAATGCGCAGGCACTATCTCATGGTGTTTCTTTGCACGCTGTTCGCGTCAGCCGCAACGGCACAGACGGTCACAATCGGCTCGCAATCGGTGAACGCGGGGGCGATCCTCAACAGCGCCACGCCGCCGTTCACGCTGATCGATCTATCGCACCCGGCGACGGCGAACGGCACGATCAATTACGTCTCGGTCGGATGGGGCGGCGGTTCGTGCACGGGCGGCTTCAAAGTGAAGATCCTCCGTCCCGCGGCGACGAACACCCTGACCACATTCACGCTCGCCGGCGAGCGCGGACCGTTCACGGCGCTGGCGGGACGCAATCGCGTGCAATTGACGCCGCCGCTCGACGTGCAGAAGGGCGATCTGATCGCCGTCACGATGCTGCAGACGTTCGCCACATGCGGCTCCGCCAAGAGCTGGTTCAACAGCGGCTCCACGACGATGCGGCTCAACGGCGACGTGAGCTCCGGCAGCTTCAATGGCTTCTACTTCCGTGACCAGGCGCTCGGGGCGCGCGGAAGCGATACGGCGGAGGTGCTCGAGGGCGTGATCGCCGCGGCCGGCTCGGTGCAGGGCGCGAACGGCTCGTTCTTCCGCACGTCGTTGCAGATCGCCTGTCCGTACGGAGGGCAGTGCACCGGCACGATCGCGTTTCATCCCGCGGGCACTCCGTTCTCGCCCGCCGATCAGATCATTCCATACACCGTGACGGGCCAGAACGGGACCGCCTACACCGACGTGGTGGAGCACATGGGGAAGTCCGGGCTCGGCACACTCGACGTCATCTCCAATGACGGCTTTCCGCCGCTGGTCATCGCGCGCGTCTACAACGACAGCGGAGCGAATGGCACATCGGGATTTACAGAAGAGATGATTCGTCCTGCCGATTTCCTCCGGGCCGGGGACGTAGCGATCCTCGTCACACCGCTCGATACCGGTGCATTCCGCATGAACATCGGCGTGCGCACCCTCTCGAATGCGGCAAACATCACCATTCAATATGCGGACGGCACCGTGTTGACGAAGGATTTCCCGGCCAATACGTTCAATCAGCTGACGCTCGCGCAGTTCGGCGATCCGGCTCCCGTACCGAGCCAGCAGATCGCGATCATCGTCAACAGCGGCGAGCTGGCGCTTTATGCGTCGACGACGGACAACAAGACGAATGACAGCTCGGCGCGATTCGCGAAGAGAGAGTAGCGCTCGCGGCGATCAGGCCAGTGTCACCGATTCCGATGTCCCAACGCGGGTGTGTGTAGGACAAGCTCTCAGCTTGTCCCGGGGGGCAAGCTGAGAGCTTGCCCTACACCAAGCGGTCGGGGTCTGCGACCCGCGCTCACTGCTTCCGCTCGAATTGCGTTTCCGTCTTTTCCGGCTTTTTCAGACGATCGATTCGAAATGCCGGGGGGATTTCCCGGGCATTGAGGATCGCACCTGCGGCCATTTCGCCGAATGCGGGCGAGAGTTTGAAACCGTGCCCGGAGCCGCCGCCGAGGAGCCAGACATTGTTCTTGTGCGGATGGCGGTCGAGGATGAGGTTGCCGTCGGGACTGTTCTCATACTGGCAAACCTCGGACGCAATCAGCGGCGCCTTCGCTAATTCGGGGAAACGCTCGGACAGTAATTGGCGTGCGCGGGCGACACCTTCTGCAGTCGCCGTGCGATTCGCGGTGGTCGGATCGATCGTTTCTCCGCGTGTGTCGTCCGCAAGCTTGAAGCCGCGGCCGTGAATGTCGGGAATGCCGTAGACGATCCGTTTTCCGAAATCGATCCAGATCGGCATCTGCGGCGGTCGATAACGATCGGAGCCGCGCGGCGGACCGAAGTAATAAACCTCCTGCCGCGTCGGATGAACGCCGTTGCCGATCACGTCAGGAAACAATTTTCCGAGCCACGGTCCGCATGCATAAACGTAAATGTCCGCATCCGATTGTGAAGCGGGATTGACGGCCTCCGTGCGATACGTGCCGCCCGCCTGCACGAATGCATCGCGCACGACGCCGCAGGCACGGCGCGCCTGTAATGCTCCGGCGCGGCGCTCGAGCCAGACCGATTTCACGCCATTGAAATTGATTTGCGGATAACGGCGCGCCGCATCGTCGATCGTCAGGTGATCGACAATGAATCCGAGCTCATTGAGGATCGGCAAAGACGAGCGCACATACGCGTCGTCGCCGCGATGCATCCAGAGCGCGCCGGTCTCGGTATAGAGCGACGGATCGAGCTTCTCCCACAGCTCGTACGCACGTTTCACCATTTCGACATACACGCGATCGGGCCCGTAAATCGCGCGGATCACGCGCGTTTCGCCGCCGGAGCTCGCGCGCGTGTTGCCCGGGCCCCACGCGTCGACGAGCGTCACCTGCGCGCCGGCGTTGAGCAGATGAAGCGCCGTCCAGCCGCCGAACGCGCCGGCGCCGATGACTTTGATGCGAGGGCGGGAGGCACCGTCGAGGCGGCCCGCTAACGGAGCCGCCGCGACGGTGGCGATGAATGTGCGACGAGTCAGATTCAGAAGTTTACCCGCGTACTGATGCCGATCGTGCGCGGCTGATTCGTCAGATAGCTGACACGCGCACGCGTGCCGCGCTCCTGATCGAGCGCCAGGAACGCGCGCTCATCGGTCAGGTTGTTGACGAACAGCGCGGTGTCCCAGCGATTCTTCAGGATGCCGACGCGCAGATTGACGATGTCGTACGCCGGCAGTTTCGGATCGAATGTGAACGTGTTCTGCGTGAACGGGCCGCCGATGTTGTTCGGCGCGAACGACAGCAGGTTTACCGTCCCGAATCCTTCCGCCTGATCGCCGATCTGCGTGTAGCGGTCGCCGATGTGCTGATAGACGCCGGTCGCGTAACCGGCCAGGCCGGCGGACATCGCCCAGTGGATGGTCGCCGCGGATGCCATCTGGAACTCCGGCACCGTCGGCAGGCGATTGCCGCTCTTGATGCCGGCGACGATCGTCGTGTGGCCGGCGGCATCGGTCGAGGTCAGCGTCGACTGCAGTTTCGAATCGACCTGGCTCGCCGAGATGGCGAAATCGAAATGCTCGCTCGGTGCAAGCTGGAACTCCGCTTCGACGCCGTTTGCGCGCGCCTTCGGCACGTTGAAGATGACCCGCGACGAGCACGAGCCCGCGGTCACCGTCGCCTGCAGATTCTTGATGTCGGCGTGATACGCGGCGACGTTGAGCGATCCCTTGCCGCCGGCGAGCGTCGACTTCGCGCCGACTTCGTAATTCCACAGCGTCTCGTCTTTCCAGCTGTCATGGCCGGCGAACGTCACGAGATCCTGCGCCGTGCAGAGCGGGAGGTTGAGCGGATCGTTGATGCCGCCGAGGCGGAAGCCTTTGGAGATCTGCGCATTGAGGCGCGTCGTGTCCGAGAGCTTGTAATTGAACAGCACGCGCGGCGCGAAGCCCTGCGCGTCGGTCTTGCCGTGCGTCGTGCCGGGATCGGCGAAGATGCCGTCGAACGTCTGGCGGCGGTTCTCCTTGAAGTCGTAGCCGCGGATGCCGCCGGTCACATCGAGGCGGTCATTGACGCTGTACGTCGCTTCGCCGAACAGCGCGTTCTGGCGGAAGTTGTAGTGCAGGTCGGAGAAGAAGAGGATGTCCGTCCCCGCGCCGAAATGGCCCGCGGTGGGGATTTTCGTCAGATTCTCGAAGCCCGCCACGTCGAGGCTCTGGCCGTAATCACGCGTGATGTGCGAGTAGAAGCCGCCCACCACCCAATGCAGCTTGGCCGCACCTCCGGAGAGGCGGAGCTCCTGCGTCAGCATCTTCGCCTTCGTGTGATCGTCGAGCGGTGAGTCGAGCGTGTAGACGTTCGCCGGCAGGCCGATCGAGCCTCCGGTGATGCTCGCGGTGAGCGCGCCCGCATCGCGGACGACGTCGACGTCGCGATCCGAATACGAGGTGACCGAGGTCAGCGTCGTGTGGTTCGCGAGGTTGTAGGAGACGTTCAGGTCGCCGAGGGCGAACTTGTCCTTGAACGGCTCGCCGATCTGCGTGAACTGCCCGCGATCGCCGAGCGTCACCTTCGGACGCGTCGTGGTGAATGGATTGCCGAGGATGTTGAAGACATCGACCCGGTTCCAGCCGTCCATGTCGACCTTCTGATAGATGATGCGCGGCGTGATGCTCAGGTTCTTGTCGGGCTGGAAGAGCATCGCGACACGGCCGCCGTAACGGTTGCCGCTGTTGACGTCCTTGTTCACGCTGAGGCTCGGCTGCACCGCGTCGATGAAGCCGCCGTAACGCGTCCAGTAGCCGGCGAAACGCAGCGCGGACGTGTCGCTCATCGGTGCATTCACCGCGACTTTCGCGCTGCCGCCCATGCTGCCCTGCTCGATCGTGTCGGCGGTGAGCTCACCGATCGACTCGCTCACGCCGAGCTTCGGCTGATTCGTGATGTAGCGGACGGTGCCCGACAGCGAGCCCGATCCGAACAGCGTCCCCTGCGGTCCGCGCAGCACTTCGACGCGGTTCAGGTCGAAGAGGTCGACGTCGGGTGTGAAGAGCGACAGCGAGATCACCGACTCGTCGAGGTAGACGCCCACCTGCTCCTTGACGCCGGGCTGGTCGCGGACGATCTGTCCGGCAGAGACGCCGCGCATCGCGATCTGGCTCTGTCCCGGTCCGAGGTTCTGGACGGTGAAGCCGGCGACGTTGGCGGCGATGTCTTCGATCGACTCGGCGCCGCGGTCGCGAAGCTCGGACTCGGTCGGCGCGGCGACGGAGATCGGAACGTTCTGCACCGTCTCCTCGCGCTTCGTGGCGGTGACGACCATCTCCTCCGTCACCTTCGGCTTCTTCTCCTCGGCCGCAGTCTTTTTCTCTTCCGGCTTTTTGTCCGTTGTCTCCTGGGCCATGAGCACGGAGCCGGGAATCGCGAGGGTCAGGATCGCGACGCATAGCAGGATTCTCGTCACGAGACGTGGCATACCGGGTTCCCCCTTTCATTACTGATGAGTGCGCTGATTTTGATGGAATCAATACGGACGTGTCAAAAATGTGTCCGGGAGGGATTGAACGCAGAACGCAGAACGCAGAGTCAGAAGTAAGAAACCCGGCCGCCCGGCTCGCTTCTCAATTCTGATTCTGCGTTCTGCGTTCTGCGTTCAATCCCTCGGGCTTTGCGCGAAGAAGCCCGGCCGCCCCGTGCTCCCTTCTCAATTCTGATTCTGCGTTCTGCGTTCTGCGTTCAATCCCTCTCCGGATGTATTTTTCAGCTCGCTTGCCCGGACTACCCCCCAGAGGTAGTCAATGACCAGTCCCCATCCTGCCGAACAGAAGCTTCTGCAGTTGCGCGAGCGGTTTGCGGCGGCGCTGCCGCAGCGGATCGATGATCTCGACGGCGCCATCCGATCGTGCGAGGCTGAACCGGCCACGCTGCACGATCTGGAGCGAAAGTTTCACTCGCTCGCAGGCACCGCGGGCACGTACGGCATGAATGACATCGCCGGGCTCGCGGCCGAGGGCGAAGACGCGTGCGAGGCGAACGCGCCGCAGCTCTTCGATCACCTGCACGGGCTGGTCGACTCGATGCGCTGCACGATTTCCGGCGCGAAGAACGGTCCGAAAGTCTTCTGCGTCGACGACGATCCGATGCACGTCTGGTATCTCGCCGCGATCCTCAAATCGGCGGGGTACGAGATCTTCACCGCGGGCGACGCGACGGAGTTCCGCAGCCTGCTGCAGGCCGTCCGTCCCGATCTGATCATCCTCGATTACGTGCTGCCCGATGCCACCGGTGTCGAGCTCGCGCGGCTCGTGCGGGGCGATCCGTCGTACGCGACCGTGCCGATCGTCTTCCTCACCGGACGGCGCGGCATCGAGTCGCGCATCGAAGCGACGAATGTGGGGGTCGACGACTTCCTCAACAAGCCGGTCGATGCCGATCTGCTGCTCTCGGTCGTCGCGTCGCGATTGCAACGCTCGCAATCGGTGCGCGCGCTGATCGATCGCGACGACCTGACCGGCGTGCTCAATCGCGCCGCGTTCATGCGCCGCGCGGAGGCGGCGATGGCGGAGTCGGGCCGCAAGCCGGAATCGACGGCGCTGGTGATGCTCGATCTCGATCACTTCAAGTCGATCAACGACCGCTACGGTCATCTGACCGGCGACCAGGTGCTGACGACGTTCGCGTCGTTCGTCGCGAACAGCATCCGTCCCGGCGACGAGATCGGCCGCTACGGCGGCGAGGAGTTCGCCCTGCTGCTGCGCAACATCGCCACGGAAGATGCGCACAACCACGCGGCTGCTCGACGAATTCGCGCGCGTGGCCTTCCGCGCGGACGAAGCACTTTACGTCGCAAAGCACAACGGGCGCGCCCGCATCGAAGCCGCATCAAACTGACCTGTACACACACGCTCGACGGCACGATCCTCGGTGTCAACGAAGCCGCGGCGTCCGCGCTGGCCGTGGACGCACGCCTGCTCATCGGCCGCAACATCAAAGAGATCCTGAATCCCGAGGGAGGGGATGCCTTCGTCGATTACATGCGGCGAATCCTGCGGGACGGCGCGGCCGAAGGAACGATGATCGTGCGCACGCGCGACGGACAGCAGCGGACCTGGGAGTACCGCAACGTCGTCGCCGGCGATGTGATCGAAGGAGTGGCGCGCGACATCACCGAACGCGAGGAGATTCTCCGCGCGCTGGTCGAAAGTGAAGAGCACTTCCGCTCGATCATCGAGAACGTCTCGGACGTGATCGCAGTCATCGAGCCCGGCGGTGTGGTCCGTTTCGCCACCCCCTCGGTGCACATCCTCGGCTACGCACCGCACGAGCTGAAGGGACGCTCGATCTACGACTTCATCGATCCCTCCGATGCGCCCCGCGCCGCGCAGTTCTTCGCGAGTGTAGGACAAGCTCTCAGCTTGTCAGGGGGAGGGGAGGGCCTACCCGTCGAGCGACAAGCTGAGAGCTTGTCGTACACACCTTCCGAGGCGGTGGAGCTGCGGTTCTGTCACGCGGATGGATCGGCGCGGCTGTTCGAAGTCGTGGCGCGCAACGTGATTCGCAAGGAACAGATCACGAGCATCATCGCCACGGCGCGCGACATCACCGATCGCCGCAAATTGCAGACGCAGCTCCAGACCGCGAACCGCATGGCCAGCCTTGGACGGCTCGCCGCGACCGTCGCGCACGAGTTCAACAACGTCCTGATGAGCATGCAGCCGTTCGCCGAGTTGCTGCAGCGGCCGAAGATCTCGCCCGACGTCGTGCTGAAGAGTGCGTGGCACATCATCCATTTGATCGGCCGAGGCAAACGGATCACGCAGGACATCCTGCGGTTCACGCAACCCGCCCAGCCGGCACTCGCGCCTTTGAAGGTCGGCGAGTGGTGGAGCACGCTCCATCCCGAGCTCGCCGGAATGGTCGCGGACAACATCGAGCTCGTGACCGCGCTGGAGCCCGACCTCTGCATCATGGCCGACGCCTCGCAGCTCGCGCAGGTGTTCGTCAACCTATTGACCAACGCGCGCGACGCGATGCCTCGCGGAGGCACGGTGACGATCACGGCGCGCGGCGATAAAGGGCGCGTGCATTTCTCCGTCGCCGACACCGGCTGCGGCATTCCGAACGACATGCTGCAGCAGATCTTCGAGCCGCTCTTCACCTCGAAACCGAAAGGCACCGGCCTCGGGCTCGCGATCACGCACCAGGTCATTCAGCGCCACAACGGAGAGATTCAGGTCGAGAGCACGCCGGGCGGCGGCACGACCTTCCACATCTTTCTACCGGCCGCGGAACCGGCGACCGATCGGCAGGAAGTCGTCCGCACACGTGCGGCGATCCGCTCGCGGCGCCTGCTGATGGTCGAAGACGAGCCGGCGATCCTCGAAGGTGTCGTCGAGCTGCTGCGCCTGGCCGATCTCGAAGTCTCCACCGTGACCAGCGGCGAAGCCGCGGTCGTCGCCGTCGAAGAGCTCGAGCCGGACGTCGTGGTGCTCGATTACGGACTGCCCGGCATCGACGGCGTGGAGACCTGCCGCCGCATCCGCACGCGGCGTCCGTATCTGCCGGTGATCTTTTCGTCCGGCCACGGGACGCAGGCCCAGCTCGGCGGCGACGCGTACGACGAGCGCACGCGCTACCTGCAGAAACCGTTCGAGTTCGCGGCGCTGCTCGACGCGATCGCGACCGTGGAGGCAGTGCAGTGACGGCGCGCCGAACCGCCCTGGTCATCGACGACGACGCCGACATGCGCGAGCTGATCGCAGCGCTGCTGGAGTCGGCCGGCATCGAAGCCGATCTGATCGCCGACGGCATCGATGCACTCGAGCTGAAGAAGGACTACGACGTGGTGCTCGTCGATCTGAACATGCCGGTGTTCGACGGCGAACGGCTGCTCGACTACTGGTCGCTCACGCGCGGCGACATCCTGGGGCGCGTCATCGTGCTCACCGGTTACGCGCGCTCCGTGCGCAGGCGGCACCTCCCGCCCGTCTTCGCCATGATCGCCAAACCGTTCGACCACCACCGATTTCTGCAACTCGTCACGAAATGCGCGGCGCGGGAGATGAGCTCATGACCAACTGTCACAAGTGCCGTGCTCCGTTTGATGTCGAGACGGCGTCGTGGTGCTCCTGCGATGTGAGCGGCGGCCCGCGGAGAACCGTCCGGTGGTGCTGATCGTCGATGACGACGAAGCGATGCGCTCGATCGTTGCCTGCTTCGTCGAGCAGCTCGGCTACAGCGCGCTGGCGATCGGCGACGCGCAGGAGGCGCTGCGGATGGCGGCGATGCATCGGTTCGATGTCGTCATCACCGATACGCTGATGCCGGTGCTCGACGGCCGCGAGCTCTGCAGGCGTCTGAAGTCGATTCCCGCGGGCGCGATCGTCCCGGAAACGGCCGCAATCCGCACGGCCGTCTGATTTCCGGACGGCAGCATTTTCTCAATGAAACGTCAAAGCCCACTCTGTCAATGACTTCTGCTCAGTCCGGAATCTGGCACTTCTCTTGGTCTAAGGAGAACCGGTCCGATAAGGCAGGAGAAGAAATGATGGAGCAACGCATTCTGGTGATCGACGACGAACCGATGATTGTCGACGGCCTGACAGCCTGGCTGCAGGTCGAGAACCTCGAGGCCGCGGGCGCGAATGACCGCCACACCGCGACAGCCATGCTGGAAGAACAGCACTACCCGGTGATCGTCGCCGACCTGTGCCTCCAGACGTGTGAAGAAGGGCTGCTGCTGATCGACGCGATCCGCCGGCTCAGTCCTGCGTCACGGATCATCACCATGACCGGGTACGCCACGCCGGAGATGGAAGCGGAAGTGCTCGGGCGCGGCTCGAATCGCGTCGTGTTCAAGACCGGTGGCGACACAGTGATCCTGCAGGCGATTCTCGAAGTGCTCGAAGAGATCGAGCACACGGCCGATGCAACGGCGAACGTCGATCTGGAGACGCTCTACCTCCACACGTCGAAGCTGCTGCGCTCGATTCCGCAGCGGCAATACGGGCTGTCGGCGCAGCAGGCGGAAGATGTCATGCAGGATGCGTGGCTGCTGTTTCTCGAGAAGCGTGGATACGTGCGGACGCCGCGGACGTGGCTCGCCGGGACGGTGTCGAAGCTCTGCCTGCAGCTGCTCGACAAGCTGCGGCGGCGGCAGACGGAGAACGACGGCGAGCTGCTGGAATCGGTGATGGATCCGCGGAATGCGGACCGCGACACGAAGATGATCGTGCGCCAGGCGATGTCGCGGCTCGATGCGCGGTCGCGCGAGCTCTGCACGCAGATCGCGATCGAAGGCCATAGTTACGCGGACGTGAGCGCGTCCCTGTCGCTGCCGATCGGATCGGTCGGACCGCTGTACATTCGGGCGAAGAACAAGCTGCGTAAGGCGCTGGACTGCTGACGCGCGTTGCGGTTATGCTCACGCTCTGCGCCGGGGAATAGGTCCCGAACCTCTTTCGTTGGCGGCAGTTACTGATCCGACAGGCTCTTAGCTCAGTTGGTTAGAGCGCCACCTTGACACGGTGGAGGTCAGCGGTTCGAGTCCGCTAGAGCCTACCATCCCACCTCCCGCTTCTCCCCACCCGGTTTCGAAATTGCAAGGCTGTGCGCATGCACTCCGTCCCGCGAGTTCTCGTCGTCGAAGATGACGATGCCATCCGCGCGCTGCTCCTGACCGCGCTCACGCGTGAGCCGCTCGCAGTCGATGCGGCCGAGGATGGCGACGTGGCGCTCGCGCTGACGGCGCAGCGCACCTACGAGGTCATCATTCTCGACCTGATGCTCCCCCGCGTTCACGGGCTGGAGTTTCTCGAAGCGTTCCGCAAGACCGCGACGAACGAGCCGGTGGTCCTCGTGGTGAGCGCATTCGACGATCTCGCGTTCGATCGCATCCCGGCGGAATGGGTACATGCGATCGTGCGCAAGCCGTTCGATCTGCTGTACCTCGTCACGATCGTGCGCGAGGTTGCGTTGGCAGCGCAGGGGATTCGGCAACAAGAGGTGCTCGCGGAAGAAGGGGCGGCAGTGGTGCCCGCGGCGCGGCAGGTGTCGATTTGCTGAGAGTCGCCGTCAGCGACTCGACGTGCATCCACGTTTTGCGTTCGAATCGATCCGCCTCGAATCATGTCTGAGAAGGTCGCCCGAGCTCCCGGTCAAGTTCGCGGAAGCCCTCGACGTTTCAACAGATACGCTGCTCGGCGTCCAGCGAGACGCGCGTCGCGCCGCCGCCGACATTCAGAAGCCCGCTAGCCTCGCGTTCTGGCGGCGCTTCCGCAGGATCGATTGCACAAGGAACCGCGCAGCGCCTGGCGGGAGACGGGGTCATCGTCCGCGTAGGCGTACAAACCCAACCCGCCTTTCAGTCCCACAGGATCCGCTTGGGTGTACCGCCCCACCCTGCCCGGTACCACCTGAAGATGTTGTACCGCTCCTCCACCCCTCACATTTACCGCATATTCCTGGCCCGGAGAAGCGCAGCAGTTGGGTGGCTGGAGCTACCACCCGCGACCGCAACGCGCTTACCCGGCACGTACGATCAAGCTCAACGCGTAAGAGAGGCCAGCTCTCGCCGCGCCGCGCCGTGCGGCCTATCTAAAAGCAATAGGCCGACACGGCAGCAGGCGCGGCTTCGGCTGGCTATTCGTCAAGGTATGACCTTCATCATCTTCGCGAGCGCGAGTAGTGCCGCGCGCCGACCGACGTGTCGGCCTATTGCTTTTGATAGGCCGCACGACGGCGGCGGGGGCGCAACGCCACTCGCCACTCTCGGCCGACGCTTAGCTGCGCGGCGCCCGCGCGACGAACAAGAGTGCTCGCGATGCCGGTGCCCGGCGCCGTGTCAGCTACAGCGCGGCCTGTTCACGACCACCACACGTGCACGATCGAGGGGCGGGAGCGGCGGCGCGGCGAGTGGGTACGCGCTCACGCCGCCGCGTGTGGGAAGCGTGCCGCTCTTCCAGATGCATGCGGCTAAAAAGAAGAGCGATGCAGCGCCTGGCGGGAGCGCGATGAGCGCGTGGGTGGCAGACGTGCGGCCGCGACGAACCGACGTCCGTCCAAGGCTAGGCTAGGCTGCGCGGCCCGCTACCAGATCATCACCCGCCGTGCGTTCGTCTCGCCCAACACGAGCGCGCGCAAGCGCGCGGGCCACGCCAGGCGCGAGGCCGCGTCGGCCTGAGCCGGGTCTCGGGCGGCACCACGTGCGCAAGGCGTCCATCCACGCGGCTGGCGGGGCGGAGGAGTAGATGCTCTTACCGACTGTTGGAGAGTCGGCTGATCGTCGTGGACCCGCTGAGACTCCGGTGCGTTCCCTTATTTTCAAGAGCTGGCTTGTAGGACCAAAAGAGCACGATGTCTACATCTTTGAGCTTTGCCGGAAGAGTAGGAAAACGATCGACTAGGTCGATCTCGCCTCTCAGTGAGGCACCCGCCGGCAGAACGATTGTTTCAGACGTTGGATCATCAACCGGTCTGAACTGCTCCAAGATATCTCCTGTCGATCGGTCCTCAGCAGCGATCAGTAACATCCCATATCGTTTCCAAGGTAGCATCGCCTTGTACAGTTCA
>DATEZA010000018.1:0-6009 GCA_035255945.1 Thermoanaerobaculia bacterium
CGTCGCAGTTGCGCACGCCGACGTCCTCACCGCGCGCGGCCACGACGCCACGCTGATCACCAAAGGCGGTCCGCTGACGTGGCGCAAATCGCGCGCGCGATGGCAGCACATCACGTCATTCGAGGACATCGACGTGAACGCATTCGACTTCGTCGTCGCCACATTTTGGCGAACCGTCGAGCCGGCGTTCCGCATCGCGGGCGCGCGCACGATCCATTTCTGCCAGGGCTACGAAGGCTCCTTCACCGCGTACGCTGATCTGAAGCCGCAGATCGATGCCGTGTATCGCCTGCCGATTCCGAAGATCACCGTCTCGCCTCATCTCGTACCGATCTGCCAGCAGTTTCACGACGACGCCACGTACATCGGCCAGATCGTCGACGACGACTTCTATCAACCGCACGCGCCGCGCGGCGGCAAACCACGCGTGCTGCTCGTCGGACCGATGCAGGCCGATTTCAAAGGCATCGACATCGGATACGAAGCCGTGCGCCATGCGCGCGCCGATTTCGATCTGATTCGCGTCTCGCAATGGACTCCCGCCGAGGACGAGCCAACATCACTCGCCGCTGAGTTCCACATCGGCTTGCCGACAATCGAGATGGCGAAGCTCGTCGCTTCGTGCGACATCTTCCTCGGCCCGAGCCGCCATCCGGAAGGCTTCGGTCTGCCCGCGGCCGAGTCGATGGCCTCGGGTGTGCCCGCGATCCTCTCCGCCATTCCGTCGTTCCAATCGTGGGGCGAAGACTTCGCGTTGTTCGTCGAGGAAGGCGACGGCGCAGCCATGGGTGCCGCGCTGACCGCGCTCCTGCACGACACCTCCGAGCGCGAACGCCTGGCGAAACGCGGCCGCGAAGTCGCCGAACAATTCCGCGCGCAGCACACCGGCGCCCGCCTAGAGCGCTACTTCACTTCCCGGCTGTGATGGAGTGCGGCGGCCATGCCGCCGCTGCCGCTCATCGTCGCGGCCATGCCGCGACGCGCACCGCGGCATGGCCGCGGCGCCAAACTCCAGCGGCGGCATGGCCGCCGCACTCCGGACACGCACGTCCGGCAGATGAAATCGTCCGGCGCCTCTTCCACGCCGTACGTCCACCGCCGCATCTTCGCCATCTCCTCGCCTGCCAGCACCTCGCTGATGATGCTGAATCGGACGCGAGCCGATCAGATCGCATCCCGCGAGCCGCTGTTTCGGCGTCATCGTCGGAACAATTCCGCGCGCAGCACACCGGCGCTCGCCTCGGAGCGCGGACATCCTGTCCGCAGTGAGCGGGCGTCCCGCCCGGTCACTCATCGTTGTCGCCGGGCGAGACGCCCGCGCTCCATCACCGCTCGATTGCCCAGACGCACGTACGGCAGATGAAATCGTCCGGCGCCTCTTCGACGCCGTACGTCCACCGCCGCATCTTCGCCATCTCCTCGCCCGCCAGCACCTCGCCGATCGTGTGCGTCGTCAGATCGCCGACGACATAGTTCTCGTCGTAGTCCTGACAACACAAAATGCACGCGCCGCGCGGCGTGATGTGCAGATGCTGAATCGGCCGCGAGCCGATCAGATCGCATCCCGCGAGCCGCTGCTTCGGCGTCATCGTCTTGATCCCCACATCGAGCCAGCCCGCGCGGTCCTGCGCCTCGGACTGCACGACTTCGAAGCGGCTCCCCGCGAATCGATCGCGAATCGCTTCGTAGTCGGCGCGATGCGTGTCGGTCATTTCGCCGAGGACCACGATGCGCATCAGCTCGGCAATCGGCTTGTCGCGGATGTGATCGATGTTGCGCAGCACGACGTTGAGGTGATCCTCGCCGCGATCGTGCGTGTAGCGCTCGCGATCGAGCGTCGAGAGATTGATGCAGAGATAGCGCAACGTGCCCGCGGCCATCAGCGCGTCCGCCTTCGCGGGCGTGAGTCCCGAGGCGTTGCTCAGCACCGCGACCGGCAATTCCGCTTGAAACAGTGCGCGGCAGTAATCGACGAAGCGTCGATCGAGCGTCGGCTCGTTGTAGCTCTGCAGGAAGACGCCTTCGAGGGTCGAGCGATAGGTGGTCAACTGGTTGACGATCGACGCGAACAGCTCGTCCGTCATCGACTCGTCGTCGCGCGGCGCGATCGAGACGGGACAGAAGTAGCACTTCTGATTGCACGTCGTCATCGTCTCCAGCGAGACGATCTTCAGCAGCGAACGGCGGGAGAGATCGGTGCCGTTGTCGATCACCCACTCGTCGCGCACGAGCGCTTCATCCGCGGCGCCGCCGCCTTCGAGAAAGCGCTGCAGCGCAGGCCACGCCGCGTCGTCCGGCGTGAGCGCTCGATCGTTGAGCGGGTTGTAGATGCGATCGCTCGCGTAGTGCAGATAGGGGTTGGCGGTCAGGCGTACCATCGGTCGGGTGATAACAATCGCGCTCGATCATACGGACATTTCCCCGCGCGTGCAGACCATCCTCGCGCTCGCTGACGCGCTGATCGATCGCGGACACGACGTCCGCATCGTGACCACGGCCGATGGGCCGGTGACGTGGCGTGCGTCGAACGCGTCGTGGGAGCTCGTCGACACGCTCGACGGTATCGACGCGCAAATCGATGCGGCCTTTCCGTGGCAGGAGTTCCTCGTCATCGACGACGCGATGTTCCGCGCGCGTACGCCGCGCGAGCACGAGCCGCTGCGCGTCCTGCTCGACGGCATCGGCGTCCCGACCGGCTACGGCGCCGCCGCGCACGCGCGCTGGTTCCATCAGCAGTTCGACCTCATCCGTTGCGCGCCGTACGCGCCGACGCGCGACGAGCCGCTCGATTCCGTGCAGGAGTTTCATGTCGCACTGACCACTCCCGAAATGACACGGCTCATCCATTCGTGCGATGTGCTGCTCGCCCCCGAGCACGGCTTGCGATCGGCCGAGGCGAGGGCAGCCGGAGTGCCTGTTGCATCAGTCGCAGATGCAGACAACGCGGTCGAGCTCGGCGAGCGATTGATCGAGATCCTCAGCAGCGAAGAATTGCGCGATCAGCTGCGCGCGCAGGGTCGAATCGACGCCGAAATGGATCGCGCGGAAGGAGTGGCGAAGCGGCTGGAAGCGTTCTTGAAACCTGCATTGTGAAAAATTTCTCAAGTTCGTAGAATGCGGCCTCCTGCCAGCCGTATCCGAACGGCACGCGCGAAAGCTAAGTTATGCCAGTGCAAAACATTGAACATCCTGACTCGATCATCCCACGCAAGGCCGGAGTCGCTCCCGGCGAAGGCGCGGAAAAGGGTCTGATCACCCTCCCCGGCGAGTCCCAGCGCGAAACCGAAGACCTCGCGGGCGGCACCTATCTGACGACCACCATCGACACGATGGTGAACTGGGCCCGCGGCAACTCGCTCTGGCCGCTCCCGTTCGGCACCGCCTGCTGCGCCATCGAGTTCATGTCGATGGTCTCCTCGCATTACGACATCGCGCGCTTCGGCGCCGAGGTCGTGCGGTTCTCGCCGCGCCAGGCGGATCTGCTGATCGTGGCGGGGACGATCGTCGACAAGATGGGGCCGGTCCTCAAAAAGATCTACGACCAGATGCCCGAGCCGAAGTACGTCATCGCCATGGGCGCCTGCGCGACTTCCGGCGGCTTCTATCGCGTCTACCACGTCATGCAGGGCATCGATGAAGTGATCCCGGTCGATATCTGGGTGCCGGGCTGCCCGCCGACTCCGGATGGCTTGATGTACGCGATTTTGAAGTTGAGGGAGAAGATTCAGCGGGGCGAGATCAAGAGATGATTCTTCATTCTCAATTCTTCATTCTGCGTTCTGCATTCGACCGGCGCCTGTGGCTCGAGCGCTGGATGAATGCAGAACGCAGAATGAAGAATGAAGAATTGAGAATCAAAAACATCCGATGAGCACTCTCACAAAATTCAGCGCCATCCCCTACACCGGCCCTGCTCCGACCAACCGCGATCCGTACGTTCCGGCCAATGCAACGCAGGCCGACGCGCGCGGCGAAGAGATCGCGGCAAAGATCAACAATCCGGCGATGCAGCAGGAGCGCGGGCAGGACCTGCCGACGTTCGTCGTCGACAAAAACGCGATCACCGACGTCCTCACCGCGCTGAAGAACGACACCTTCGTCTTGCCGCTCGACCTCTTCGGCGCCGACTACCCGCGCCGCGAAGGCGGACGTTTCGACGTCATCTACCAGCTCTACTCGGTGCAGAACAACGAGCGCGTGCGATTGAAAGTGCGCGTCGGCGAAGACGAAGCGATTCCGACCTCCACGAAGATCTTCAAAGCGAACGACTGGTTCGAGCGCGAAGTCTTCGACATGTTCGGCGTGAAGTTCGACGGTCATCCGAACCTCCGCCGCATCCTCACCCACGAGATGTTCCAGGGCCACCCGCTGCGCAAAGACTACGATCCGGCGCAGCGCTGGCTGCTCACCGAACAGGGCGTGGCGAAGCTCACCCCGAAAATCGATCCGCGCTTCGAAGATGTCGACACCGATTTTGAGCGCGTCACGCTGAACCTCGGGCCGTCGCATCCCGCCACGCACGGCACTCTACGCATCGTAGTAACCCTTGACGGCGAGACCATCATCGGTGCAGACACCGAGATCGGTTACCTGCATCGCTGCTTCGAGAAGATGTCGGAGACGCACACCTACCAGCAGGTCATCCCGTTCACCGATCGCCTCAACTACTGCTCCGCGATCATCAACAACGTCGGTTACTGCATGACCATCGAGAAGATGCTCGGCATCGAGGCGCCGGCGCGGGCGCAGCACATCCGCCTGATGCTCTCGGAGTTCATGCGCCTCTCCGATCACATCATCTGCATCGGCACGAACCTCGTCGACATGGGCGCGCTGACGAACTTCTGGTATCTCTTCCAGCCGCGCGAAGAGATCCTCGGGCTCGTCGAGTCGTGCTGCGGCGCGCGCCTCCTCCCGACCTACACGCGCGTCGGCGGCATGGCGGTCGACGCACCGTCCGACTTCCTCGCCAACTCGCAGCGGTTAGTCAACATGTTGCCGAAGTTCATCGACGACGTCGAAAAGCTGATCATGAAGAACCGGATCTTCCTCGATCGCGTGCAGGGCGTCTGCGCGATCTCGCAGGAAGATGCGCTCAGCTTCGGCTTCACCGGTCCGTGCCTCCGCGCGACCGGCGTACCGTTCGACATCCGCAAAGCCTCCCCCTACCTCGGATACGACACCTACGACTGGGATGTGCCGATCGCCGAGGGTGGCGACACGTATGCACGGTTCCTGGTGCGGCTGGAGGAGATGCGGCAGTCGTTGCGCATCCTGCAGCAGGCCATCGATCGCGGACTGCCGGCGGGGCCGGTCATCGTCGACAACCCGTACGTCGCGCTGCCGCCGAAGTCGAAGGTCTACAACGAGATGGAGTCGCTGATCTATCACTTCAAGCTGATCATGCACGGCATCCAGCCGCCGGTCGGCGAAGCGTACTTCCCGGTCGAAGGAGGCAACGGCGAAGTCGGCTTCTATGTCGTGTCGGACGGCACGAAGAATCCGTACCGCGTCCGCATCCGCCCGCCCTGCTTCCCGATTTTCGAGGCGTATGCGCAGATGATCACGGGACAGACCATCCCCGATGCCATCGCCGGACTCGGATCGCTCAACATCATTGCCGGAGAGTTGGATCACTAATGGCCATCACTCGCGTCGCACCCGGAGTGGTCAAAGTCGAGCGCGAGCCGCTCTCGCTGAGCGATCGCCTCTACCTTCCGCAGATCGTCAAAGGGATGTTCATCACGCTGCGGCATCTGCTGAAGAATCTCCTCAGCTTCGGCAAGACGCTGCCGATCATTTCGTATCCCGAAGTGAAGCGCGTCTACTCCGAGCGCTTCCGCGGACGCCACATCCTCACCACGCGCGACGACGGCACCACGCGCTGCGTCGCGTGCTACATGTGCTCGACCGCGTGTCCGGCGGAGTGCATCACCATCGAAGCGGGCGAAGACGATCGCACGCGCGAGAAGTTCCCGGTGCGTTACGACATCGATCTGCTGCGCTGCA
>DATEZA010000019.1:0-8213 GCA_035255945.1 Thermoanaerobaculia bacterium
TGGCCACGATGCGGAGCTGGTCGATGGCGGCGGGGCGATAGACGTCGCACGGCACGAGCAGCGGACGGCGCCCGCGATTTTTCAGGTGCAGCGCGAGCTTGCCCGAGGTCGTGGTCTTACCGGAGCCCTGGAGACCGACCATCATCACGACTGCCGGCGAGCCGACGAGCGCGAGGCCGACTTCGTTGCCGCCGAGGAGCGTCTGGAGCTCGTCGCGGACGATCTTCGTGACCTGCTGGGCGGGAGAGAAGGCGGTCAGGACATCCTGTCCGACGGCCTTTTCGCGAACGCGGGCGGTGAACTCTTTGACCACTTTGAAGTGGACGTCCGCTTCGAGCAGTGCGACGCGGATCTCCTTGAGCGCGTTGTCGATATGCCACTCATTGAGGCTCGCTTCGCCGCGCAGCGTCTTGAAGACGCGATCCATCTTGTCCTGAAGGTTGTCGAACATGGCGCCTGTGTAACGGAAAACCGGTGTCCCGTCATCCCGAGCGTAGTCGAGGGACCTGGGGGGACGGGTGGCTGGATCAGCGTGCCACCGCCCCCCCAGGTCGCTCGACTACGCTCGCGATGACGAGCCGCGCAGCCATCGCTCGAATCCGCGCAGCGAGCGGAACCGGTAGTAGTCGCGCTTCGCCGCTCCGCCCCCGCGCGCCCACTCGCCACCGACCGCCACCCGCACGCCGCGCTCGGCACAGTGCGCCAACAGGCGATCGAACTCGGGCGCGCGGAACGCGTCGCCGTTGCGCGTCGTGAATGCGAGCAGCGCCGGCTTCGCGCGCTCGACCGCCGCAACCGACGCCTCCCAAGGCAGATTCGCGCCGATCAGCTCCGTCCGCCAGCCCGACCATTCGAAGAACAGCCGCAAGAGATGCAGCGGCAGGTCGTGCCATTCGCTGGGTGGACAGACGAGCAGCGCGAGCGGACCTTCATCGTTCACCGGCGGACGCAGCCGGTCGATCGCCTCGATCAGCATGTGCGAGGCGCGATGCTCCTCATCGACGCCGAGCTCGCCGCGCTCCCAGCGATTGCCGATCTCGCGCATCGCGTCGCCGATCACGCGATCGAGAAACGTCGCGCGCTTGGCAAGGCTGTCGGGCGCGGGATTGACGAGACTGCGCACCGAATCGGCGTCGCCGCGCACGAGCGCTTCGTACAGCGTGATGTCGGGCGGGCGCGGCAATTCGCGATCCGTGTCATCGAGTGGCGGCAGCAGATCGGTCGGAAGGCGACGTGCCGCGGCGAACTGATGCAGTGCACGCAACGTGTAGCGGCGGTGTCCGCCGGGTGTGCGCACCGATTCCAGCTCCGCCTCGTCCGTCCAGCGCTTCACGCTCGACACGCCCACGCGGAACGCCCGCGCCGCCTCGGCCGAGGTCCAGAGGCGCCCGCCGCGCGGCCGGAGAGTCGGTGTCATACAGAATTAGAGTGGTCAAGTCGGACGTTTTTCCTTTTATGGCGCGTCTCGCTCTCAAGCTCCCCGACAACGTGCCGGGCGATTTCTTCGTCGACTCCACCTGCATCGACTGCGACGCCTGCCGGATCTTTGCGCCGGCCGTGTTCCAGGAGGCGGGCGATCAATCCGCGGTGTGGCATCAACCCGAGACGGATGAAGAACTTCTGGCCGCGCAAAAAGCGCTGATCTCCTGTCCGACTGCATCAATTGGCTCCGTCACCAGGCACGACATGACGGCTGCGCTCGCCGCGCTGCCGGAGCATCTCGACGGCGGCGTCTATCGCTGCGGGTACACGTCCGAATCGAGCTTCGGTGCCGTCAGCTACTTCTTCGACAACGTCCTCGTCGACTCGCCGCGTTTTGCGGGGCCGCTGGTAAAAAATATCGAATCGATGGGCGGCGTGCGCCGGCTTTTGCTGACGCATCAGGACGATGTCGCCGATCACGAGAAGTTCCACCAGCGCTTCGGATGCGAGCGCGTGCTGCATCGCGACGACGTCCGCTCCAAAACCGCGAGCGTCGAGCTGAAACCGTCCGGACTCGATCCGATCGAGCTCGAGCCGGGACTGGTGATGATCCCGACGCCGGGCCACACGAAAGGGCACGCGGTCTTTCTGTGGAAGGAGCGCTTCCTCTTCACCGGCGACCACCTCGCGTGGAGCCCGCATCGCGGACACCTCTACGCGTTCCGGAGCGCCTGCTGGTATTCGTGGAGCGAGCAGGTGAAGTCGATGGAGCGCCTGCTCGATTTCCGTTTCGAATGGGTGCTGCCGGGACACGGCCGTCCGATGCATTTCGACGCCGATCGGATGCACGCCGAGTTGGAACGGTGCGTGAAGTGGATGAAGGGTTGATGCGGAAATATGTCGACCTCTTCAAGCAGACGATCCGCGAGTTCGGCAGCGACAAAGTCCCGCGTCTCGGCGCCGCGCTCGCGTACTACACGATCTTCTCGATCGCACCGCTGCTGCTGATCGCGATCTCGATTGCGGGCCTCGTCTTCGGCAAAGAAGCCGCGAGCGGGCAGGTTTACGGACAGCTGCGCGGCGTGCTCGGTCCCGCATCCGCCGAAACGATTCAGAAGATGGTCGAAACGGCGGCGAAACCGAAATCGAGCTCCATCGCGACCATCATCGGCGCGATCACATTGCTCCTCGGCGCATCCGGCGTCGTCGGTCAGCTGAAGGATGCGCTGAACACGATCTGGGACGTGAAACCGAGCGACAAGCACGGCATCAAGCACATGCTCATGACGTACGTCGTCAACTGGGCGATGGTGCTCGGAATCGGATTCATGCTGCTCGTCTCGCTGGTGATCGATTCGGTGCTGTCCGCGTTTTCGTCCGGACTCTGGCAGCCGGTTCAGCTCGTGATCTCGCTCGCGGTGATCACGGCGCTCTTCGCGGCGATCTTCCGCTTCCTGCCCGATCTGAAAATCCAATGGCACGACGTCTGGTTCGGCGCGGTGTTCACGTCGGTGCTGTTCGTCATCGGCAAGTTCGCGCTCGGCCTTTACCTCGGCAAGAGCGCAGTCGGCTCGAGCTACGGCGCGGCCGGATCGCTCGTCGTCGTGCTGTTGTGGGTCTACTACGCCGCGCAGATCGTGCTGTTCGGCGCGGAGTTCACGCAGGTGTACGCGCGCTCGCACGGCAGCCTGAAGGAAGAGGCGGAGGCGAAGGAACCGGAGCGCAAGGAAGTAGCGGGGCCGGCGGTCGCGTATCCGCGGCCGGTGGCCGTGAAGAGCGGCGGCGGCGGTGGTGGATTGAAGCTCGCGTTCGGTGGCATCGCCGGATTGCTCGTCGGCACGCTCGTCGGCGGATTTGCATCCGTGATGATGCTGCTGAAGTCGGTGAAGAAACTGATCAGCTAGAATCCGGGCGAGTTGCCAAAAGCCCGGCTCTTCAAAATCGGATTGATCATCTTCGCGCTCGCAGCGCTGGCGATCGCATTCCGCGAACTGCCCGTCGCGCAGTGGCTCACGGCCTTTCGCACGTGGGTCGCGGGTCTCGGATTCCTCGGCTACGTTCTCTACGCAGTGGTCTATGCCATCTGCATCGTCCTCTTCATTCCCGGTTCGGTGCTCACCCTCGGCGCCGGCGCGACGTTCGGCGTGATCAAAGGGACGATCGTCGTCGTCATCGGCGCGACGCTCGGCGCGACGCTCGCGTTCATCGTCGCGCGGACGATTGCGCGCAAACGCGTCGAAGCGATGGCCGCGAAGGACAAGCGTTTTCGCGCGCTCGATCGCGCGATCGCGAGCGAAGGCGCGAAGATCGTGCTGCTCGTGCGACTCGCAGTCGTGTTCCCGTTCACGTACACGAACTACGTCTTCGGACTGACCGGCGTTCGCGTCCTGCCGTACGCGCTCGCCACGCTCGTCGGCATCATCCCCGGCACGATCGCATTCGTTTACATCGGCGCGGCTGCAGCAGAGGCAACCGCGGGCACCGTGAAGCTCGTCGTCTACATCGTGGGCGCAGTCCTCGCGCTCATCGCCAGCGCGTTCGTCGCGCGCGTCGCGGTGAAAGCGATTCATCGCGCTGGAATCGAAGAGTAAGCTCTCGCGCATGTTTGCGCTTCTGCTTGCCGCGACCCTCTCCGCTCAGCCGATGACCGTCGCCGTCGACGCGCGCGACGCACGCCGCGGCGTCTTCCACAGCGCCGTCACCATGCCCGCCGCGCCCGGCCCGATGCGCTTCGTCTATCCGAAGTGGATCCCCGGCGAGCACTCGCCGAGCGGTCCGATCACGCAGGTGATGGGCCTGCACGTGACCGCCGTTGGACAGACTTTGATGTGGCGCCGCGATCCCGTCGACATGTTCGCGTTCGACGTCGATGTGCCGAAAGGCGCGGCCTCCATCGAAGTCGATTTCGATTACATCTCGCCGCCGGTCGGCTATGCGTCGGGTTACGGCGAGACGCCGAATCACACGCAGCATCTGCTCGATCTGCCGTGGAATCACGTCGTCGTATATCCCGCCGGCCAGCGCACCGACGCGATCCAGGTCAATGCTTCGGTCGCGTTGCCCGACGGCTGGAAGAGCGATACAGCGCTGACGAGCGGACCAGTCTCATTGACCACGCTCGTCGATTCGCCACTCATCGCCGGCGAGTATTTCCGCACGATCCAGATCACACCCGACACGAAGATCTCGCTCGTCGCCGACAGCGAAGCCGCGCTCGCGCTGTCGAACGATCGCGTCGCACAAATGGCGAAGCTGGTCGGCGAAACCGACGCGTTGTTCGGCGCGCGGCACTACCGCAAATACACGTGGCTCCTCACGCTGAGCGATGTCGTCGAGACGCAGGGACTGGAGCATCACGAATCGAGCGACAACCGCGCGGTGGAGCACGGCATCAGCGATCCCGATCTCGAGAAGCTGACGATGTCGACGCTTTCGCATGAGTTCGTGCATTCGTGGAACGGCAAGTACCGCCGTCCCGCCGGACTGGCCACGCCCGACTACCAGCAGCCGATGCTCGGCGAGCTGCTCTGGGTCTACGAAGGCATGACCCGCTACCTCGGCAATTTCGTGCTGACTTCGCGCAGCGGCCTCTTTACGCCGGAGTACGCGCGGGAGTACGTCGCCTTGGTCGCCGCGAATCTCGATCGCAATCGCACCGGCCGCAACTGGCGTCCGCTCGTCGACACCGCCGTCTCCGCGCAGACGCTCGGCGAAGCGCCGTTCGCGTGGACCGCGTATCGCCGCGCGCTCGATTACTACGACGAGATGCTGCTCGTCTGGCTCGATGTCGACACGACCATCCGCCAGAAAACGAACGGCGCGAAATCGCTCGATGACTTCATGCGTGCGTTCCACGGCGCGCCATCGACCGCGCCGATGGTGAAGCCGTACACATTTGATGATGTGGTCTCGACGCTGAATGCGATCGCACCGAACGACTGGGCGACATTCCTCCGCGACCGCGTCTACAAAATCACGCCGCACCCGCCGCTCGGCGCGCTCGAAGCGGCCGGCTGGCGCCTCGTGTACAGCGATCAGCCGAACGCGTACATGAAGGTGCGCAACAAGTCCTCGAAGCGTATCGACACCACGTTCTCCCTCGGCATCCTCTTCCACGAAGACGGGAAAATCGATGACCTCACTCCCGGCACTCCCGCCGCGCTCGCAGGACTCACGCCCGGCATGGAAGTGACATCGATCAACGGCCGCAAATGGTCCGCCGACGCGTTGCGCGAGGAGATCGCGGCAAAGAAACCGATCGATGTCATCGCCGGTTTCGGCGAGCACGTCGCGACCTACCACATCGATTTTCGCGGAGGCGAGCAGTACCCGCATCTCGAGCGGATCGAAGGGAAGACGGACGTGCTGAGCGAGATCATGAAGCCGCGGAGTGCGGCGGCCATGCCGCCGCTGACTCTCAGCGAGGGCGGCCGTGCCGCCCGTCCGTCGCGCGGCATGGCCGCGCGTCATTGAGCGGCGGCATGGCCGCCGCACTCCATTTGTACGCGATATGCTTACCTTCTTCTTTGGAGGTGCCGCATGTCGAACCCCCTCGTTGAGCTCGAAAAAACCGGCCAGAGCGTCTGGTATGACCAGATGGAGCGCAAGCTCGTCACCGCCGGATCGCTGCAGCGCATGATCGACGAAGACGACCTGCGCGGTCTCACGTCGAACCCGACCATCTTCGACAAAGCGATCGCCGGCAGCGACGACTACGACGCACAGCTGCGCGAGCTCGCATCGCGCAACAAATCGCGCGAAGAGATCTACGACGAGATCACCATCGAGGACATCGGCACCGCCGCCGACGTCTTCCTCCCGCAGTACAAAAAGACGCACGGCAACGACGGCTTCTGCAGCCTCGAAGTGCTGCCGACGCTCGCGCACGACACGCAGGGCACGACCGCCGAAGCGAAGCGCCTCTTCGCGCGTCTCGGACGCCCGAACGTGATGATCAAGATCCCGGCGACGCCGGCCGGCATCCCCGCGATCGAGGAATCGATCTTCAACGGCGTCAACATCAACATCACGCTGATCTTCTCGAACGAGGTCTACAAGCAGGTGATGGAGGCGTACCTCCGCGGCCTCGAGCGCCGCGTCGAGAAAGGTCTGCCGATCGGCGACATTCGTTCCGTCGCCAGCTTCTTCGTGAGCCGCATCGACGCGATGGCCGACAAGCAGATGGAAGCGAAAGCGGACGATCCCGAAGTCGCGGTGATCATGGGCAAAGTCGCGATCGCGAACGCGAAGCTCGCGTACCAGGAGTTCAAGCGCGTCTTCGGCAGCGAACGCTTCCACCGCCTGCGCGACAAAGGCGCCGTCGTGCAGCGCCCGCTCTGGGCCTCCACCGGCACGAAGAATCCGAAATACAGCGACGTGCTCTACATCGAATCGCTGATCGGCGCCGACACCGTCAACACGATTCCGCCCGCGACCTACAACGCGTTCAAGGACCATGGCCGCGTGCAGATGACGCTGGAGGAAGGCGTCGACGAAGCGCACAAAGTTCTCGACACGTTCCATGCGAAAGGCTTCAGCCTCGAAGCGATCACGGCGAAGCTCACCGCGGATGGCGTGAAGTCGTTCGACGAATCGTTTGCATCGCTGATGTCGACCATCGAATCGCGGCGCGATTCCGTGATTCGCGGTTTGCTCGAGCGCGTCAGCCCGCACCTCGGCTCGCATCAGGCGAACGTGGACGAAGCGGCGCAGCGCATCGAGAAAGAGAAATTCGTCGAGCGCATCTGGAAAAAAGACGCGACGCTCTGGAAGAACGACGACGCGCACAAGAAGATCATCGGCAACGCGCTCGGCTGGCTCACGGTCGCCGAGGAGATGACGAAAGTTGCGCCGCAGCTGATGGCGTTTGCGGATTCGGTCAAGGGCGACTTCGATCACATCGTCGTCCTCGGCATGGGCGGCTCGAGCCTCTGCTCCGAAGTCACGCGCCGCGTGTTCGGCACGCGCGACGGTTATCCGCAACTGCTCGTGCTCGACTCGACTGTGCCGCAAGCGGTCAGCAATCTCGAAGCGCAGCTCGATCTGAATCGCACGCTGTTCATGGTCGCATCGAAGTCCGGCACGACGACCGAGCCGGCGATGTTCCATCGCTACTTCTACGATCGCGTGAAGTCGGTCAAAGGCGATCGCCCCGGCGAGAACTTCATCGCCGTCACCGATCCCGACACGCAGCTCAAGAAAGACGCGGAGCGCGACAAGTTCCGCCACATCTTCGTCAATCAGCCCGACATCGGCGGCCGCTACTCCGCGCTGTCGTACTTCGGCATGGTGCCGGCGGCGATCAGCGGCGTCGATGTCGCCACGCTGCTCGATCGTGCGCGGCATGCGGCGCATGTGTCCGAAGTCGCGAGCGTGAAGAAAAACCCCGCGGCGATGCTCGGTGCGGTCATCGGCGCGATGGCGCTCAACGGCCGCGACAAGCTCACGCTCATCACGCCCGCGCCGCTCGACACGCTCGGACTCTGGATCGAGCAGCTCATCGCCGAATCGACCGGCAAGGAAGGCAAAGGCGTCGTGCCGATCGCGGGCGAGCCGGACCTGAAGCCGAACGAGTACGGCAACGATCGTCTGTTCGCCGGCGTGCGCCTGCGCAAATCCGACGACACCGCGCGTCTGCGTGCACTCGCCGACGCCGGCCATCCGGTCGTCGACATCGTGCTCGAAGATCCGCTCGACCTCGGCGAGATCTTCTTCCTCTGGGAGTTTGCCACCGCCGTCGCCGGCGCGCTCCTCGGCATCGACGCGTTCGATCAGCCGAACGTGCAGGAGTC
>DATEZA010000020.1:0-9026 GCA_035255945.1 Thermoanaerobaculia bacterium
CTGCTCGAGGATCGGGAGGAGGTCCTTCATCGACGAGATCTTCTTCTCGTAGATCAGGATCTTCGCGTTCTCGAGGACCGCTTCCATGCGCTCCGGATCGGTCACGAAGTACGGCGAGAGGTAGCCGCGGTCGAACTGCATGCCCTCGACGACTTCGAGGACCGTGTCGAGTCCGCGCGCTTCTTCGACGGTGATGACGCCGTCCTTGCCGACCTTCTCCATCGCCGAGGCGATGATGTTGCCGATCTCTTCATCGTTGTTGGCCGAGATCGTGCCGATGTGGGCGATGTCCTTGCCCTCGACCGGTTTGGCCAGCTGATCGATCGAGGCAACGGCGGCCTTGACGGCCAGCTCGATGCCGCGCTTCAGCTCCATTGGGTTCGCGCCGGCGGTGACGTTCTTGATGCCCTCGCGATAGATCGCCTGGGCCAGAACGGTCGCGGTGGTGGTGCCGTCGCCGGCGGTGTCGGAGGTCTTCGAAGCGACCTCGCGGACCATCTGCGCGCCTGCGTTCTCCATCTCGTCCTTCAGCTCGATCTCCTTGGCGACGGTGACGCCGTCCTTGGTGATCGTCGGCGAGCCGAACTTCTTTTCGATGACCACGTTGCGGCCTTTGGGACCGAGCGTGACCTTGACGGCGTCAGCAAGCTTGTTGACGCCCTTGAGGATCGACTGGCGAGCCTCTTCTCCGTAAGTAACTCTTTTAGCCATTGGTGTTCGTCTCCTTACTCGTTACTCGACGATCGCGAGAACTTCGTCCTCGCGCAGAATCGTGTACTCCTGGTTATCGAGCTTGATCTCGGTGCCGGAGTACTTGCCGATGAGGACCTTGTCGCCCTTCTTGACGTCGAGCTTGATGCGCTTGCCGTTGTCGTCGAACTTGCCCTCACCGACGGCCACGACCTCGGCCTCCTGGGGCTTTTCCTTGGCGGTGTCGGGAATGATGATTCCGCCGCGCATCGTCTCTTTGGCGTCGAGGCGCTTGACCACGATGCGGTCGTACAGCGGGCGAAGCTTGATATCGGTCGCTACTGCTGACATATGTAACATCTCCTTTCGATTGATGAACTTACCGCGGCCTGAGGCCGCGTAATTGAAGTTGAGTGTTTAGCACTCACGTACAGCGAGTGCTAACAATAAGCGCCATCAATTATTCTGTCAAGGAGTGCGGCAGCTCGCTGCCGCCCCCGGATTGCGGCGGCTTGCCGCCGCCCAACAGATTGAATGCAGAACACTGTGTGGCGCCGCCGACTCGGCGGCGATCCGCCGGCGAGTCGGTGATCCGCCGGCGAGGTCGCCGGCGCCACACTGCCTTCTGCTTCATTCCCTTTCAGTTTTTGAGACGGTCTCCTTCGTCAGGTATGGAAATCGCCCCGTCCCGACACTCCTCATTTCGGAGGGTCCATCCATGCCCAAGCGAGATCCGGCGATCGTCCGCGCGGCGATCTACCCAGCCATCGGCATTGCACGCGTCGGCAACAGCGAGACGGAATGGTTTCTCGGTCCGGAAACGATCGGACCGGATCGCCGTCCCGCGTCGTTCTACAAAGATCACAAAGGCGCGCTCAAACGGCAGGGTGTGCGCTTCCGCGTCTACGGACTCGATCGTCACGGACGCGTCGTGCGCGAGCTGACGGGCGACGATGCGAAGATCACTTGGCGCGTGCACGTCGCGAACTCGAAGGCGGCGTGGTACGAGTTCAACGTCGCGCTCGACATCCCGCAGGCGACGCCGGTCCCGCTGCGCAACGCGAACTTCACCGGCAGCGCGCGCGCCCAGCTGGTGATCGATCCGGGCGAAGCGACGATCAGCGGCGCGAATCAGCAGGGCAATCCGCTCACCGGCCAGTTCGTCGGCACCGGCGTCTACCTCGGCGAGCTGCGCACCGACGACAAGGGCCGTCTGATCTTCCTCGGCGGCCACGGCAAATCGCGCTCGCCATTCGGCGACAACGCGCCGACGACCTTCGCCAACAACGACGGCTGGCACGACGACACCTCGGATGGCCCGGTCGATGCCGTCGTGGAGTACGGAGGAGAAACGCTGCCGGTCGAAGGCGCGTGGGTGGTCACCGCGCCGCCGAACTACGCGCCCGACATCATCTCCGTGCAGACGATGTACGACGTCATGATCGATACCTTCAACGGCTACTACCTCGCGGCGAAGACGAAGCCGTCATTCACGCACGACATCTATCCATTGCTGCTGCAGCTCACGCACAACCAGTGGGTGAACAAAGGCTTCTACGTCGGCTACGGCAGATCGCAGGCGTACGACTTCGAGAATCCGGAGCTGATCAAGCGGCTCGCGTCCGGCGGCAAGGACTCCGACGCGTTCCGCATGCAGATCTTCAACTACTTCCGCACGCCGCCGAACACGACGATCACGCCGCCGCCGCTCGCCGCGGGACAGATCCTGCCGCAGCTCTGGCCGTGGATGTACGGCGACAACATGAACGTGCCGGTGACGACGGCGAACGGCTACTTCAACATCACCAACACGCTCTACACCTACCTGCAGCAATGGTCGCTCGGCAATTTCGATGAAGACTGGAGCGGCGATCCGCATCCGCAACCGTCCACGCCGCAGGAAGAAGCGGACATGCTCACGAAATCCGCGCTCTGGTACTGCCTCGGCGGACCGTTCCATCCGGGCTGCGAGATGACGTGGCCGATGCGCCTCATCGCGATGTACACCGCGCCGTTCCGCATCCGCCGCCGCACGGCGAACAATCCGGTGCCCGCTTACGGTCCGCAGCTCGATCCGACGCTCTTCCAGAACCAGAATTTCTTCACCACGCCGATCGGCGTCTTCTGGAACGGGCCGGGCGACCTCTCGCGATGGATGGCCGTACCCTGGCAGTGCGACACCGCGAGCTGCCGCGCGGGCTATCAGCCGGCGTACGACCCGCTGATCCCGACGTTCTGGCCGGCGCGCGTGCCGAACACGGTGCTGAAGCAGTCGGATTACGAGATCGTCATCGACAAGAAGAAGAAGCGCGAAGAACGCCTCGATGCATTCAATCGCCGCGCGAGCTGGTATCGCATCCTCGGCGCGAACTATCTCGATTCGATCGCCAACATGATCGACCGCTTCGGCGACCTCGGCGTGGTCGGCTGGAAAGAGGGCGTGAAGGACGATCCGGTGTTCCCGCGCGAGATGTACGTGGAGTCGCCGCCGTACGCGCCGGGCGAGGCCGCGACGAAAGCGCTGAAGGCGGCAGCGGACGAACGGCACGCACTCGCTGCGGAAGCGGAGTCGATTCCGGATGATCGCGGATTAGTCGTCGGTCCGGTAGGACGGGCAGCACGCGGGCACTAGTGATCGGCGGCGGGCCGGCCGGTTCCGCCGCCGCGATCACACTCGCGCGCGCCGGCGTGCGCGTGACGATGTACACACTTCCGTGTACCTCGGTCGGCGAGAGCCTGATTCCGTCCGCGCAGCGATTGCTTCGCGAGCTCGGCGCGTGGGACCGCTTTCTCGCCGATGAGCACCTGCCGTGCTACGGCAACGCCTCGGCGTGGGGGAGCGACGAGCTCGCGTACACGGACTTCATCCGCTCGCCGTACGGACACGGATGGCATCTCGATCGCGCGCGGTTTGATGCGACGTTGCGCGCGCTCGCGGCAGACGCCGGCGTCGAAATCCGCAATGAGCGTTGCACTGCATTCGACGCGGATTGGATGATCGATTGCGGCGGCCGCGCGGCGCCGGTCGCGCGCGCATTCGGCATCGAGCGCACATACATCGATCGACTGGTCGCATTCTTCGCGCGCTTCGAATCGCTCGACGATGATTCGATGACGTTCGTCGAGTCGGCGCCCGACGGCTGGTTCCATTCCGCGCTGCTGCCGCATGTGTGGCACCGCCGACCCGGCGGTGAACCCGCGCTGCTGCCGGATGTGTGGCACCGCCGACCCGGCGGTGAATCCGGGGGGGAACCCGCCGGCGAGGTCGCCGGCGCCACACATCGGGAGCGCGTTGTCACGTTCTTCACCGACACGCCGGTCGATCTGCGCGAGGTGATCGCGTCGTCGAAGCACATCCGCGTCGGGAAAATATTGAGCGAACCGCAATCGCGCGACGCGCGCAGCGGACGCCTCGCGCGCTTCCACGGATCGCGCTGGATCGCCGCCGGCGACGCGGCACTTTCGTTCGATCCGCTTTCGTCACAAGGAATTTACGCTGCCCAATACAGCGGAAAAAAAGCGGCCGAAACCCTGATTTCAGGCCGCTTTTCCGAGTACGACGCGCAGCTCGAGGAGCTCTGGGAACGCTTCCTCGACAACCGCGCGGCGATGTATGCGCAGGAGCAGCGGTGGTCCGGGCGTCCCTTCTGGCGAAGTCGCGCGCAACGTTGATGTACCCTTCTGCGATGCGCAAATACCTGCTTGTCTTACTCGCCGTGCTGCTGCTCGTCGTGCCGGTCGCACACGCGACCTGCGGCGGAGGCGGCGGTGGCGGCATGGGCGGCATGCAGCCGGGCGGCATGGGGCAGATGGGGATGCCGCCGCCGCGCGCGTACCTCGTGCCGTGGCGTCTCTACGGATCGGGCGATGCGCCGCCGCCGAATGCACTGACGCTCTTCTGGTTCCCGGCGTCGGCCGCCGACACCGATCTGCGCGAGTCACGCATGCTGCTGTCGTACACGTCGCAGTGCGTCGGCATGGAAGTGGTGAAGTCCGACGACGCGGCGAATCTCACGAAGTTCGAGATGTCCGGCAAGCAGCCCGGCGCGGTGCTCCTCGGCGAAGACGGCAAAGTCATCGCGCATATCGACGCGGAGAACGGGCACCTCAAGCTGTCGAAAGTCGAGAACATGCTTCACGACGCGATCTTCGAGCGCGAGACCGCACTCGAAACGCAGCTCGATGACGCGCGCAAGAAAGCGGACTCCGGCGACAAGGAGGGCGCGATCGCCGTCTATCAGAAGGTGTGGGAGCAGCGCTGCATCGCCCCGAAGAAAGGGCGCGCCGCGCAGAAGGGACTGAAGAAGCTCGGCGTCGAAGTGAAGGATCAGGCGCTGCGCCTCGACGATCCGAATCTCTCGCCGGAGATGAACGAGCGGATGACGACGGCGATGAATTCCGCGCTCGAAGCGGAGCTCGCGACCGATTACGAAGCAGCGCGCCGCCTCTACGCCGCCGCGTCGAAGATCGATCCGAACGACCCCGTTCCTCTCCGTTTTCTCGGCGAGCTTTATCGCCACAACACCGGCGAGTGGGCGCTCGCGAACACGACGTTCCGCCGCGTCCTGTCGATGCAGCCCGACATGCTGTCGAAGGCCGTCGCACTGCACGGCATCGGCAAGATGACGATTCACATGGGCAACTCGGCGAAAGGCCTCGAGCTGTTCGAGAAGTCGATCGCCGCGTATCCGCTGCCGCTCACGTATCGCAATCTCGCCGTCTACTGGAACTCGGAAGGTCAGCACAAAAAGGCTGACGGTTACGTCCAGAAAGCGCTGGCGCTCGATCCGAATGATTCGTACAACCTGATCTTCGCCGCGACGTATCTCGCCGACAGCGGCCGCCGCGAAGAAGCGCTCCGCATCGCGCAGGAAAACGAGAGCGTCCTCGCGGCGTCGTACAACCTCGCCGCGATCTACTCGCTCCTCGGCAACAAGGGCAAGGCGATGGAGATGCTCAAGCGGCACTTCTACACGTACGAGCGCTACGACCAGGTGCGCGCACACGAGATGTGGGAAGCGCGCGTCGATTACGTGTTCGCGTCGATGAAGGACGATCCGCAGTTCGTGAAATTGACGGCGATGGCGAAGTAGCGATGCGCGAGGCGTTGCTGGCGGTCGCGCGCGGCGAACGCGTGAGCGTCAATAACGACCTCGTGCGCGCCGCGGCCGCGGAGGGGATGCTCGGGCTGCTCGCGCGGGCGGCGGCGAATCCCCATCGCGAGCTGCAGATGAAAGCGGCGGCGATCGAGGCGCACGGCGCGTTCATGCTGAACGAGCTGACGCGCATCGCCGCGGCGTTTCGCGACGCGAGCGTTCCGCTCCTCGCGTTCAAAGGTCCGGTGCTGTCGCAGCAGTTGTACGGCCATCCGGGCTTGCGCAGCTTCAGCGATCTCGACGTGATTGCATCCGATGCCGATGCCGCCGAATCGTTGATCCGCAACCTCGGCTATCGCGAGCTGCAGCCGATCAGTCCCGCGGAACGAAGGACGAATCGCCGTTTTGCCGGAGAGGAGCTCTTCACGAACGACGGCAACGGCGTGCTGCTCGACTTCCACACGTTATTCGCCAACCGCCAGTTTCCCGTGCATCTCGACTTTCAGGACGTCTGGTACCGCCGCACGGAGGTCGCCGGGATTCCGGCATTCGGCGACGTCGATCTCGCGATCCTCACCTGCAATCACGCGGCGAAGCATCTGTGGCACAAGCTCGAGTACCTCGCGCAGATCGCCGCGCTTGCACGTATGCCGGTCGACTGGCGCGAAGTGGAGAAGCGCGCAAAGGAAGCGCGCGTGTGGAAGCAGGTCGCGTTTTCATTCGCACTCGCGCGCGACATCCTCGGCATCGATACTGCGTTCGATGCGGACATCTCGCGCATCAAAGCGATCGTGGGCAAGGCGCACGATGCAACGGGCACCGATCACTTCGTGCTGCTCGATCGCAAGCGCGACGCGCTTTGCTCCATCGCGCAATCGATCTTCGTCCCGACGCACGACGACTACCGCGCGCCGTTGCCGTGGCTCTTCCGGCCGCTGCGCCTCGCTACTCGGCTTTTTTCTTCGAGACGATAGTCGCGTCTGCTGCTGTGTGTGGCACCGCCGACTCGGCGGTGATCCGCCGGCGAGATCGCCGGCGCCACACAGCCGCCGCGCGCAGCGCAATCGATCTTCGTCCCGGCGCACGATGACTACCGCTCGCCGCTGCCGTGGCTCTTTCGCCCGCTGCGGCTCAATAGTCGGCTTTTTTCTTCAAGACGATAGTCGCGTCTGCTGCTGTGTGGCACCGCCGACTCGGCGGTGATCCGCCGGCGAGGTCGCCGGCGCCACACAGCCGCTGCGCGCAGCATTGACGGGATGGATGCGCAATCGATCTTCGTCCCGACGCACGACGACTACCGCTCGCCGTTGCCGTTTTTTCTTCAAGACGATAGTCGCTGCGCGCAGCATTGACGGGATGGATGTGCAATCGATCTTCGTCCCGACGCACGACGATTACTGCTCACCGTTGCCGTTTTTCTTCAAGACGATAGTCGCGTCTGCTGCTGTGTGGCACCGCCGACTCGGCGGTGATCCGCCGGCGAGGTCGCCGGCGCCACACAGGGTGCCGCCGCGCGCAGCATTGACGGGATGGATGCGCAATCGATCTTCGTCCGCTGCGCCTCGCTACCCGGCTTTTTTTTTCAAGACGATAGTGGCGTCTGCTGCTGTGTGGCACCGCCGACTCGGCGGTGATCCGCCGGCGAGGTCGCCGGCGCCACACAGCCGCTGCGCGCATTACGTTTCGGCGGCGAGCCGCGCTGCGCTCTCGTCGTGCGCGCGCAGGAATGACTGCGGATCACTCAGCACGCTGCCCATCCGCATTCCCTTGCGGATGGCGGTGAGCGTAACGCGGCGCGTGGCGAGGGCGGCGACGAGCGCGAGGTGCGTCTTCATCTTGCCCTCGATGCGATAGCGCACATCGACCGCGTGTTTCCACAGCCCCGCGTACTCGGCGTAGAACTCGTGCAGCGGGAGTTTGGTCGGCAGCACGGTGTGCGCGATGTCGAACAGCTCCCAGTCGCGCGTCGTCACGTCCGGCTCCACCTCGTCCCACAGATCGGTTCCGGGGAGCGGCGTGAGCACGGAGAAGCCGGAGTTATACGCGCCGGTGTCGTCGATCCAGCGTTTCAGTTTGTCGAAATCGGCGCGGTCCCAGGTCGGATCGACGATGAAGTTCGGCGTGTAGCCGACGCCGAGCTCCTGCAGGATGCGAATCGCGCGGTTGTTGTTGTCGGCGGTGTTCTTCTTGTTGACCGACTTCAATCCTTCGTCGTCGACTTTCTCGAGGCCGAGGAAGACGGTCATGCGGCCGCACGCCTTCCATTGCTCGATGAGCTCGGGGAACTTGCAGATGATGTCGCTGCGCGTCTGGATGGTGTAGTGCTTCTTGATGCCGGACTTGACCAGCGCCTCGCCGAGCTCGCGGCCGCGCTTCACGTTCATCCAGAAGATGTCGTCGGTGATGAAGACGTTCGGCGCTTCGATCTGCTCGAGCTCTTTCACCACGCGCGCCGGCGATTTCTCGCGGAACGTCGACTCGTGAAATTTCCAGACCGAGCAGAAATTGCATTTGAACGGACAGCCGCGCGCGGTCTCCAGGAGCGCGAGCGGACGGCGGAAGTTGATGTAGTACTCGCCTGCATAGCGTTTGATGAGGTGGCGCGCGGGGAACGGCAGGTCGTCGACGTTGCCGCGGGCAGGGGCGTGTCCGGTGTCGATCGGCGTCGGTTCGTTGATCAAGAGGCCCGGCACGTTGCGCAGGTTTTTGTCGCGCTGCCAGGCGCTGACGAGCAGCGGCATCACTTCTTCGCCGTCGCCGACGACGACCACGTCGACGCACGGCTTGAGGAACCACTTCGGATCGCGCGACGCGTCGTGGCCGCCGATGACGAGCATCGCGCCCGGCACTTCGTCGCGCACGCGGCGCGCGAGACGCATGCTGCGAAAGCGCTCCGTGGTGAAGTTGCACTGCAGTCCGACGATGTCCGGCTTGAACGCGCGGAGCTGTTCGAAGCCTTTCTCCACGCCGTCGATGCGCATGTCGATGATCTGGCATTCGTGACCGTCGAGCTCGAGTCCGCCGGCGACGCACTCCAGGCCGAGCGGCTCGACGAACGTGATCATCTCGAGGCCGATGATTCCGCCGATCGGGGCTTTGAGGAAGGAGACTTTCATATGTTGTGGTTGCAGGCCTTAATGTAGCGGAGTGAGGGGGATTGTCAACTGAGGGGGCGGCTGCAACCACCTCGCCCGATAGCAGCCGGCGCTTCGCGCGGCTGAATCGGGCGAGCACGAAGGG
>DATEZA010000021.1:0-4945 GCA_035255945.1 Thermoanaerobaculia bacterium
TGATCCGCCGCGAAGATGCGCACGCGTGGGTCGAGGTGTGGAACGGCACGCGCTGGACGACGTTCGATCCGACGCCTGCCGCAATGCGTCCCGGCATGGACAAGACCGGCGCCCTGCGCGCCTACGCGAGCGCCCTCAGCGACTCGGTCACGTACTACTGGGACCGTTACGTCCTCACGTACGGCCTCGGTGATCAGATCACGATCGCCGCGAATGCGATCGCCGCGATGCGCGATGTGATGTTGTCCGCAAAGGTGAATTTCAGTACAGCGATCACGGGCCTCAAATCGCCGCGCGCGATCGGGGTGATCATGCTCGTGCTCGCATTCGCGGCGCTAGCGATCTCGGTGTCGGGCCGACGCCGCCCGGTGTTCGTCCTGCTCGCGTCGCACCTGCGCGCGTACGGCATCATCGTCGGTCCGTCGATGACGATGGAGGAAGCGCTCGCGCAATTGCGCGCGACGCACCCCGAGGCCGCGCGCGAGCTGGAGCCGCTCGTGGCGATGTACGAGGCGGAGCGGTTCTCGCCGCATGCGGATCCGAAGTTGCGGCGGGAGATTCGGCGCCGGCTCGCGGAAATTCGCGCGTAACGGAGTGCGGCGGCCATGCCGCCGCTCTCACACGCGCGGCCATGCCGCGCGAGGGGCGGGCGGCATGGCCGCCCTAACCAAAACCAGCGGCGGCATGGCCGCCGCACTTCATCGCCTGCGCGGGTTGCGCATCAGGGCGATCATCTCGCGCACGGCGGCATCCAATCCCACCAGTGCCGCGCGGGCGACGATCGAGTGGCCGATGTTCAGCTCCTCGATGTCATCGATCCGCGCGATCGAATCGATGTTGCGGTAGTTGAGTCCGTGTCCGGCGAGCACCACCAGTCCGAGCTTGCGCGCGGCACGTGCGGCGGTGGTGATCTTGTCCAGCTCGTGCTGCCACTGCCCCGAGGTCCATTCGCGGGCGTAGGCCTCGGTGAACTTGCCGGTGTTGATCTCGATGCGCGGCGTGCGCAGTTTGCTGCACTGCCGGATCTGCTCGAGATCGGGATCGACGAAGATCGACACATCGATGCCGGCGTCGAGCAATCCGCGCACGCTCTTCTCGATGTTGCCCGAATGCAGCACCACATCGAGACCGCCCTCGGTCGTCACTTCGTCCTTCCGCTCCGGGACGAGCGTCACGCGATGCGGCTTGATCGTCTGTGCGATGCGCACCATCTCCGTCGACGCCGCCATCTCCACGTTGAGGTGCGTCGAGACCATGCGGCGCAGCACCTCGACGTCGCGGTCCTGGATGTGGCGGCGGTCGCCGCGCAGATGAACGGTGATGCCCTGCGCACCCGCGAGCTCGCAAATCACCGCGGCCGCGATCGGATCGGGCTCGTCCGATTTGCGAGCTTCGCGAATTGTTGCAATGTGATCGATGTTGACTGCCAGACGCATAGCGTTAACTTAACTCAACTCTCATGCTCTACCGCTTTGAAAACATCGAAAAATCGTACGGTCCGCACGACATCCTCCGCAGCGTCACGTGGCAGCACAATCCCGGCGAGCACGTCGGGCTGGTCGGCCGCAACGGCGCCGGGAAGACGACGCTCTTCCGTCTGCTGCTGAAACAGGAAGAGCCGGATCACGGGCAGATCCTCCGCTCGTCCGGACTGACCACCGGCCACGTCGGACAACACCTCGACGCCGAGCCGGGGATGACGCTCTTCGATTACGTCGAGACCGCGTTTCACGAGGTGCTCGCCATCGAGCGGAAGATGCGCGCGATCGAGCACGATCTTTCCGATCCGTCGAAAGATCACGAGAAGCTGCTCGAAAAATATTCGCAGCTGCAGCACGAGTACGAGCACGCCGACGGCTACACGCTGCACGCCGAAGTGGAGCGCGTGCTGATGGGACTCGGCTTCGATAAGAAAGAGTTCGAGCGCCCGATCTCGGAGTTCAGCGGCGGCCAGCAGAACCGCGCGATGCTCGCCCGGGTGCTGCTCACGCGCGTCGATCTGCTCCTGCTCGACGAGCCGACGAACCACCTCGACCTCAAAGGGATCGAGTTCCTCGAAGAGTTCCTGGAGTCGTTCAAAGGCAGCTACCTCGTCATCTCGCACGACCGCACGTTTCTCAATCGCACGGTCGGCAAGATCGTCGAGCTCGCGCACGGCAAGCTGGTCGAGTACTCCGGCAATTACGAGAAGTTCCTCGAGCTGCGCGCGGAGCGGATGGAGAAGATGGCCGCCGACTACGAGCGGCAGCAGGAGTTCATCGAGAAGACGCAGGACTTCATCCGCCGCAACCTCGCCGGCCAGAAGACGAAGCAGGCGAAGTCGCGCCGCAAGATGCTGGCGAAGCTCGATGAGGCGGAGCGTCCGGAGACGGACGAAACGCTCGCAAATTTCAAGCTCGATGCAGGACCGCGATCGGGTGCGATCGCGTTGACGAGCGATCGATTGACTGCGGGCTATCCTGCCGGGAGGGGCATCGTCAACAACTTGACCATGACCATCCGCCGCGGCGAGCGCTACGCGATCATGGGCCCGAACGGCTCCGGCAAATCGACGCTCCTCAAGACGTTCGCGGGTCGCCTGCAGCCGCTCGCCGGCACGGTCTCCTACGGCCACAACGTCCAGGTCGGCTACTACGACCAGACCCTCGGCGACCTGAATCCGAACGGCGTCGTCATCGATGCGATCTGGAACCTCGACCGCCTGAAGACAGAGCTGGAGATGCGCAGCTATCTCGCGCAGTTCTCGTTCTTCGATGACGACGTGTTCAAGAAAACGCGCGACCTCTCCGGCGGCGAAAAGGGGCGCCTCGCGCTCGCGAAGATCATGTATGTCGGCGGCAACCTGATGCTGCTCGACGAGCCGACGAATCACCTCGATGTCTACACGCGCGAAGCGCTGGAAGAAGCGCTGGAGGCGTACACCGGCGCGCTCGTGGTGGTGTCGCACGACCGCTACTTCATCGATCGCGTGGCGGAGAACGTCATCCTCGTCGAGGACGGTGAGGCCGAGGTTTACGCGGGCAATTACAGCGACCTGGTGGAGCGGTTCAAAGCGGGCCTGGCCGCGCCGGTCAAGCATGAACCGCCGCCGCCCGTTGTCCCTCGCCCCGCTCCGCGGGGAGAGGGTGGCCGAAGGCCGGGTGAGGGGCCGAGCAAGGAAGCGAAAAAGCGCCTCAAGAAAATCGATGAAGAGATCACCGCCCTCGAAGCGCGCATCGCCGCCGCGGAACGCGAGCGCGAGCGCAACGATCTCCTGCTCTGCTCGGAAGAGGTCTACCGCGACGGCGAGCGGATGAAAAAGATCCAGCAGCAGAACCACGATCTGAAAGCGATGATCGATCTGCTGTACGGGAAGTGGGAGACGCTGGCGAAAGAGAAGGAAGAGCTGGAGAACGTCACGGCTTGACGCTTGCAGTTCAGATGAAGAATGGTAGAGTTTTTACACCATGGCGCTGAATATCAAGAACGCAAAGGTCGAGCAGCTCGCGGCTGAGCTCGCGCAGATGACCGGCGAGACGAAGACGGCGGCGATTCTGCGGGCGCTGGAGGAACGGCGGGAACGGATCGTGGCCGAGCCGAGCAACAAGCAGCGGCTGGAACACCTCATGGATTTTTTGAGAAGAGAAGTCTGGCCGACGATTCCGCCTGAAAATCGCGGCCGCCCCCTGACGAAGAAAGAGCGTGAGCGGATTCTCGGATATGGGAAACACGGCGTGTGATCGTTGACACCTCTGCAGTTGTCGCCATTCTCGAAGGCGAGGCGAATTCTGAAGAACTTGCCACTGCGATCATGAATGCTCGATATGTGGGAATCGGCGCTCCGAACGCCGTAGAAGCCGGCCTCGTGTTGACCGCGCGCTTCAAGAGAAACGCAACGGGCGTACTTCTCCGCTTCTTCGGCGAAAGCCGAATTCAGGTTGTACCGTTCACGAACCTTCACTGGCAACGCGCCCTTGACGCGTTCGAGCGCTTCGGCAAAGGCCGCCATCCCGCCGGCCTCAACTTCGGCGACTGCATGACCTACGCGACCGCCTCCCTCGCCCGCCAGCCGCTTCTCTGCCGCGGCGATGATTTTCGGAAGACCGACATCCCCCTCGTATAGTCTCCGTTCCATGAACAACGCCGCCATCCTCGCCATCGGCTCGGAGATGCTGGGGCCGACGCGGGTCGATACGAACTCGCTGAAGATCACGGTCGTGCTCGAAGACTACGGGATCGAGCTCGTACGCAAATCGATCGTCGGCGACCGGCTCGGCGATGTCGTCTCCGCGATCGAATTCGCACTCATCCATGCGGACATGCTGATCATCACCGGCGGGCTTGGGCCGACCGAGGATGATCTCACGCGCGAAGCGCTGGCGGCGGCGTTGGGGTTGCCGATGGTCGAGGATCCGAACCTCATCGCGCGGCTCGAAGCGCGCTTTGCGGCGCGCGGCTGGAAGATGCCCGAGGTCAATAAAAAGCAGGCGCAGATCTTCGTGGGGCAGACCACGCTGATCAACGATCGCGGCACCGCGCCGGGGTTTCACATTGAAACGCGCGGCAAGCAGATCTGGGTCTTTCCGGGAGTCCCGCACGAGCTGGAGTGGATGCTCGACACGTACTTCAAACCGTGGCTCGCGCAGATCACCGGCGGACTCTCGCGGCATCGCCGCGTGCTGAAGATCGCGGGAATGGGCGAGTCGGCGGTCGATGAGCAGCTGAAGCCGTACTACGACGCGCACAAGGGCGAGTTGACGACGATCCTCGCGTCGCCGGGCGGCGTCGAGCTGCATCTCGTCGCCACGTCGCACGACGAAATCGCATCGCGAGAGCGCGAGCTCCTCGAGCTCTTCGGCGATCGCGTCTTCGGCTTCGACGACGACACGCTCGAATCGGTGGTCGGCGATCTGCTCGTAGAGCGCAACGCGACCGTGTCGGCGGCGGAGTCATGCACCGGCGGGAT
>DATEZA010000022.1:0-39847 GCA_035255945.1 Thermoanaerobaculia bacterium
CTGTTCCTTCGCCAGCTTTGCCTGCTGCCGCGCGTATGCCGCTTCGCGATTCGTTTCGCGCAGCGAGCGTTCGCGATCGTAGAAGTCGTAGTTGCCGGAGTACATGTTCAGCTCGCCGTCGTCGATCTCGACCATCTTCGAAACGACGCGGTTCATGAACTCGCGATCGTGCGAGGTCATCAGCAGCGAGCCGGGATACGACTTGAGAAATCCTTCCAGCCAGATGATCGACTCGATGTCGAGATGGTTGGTCGGCTCGTCCATGAGCAGCACGTCGGGACGTCCGAGGAGCACTTTCGCCATCGCCACGCGCATCTTCCAGCCGCCGCTGAGGAGGCCGGCGTCGGCATCGATGCGATCGTCTTCGAAGCCGAGTCCGTGCAGCACTTCGCGGGCACGCGCTTCGAGCTCGTAGCCGCCGAGATGCGAGTACTCCTCCTGCACGTGCCCGAAGCGGTCGAGGATCTGGTCCATCTCGCCCGCACGGCCGGGATCGCTCATCGCATTCTGCAGAGCTTCGAGCTCGTGATGCAGATCGCCAAGGCGGCCGCTGCCGGCGATCGCTTCATCGAGCACGGAGCGGCCCGACATCTCTTCGATGTCCTGTCGGAAGTAGCCGATGGTCATCTTCTTCGGGACGGAGACATCGCCGTCGTCCGCCGATTCCTCGCCCACGATCATGCGGAAGAGCGTGGTCTTCCCCGCGCCGTTCGGCCCGACGAGCCCGGCCTTTTCACCCGGATTCAGCTGGAAGGAGGCGTCGACGAAGATGAGCTGCTTGCCGTACTGCTTGCAGATTTTGTTGAAGCTGATCATGTGCCCCGCGGAAAACGCGATGGGGCTTGCAGGTGTTCCACGGCTCCGTCATCCCGAGCGTAGTCGAGGGACCTGGGCGGGAGGGGGCACACCAACGCGCCCCCTCCCGCCCAGGTCCCTCGACTACGCTCGGGATGACGGGGCGGCGAGGTGGTCCAGCGCACTGAACACCCCATCCACCACCCCCGCCATCCGCCCGTAATCGAGCGTCTCCGGCGTGTCGTGACTGGTGTGGTAGTTGGCGTTCCGCGCATCACGGCGCGCCAGCCTCGCGACCAGTAGTTGCGCTGGTCGGACGCATCGAGCATTTCGTGCGGACCGGTGAAGCTCACGGCATCGACTTCGTGCGCGCCGTTGATCGCACGCTTCACGAATCGCGCGAGCTGGCGGTCGTTCCAGCCGCCGGTGACGCCGATGAAGTTGCCGTCGTTCGGATAAAGCAGCGACAGCACCCACGAGCTCCAGAGCTGTTCGTGTCCGAAGTAGCCGATCATCTCGAGGCAGATCATTGCGTCGACGCGGCGCTGCGCGATGCTAGAGGCGTGGACGAAGCTCCCCATGTCCTCCGACGCGAAGAACGGCGGCTCCTCGTTCGCGTACGCGACGAGCACGACGGGACGGGTGAGCTTCGTGGTGCCGAGGAGTCGCGCGAGCTCGAGCAGGCCGGCGGTGCCGCTCGCGTTGTCGTCGGCGGCGAGGAGATCGTTGAAGGCGTCGTAGTGCGCGCCGACGACGATCAGCGGCGACTTGTCATCGTCCGGACCGAACGTCGCGATCACGTTGCGATACGTCTGCTTCCGCGCGACGAATGGTTGTTCCACGACTGTTCCACCACTCGCGCGCAACTCGCTCGCGATGTACTCCGGCGCACCGACGCGGCGGTTGAGACTGAGAAAGCGCACGTGCTGCTCGAGCGCTCTCGCATCGGCGTGCTCCTTCGATCGATACGGCAGTGAAGTGAGCACCGGCTGCCGCACGAGCACGATCGCGATCGCGATAACGGCAACGACGGCGAGCAGCACGCGACCGATCCGCGTCAACATCACTTCTTCGACGCAACGGCCCTGAGCGAGGTCACCGCAATCCAGGTGATGACGGTAGCATTCGCAATTGCATGACCACGACGCCACTGCCTCCGATCACGAACATCACGAACATCGACCAGGTGGTGGATGCGATCGAAGGGATCGTGCAGTGGTCGACGGCGAATGCGAGCCGCCTCGGTTACTTCGCCGCGTTGTACAAGCGCATCACGATCGCGATCCGCACGGCGATCGCGGAGCAGAAGTTCGAAGACGGCCCGCGGATGGAGCGTTTCGACGTGACATTCGCGAGCCGTTACTTCGCCGCGCTGAACGGCCACTTCCATCCGGGACAGTTCCCCGCGCCGACACATTCATGGGTCGTCGCATTCACCGGCGCGCTGCTCCCCGATCCGATCATCGTGCAGCAGATGCTCGCCGGGGTGAACGCGCACATCGATCTCGACCTCGGCATCGCCGCGGAGCAGATCGCGCCCGGCGCCCAACTGCCGTCGCTGCATAACGACTTCAACATGGTGAACGCGGTGCTCGCATCGCAGGTGAACGGCGTGCTCGATGAGATCGACGAGCTGTCGCCGGTGCTCGCCGACATCTACGACGTGCTGCAGCAGCACGAGATCGACCTGATCGGCGACGCCCTGAAAGTCACGCGCGATTCGGCGTGGTGCTTCGCGCAGAAGCTGGCCATCGAGCCGCCGATCCTGCATCCCGCCGCGATCATGGTGCACGACCTCGAAGTCGCGCAGCTCGGGACGCTGATCCTGCACCCGCCGGGACTGCTCGCGAATGTGGTGAAGACGATCGCGGCGCAGGAGAGCCGCGACATCGTGCACAACATTCAGGTGCTGGACGGGATTGCGTCGACGGTGGCGCGCCTCGGCGTAATGGCTAGCTAATGAAAGCGAGTAGTTGGCGGACGCCAACTACTCAGGCGTGATGTACGCCGCCGTGATTCCGCCATCGACGAGGAACGTCGATCCATTCACGTACGACGCCTCATCGCTCGCCAGGAACACCGCCGCATTCGCGATCTCCTCGGCGCGCGCAAAGCGTCCGGGCGGGATGTGCACGAGCCGCCGCTGACGGCGCGCGGGATCGGAGAGCAGCTCCTGCAGCAGCGGCGTTTCGACCGGTCCGGGACAGAGCGCATTGACGCGGATGTTCCTGCGCGCGAATTCGACCGCGATCTCGCGCGTCATCGACAGCACGCCACCCTTGCTCGCGGTGTACGCGATCTGCGGCGCGGCCGCACCCATGATCGCGACGAACGACGCGGTGTTGATGATCGAGCCGCCGCCGTTGCGCAGCAGCGCCGGGATCTCGTACTTGCATCCGAGGAAGACGCCTTTGAGATTCACGTTGATGACGAAGTCCCAGATCTCTTCGTCAGTGTTGGTGACCGAATCGTCTTTCGGATGAAACACGCCGGCGTTATTGAACGCGATGTCGAGCTTGCCGAACGTCTTCTCCGCGAACGCGACCATCGCCTCGCAGTCTTTTGCTTTGGAGATGTCGGCGGAGAACGCGGCGGCATCACCGCCTGCTGATTTGATTTCGTCGACGGTGCTTTCCGCGCCTTTCAGATCGGCGACGACGACTTTCGCGCCTTCGTGGGCGAAGCGCAGACATGACGCTTTGCCGATGCCGGAGCCGCCGCCGGTGATTAGTGCGACTTTGTTCTGTAGACGCATCCGCGCTCCTCAAAAGAGAATCTAAAGCGAATGCAGAATTCAGAATTCAGAATTTCAGAATGAAGAATTGAGGTGGCGCTTCGCGCACGTTGTTTATAAAGAACGTGGCGCGAAGCGCCCACATCAATTCTGAATTCTTCATTCTGAATTCTGAATTCGCATCTCATCCCATCTCGAAGTATCGCCGCCGTTCCCAATCGGTCACGACGGAGTCGAACTTTCTCTGTTCCGTTTTGAAAAAATGCAAATAGTGCGAGATCACGTCGTCGCCGAACGCCGCCCGTGCAAACGTGCTCGACTCCAGTGCAGCAATCGATTCGTTCAGTGAGTGCGGCACGTGCGGCAGCTCCTGCGCGGCGTACACATCGCCTTCGAATGCGGGCGGCGGCTCGATCTCGTTCTCGACGCCATCCAATCCCGCGGCGAGTGTTGCGGCGAAGGCGAGGTACGGGTTCGCGTCGGCGCCGGGCGCGCGGCATTCGATGCGCAGCGACGGGCCCTGTCCGACGATGCGAAAGCCGGCCGTGCGATTGTCGTGCGACCAGGCGATGCCGGTCGGCGCGAACGAGCCCGCGACATAGCGTTTGTACGACGCGGGATACGGCGCATAGAACGCGAAGAGCTCGCGGATGTGCGCCATCCATCCGCCGAGGAAGTGGCGGAACGTGTCGGACTCACCTTCGAAGGCGGAGTGCTTCACGTCGCGATCCCAGAGCGACATGTGGATGTGGCAGCTCGAGCCGGCGTAGCGCTCGTCCCATTTCGCCATGAACGTGATCGCGTGTCCCGCCTTCCACGCGATCTCCTTCGCCGCGTGTTTGTAGATCGCGTGACGATCGGCCATCTCGATCGCATCGGCGTAACGCAGTCCGATCTCCTGCTGGCCCGGTCCCCACTCCCCTTTCGACGATTCGACCGGCACGCCGGATCGCTCGAGATGCGAACGGATCGCGCCGATCAGGAACTCTTCCTTCGTGCCCTGCAGGATGTGGTAATCCTCGATCACGCGGCCGATCGGCTCGATGCGGATGTAGCCCTTCTCCGCCGCCGAATCGTACGAGTCCTTGAACACGTACAGCTCGAGCTCCGACGCGGCCATCGGCGTGAATCCAAGCTGCGCCGCGCGCTCGACCTGTTTGCGCAGCATCGTGCGCGGCGCGATCGGCACGTCGATGTCGCAGAGCACCAGCGCCGACTTCTCCTGCCACGACGCGATGCGCAGCGTGCCGTAGTCGGGCACCGGATTGAAATCGCCGTAGCCCTTCGCCCAGCTCGTGAACGCGTAGCCCGGAACCGGGTCCATCTCCATGTCGCACGCGAGGAGGTAATCGCACGCGTGCATGCCGTGGCCGGCGACGTCGTCGAGAAAATACTGCGCGACGAAACGCTTGCCGACGAGACGGCCGTACATGTCGGGAAAGACGGCGATCACCGTTTCGATGTCGCCCGCGGCGATGAGGCGTGTTAGTTCGTCGAGGTTGATGCGGCCCTGCATAAGTGGGTTCGTGGACGCGTGGGTTCGTGGGAGTGTGGGCGGACCATCGCGCCCACGCACCCTCGAGCCCACGCACCTATCCTACGTCTACATACACCGTCTTCCACTCCGTGTACGAATCGAGCGCCTGCAATCCGAGCTCGCGTCCGATGCCGCTGCGTTTCACGCCGCCGAACGGTCCTTCGAGATGCACGCTCGATCCGGAGTTGATGGAGAGATTACCGGTTTCGATGGCGCGGGCGACACGCATCGCGCGGGCGATGTCGCGCGTCCAGATCGAGCCCGACAGGCCGTACATCGAATCGTTCGCCAGCTCGATGGCCTGCGCTTCGTCGCGGAACGGCATCACCGCGACGACCGGCCCGAAGATCTCCTCGCGCACGATCGACATCTGCGGCTTCACATCGACGAACACCGTCGGCTCGAGGTATGCGTGGCCGCTGACGTTCCCGCCGGTGGCCAGCGTCGCGCCTTCGCTCTTGCCCGATTCGACGTAGCCGACGACGCGCTGGCGATGCGTCGCGGTGACCAGCGGACCCATCTCCGTTTCGTCCGCGAGCGGCTCGCCGACTTTCACTTTCTGAAACGCGTCGACGAGCGCTTTCGTGAAGCGGTCGTAGATCGGCTGATGCACGAGGATGCGGCTGCGCGCGCAGCAATCCTGGCCCGCGTTGCCGAGGGACGAGGAGACCGCGGAGGCGACGGCGCGATCGAAATCGCAATCGTCGAAGATCACGTTCGCCGATTTCCCGCCGAGCTCCAGCGTGACGCGCTTGATGTCGTCGGCGGCGGCGCGCATCACGTTCATGCCGACTTCGGTCGAGCCGGTGAATGCGATCTTGCGCACGAGCGGATGACGGATCAGCGCTTCGCCGACGACGGAGCCTTGTCCCGTCACGACGGAGAGCACGCCTTCCGGCATGCCTGCCTCGAGCGCGAGCTTCGCGATCTGCAATGCAGTCAGCGGTGTCTGCTCCGCCGGCTTGAGCACGACGGTGTTGCCCATCGCCAGCGCGGGCGCGATCTTCCACGACGTGATGGCAACCGGGAAGTTCCACGGCACGATGATTCCGCAGACGCCGACCGGCTCGCGGAAGGTCATCAGGATGCCGGGCGCCGCGGCGGGGATGGTCTGTCCGCCGATCTTGTTGACGGCGCCGGCGTAGTACTCGAAGCAGTTCGCGGCGAGTGCGACTTCATCGCGCGAATCGCGAATCGGCTTGCCGACGTTGCGCGATTCGAGCTTCGCCAGCTCGTCCGCGTTGTTGCGGATGAGCTGCGAGAGCCGCTGCAGGACGCGCGCGCGGCTGCGCGTGTTCATGCGGCGCCATTCGCCGCGGAACGCAGCGTCGGCGGCGCGAACGGCGCGATCGACGTCATCGGATGATTGTTGCGGGACGGTGGCGATCGACTCGCCGGTCGCAGGCTCGATCAGCGTGAATACGGACACAGCGTGGACATTTTGCAAGAAAACCGCCCGCCGCCGCGACGACGATCCGTCCGCTCGACAAAACGCGATAGCGAATCACCGTCGCCTCGAGATCGAGCGGCGCGTGATTGCCGCGCGTCATTTCGAAGATCGGCGCGACATGAAGACGCTCGCCCAGATCGAGCGGATCGAGTGTGGTCGACAACATTCCGGTGAGGAGCGTGGCGGCTGCGGTGGTGTCGGGCATGATCAATCCGGCGCGGGCAGCTCGACGACGGGCGCGCCCATCATCGTGTGCCACGCAATTGCCGCTAACACGACCGCTCCGCCCGCAATTGCGAAGGCCGAGGGCCGCTCGCCCAGCAGCAGAAAGACCCAGATCGGATTCGAGACCGGCTCGAGCATTCCGGTCAGCGACGCCTGCGTCGCGGTCACGTACTTCAGCCCCCGCACGAAGAACGCGTAGGCGAGTCCGATCTGGAACAGTCCGAGAAACGCGAGCACGCCGAACGATTTCCAGGTCAGCGCGAGATCGTTCCAGACGAACGGCAGCATCGCGAGCGCCAGCACGACATTGCCCCATGTGACCGCCGACTGTGCCGCGTCGTTTTCACGCCGCAGGGCGAGGATCAATCCGGCGAAGAAGACGCTCGACACCAGCGCCATCGCATTGCCGGCCATCCCGTGCGCTTCGAAACGTCCGACGAAGAACAGCGCCATGCCGCCGACGGCGACGGCGATCGCGATCACATCGCGTGCGCGCATCGCCTCGCGCACCACGAGCGGCGAGAGCAGCAGCACCCAGACGACACCGGCGTATTGCAGGAAGATCGCGTTCGCTGCGGTCGTCCACCGCGTCGCGATGACGAACGTGGTGAGGCACGTGCCGTAGCAGACGATTGCGGAGATGAACACCGGCGTCGACCGCCAGTGGCGCCGGCCCCACACATCGCGTCCGAAGACGAGGAACAGCGCGATCGCTGCAAAGAGCGAGCGATAGAACGTCACCTTCAGCGGCGAATCGGTGATCGCTTTAATGCCGATGCCGCCGGTTGACCAGAGCAACGCGGCGGCAACGACCCACAGAATTGCATTTCGATGTTGCGACACGACTGGCCGATTGTATCGGCTCAGTTCGTATAGAACGATCCGCTCTGATCCATCCGCGACCGCACATCACTGTCGGCCGGTGGACACGGAAGCGGATCCGCCGGCCTCGGCACTACCCCCGCGCACTCCCTCACAGCCTCGGCCAGCGTGTCGATTTCCAGCGGTTTGTTGAGAACGGCACCGACCTGAGCGGGATCGACGATCGATTCACCATTCGGGTCGCGTACTGCAAGCACGAACGTCGTCGCCTGAGGACGGTTCGCGCGGAACGTCATGAGGAACTCGTCGGCCTCGCCATCGGGAAGGTCCATGTCGAGGACGATGAGCGCGTAATCGCACTTCGCGACGCGCTCCAGCGCCTCCTCCGCATTCGCCGCGGCGTCGACGCCGAGCGGCTGGTGGCTAAGGAGGGCGAAGAGCATCACGCGAAGAGCGTCGTTGCTCTCGATGATCAGCACTCTTGGTTCATTCATGATGGGGATAATTCCAAGGATTATGCCTAATTTGGATGGCAGACAGCAGATAGCAGATAGCAGGAGCCGTCGCGCGGAAGCGTCTCCTGGCTGCTATCTGCTATCTGCTGCCTGCTATCTGATTTGTGCCTAATTCGGCTCGCCGGACGGGCGGCCGAGGTCGCTTTCCGAAGGAGGGCAGCCGCCGTTCTGCCGGAGCTCTTCGAGCGTCCGCATGCACGCCGTGATCGTGTCGACCAGCAGCTCGATGTCGAACGGTTTGCGGATCGTTCCGGCAACGATCTTCGCATTCAGATTGCGCGGCTCGGAGCCGGCGGTCAGCACGATGACGAGCGGCCGCTCATTCGCCGGCCAGCCTTCGACGCGAGAGAGAAATTCGTAGCCGCTCATGCGCGGCATCATCAGGTCGAGGAGGATGATCGAGTAGCGGCATTGCTGCGTCCGCTCGATCGCCTCCTCGCCATTACGCGCGGTGTCGACGTGAAAATCGCGCTTCCGCAGCACCGTCAAGAGGAGCATGCGGATCGCGTCGTCGTCGTCAACGATCAGGATCCGTTTTTCCAATCGTCACGACCTCACGCCGAGCGATTCTCTGTCGCCGGGCTGCACTCCCGCCGGCGACTTGATCTCGCCGAGGAGACGGATCGACTCGCGATTGAACGCGGGGAGATCGTCCGGCTTGCGGCTGCTGACCCAGTTGCGGTCGCGGATCACTTCCTTGTCCTGCCAGGTCGCGCCCGCATTGCGGATGTCGTCCTGCAGCGTCGGCCAGCTCGTCATCGTGTGGCCTTTGACCAGGCCCGATGAGACGAGGAGCCAACCGCCGTGGCAGATGACCATGATCGGCTTGCCCGCGCGCTCCATCTCCTGCACGAATTGCTGCGCCTTTTTCTCGATGCGCAGCGCATCGCCATTGATGACGCCGCCGGGCAGCAGCACGGCGTCGAAGTCGCCCGGGTCCGCTTTGGAGAGCGCCAGATCGACTTTGAATTTGTCCGCTTTGTCGTGATGCTTGAAGCCCTGCACTTCGCCGTCTTTGTTCGAGATCAGCACGCACTTCGCGCCCGCGCCTTCGAGCGCCTCGCGCGGACTGGTCATCTCGACCTGCTCGAAGCCATCCGTGACGAGGATGGCGACGCGGCGTCCGTTGAGATCCTGTTGCATGACTCACCTCCGCGGAGGAGGATTGCAAGAGTTGAACACTCAACTATTTAGGGTCGTTTCGCTGCTCCGCGATTTTTACCGCAATGTCCGGCCCGGCATCACCGATCCATTCGAGTTGATCCTGCTCGAGAATGTCGCGTACCTCGTCGAGACGTAGCGAGCGGGGACAAGCTGAGAGCTTGTCCTACACCACACCTGGTGTACGACAAGCTCTCAGCTTGTCGGCGTCAGCGACGGCATCGTTCCGGAGAAGAAGAATTACGCACACGACGCGCATTCCGCTGCGCGATGACTGCGCGTGGTATCAATCCTTGCGCTTCTCCAGCGTGTAAGCCGCCAGCCGCCGCCCCGCCGCCGAGTCCTCGATCAATAGCGCGAGCCGCCGCGCGCGTGTCTCCTCGCGCTTCGCGCCCATCACGTAATAGATCGCGAGGCGCCGATAGCCCGGCGGCTGCGCGTTGAAGTACTCCCACGCTTTTTTGTTCGCGCGGAATGTCTTCTCGTACTCCGGCGCCAGTTCCTTCGGCGCGTTTTCGTACGCGTAGACGCCCGACTTTTTCGCGGTCCGCGCTTCGAACGCGCGCAAGCCCGCAGGCTGCATCAGGCCGAGTTTCTTCAGCTCTGCGACGCGGCCGATGTTGACCGCGCTCCAGATGCTGGTGCGCTTCCGCGGCGTGAAGCGAATGGGCCGGAGTCGGTCGATCAGGCGTTGTGCTTCGGCTGGATCGACGGCGTGATCGACGGCCGTCCGCTCCCTTTTTTGTAGAACCCGACCAGCAGCTCGCTCTCCTTGCCGTGATTCTTTTCGAGCCAGCGGCGAAAATCGTTCGGCGTCGGGAAGAACGTAGGCTTCATTTGACCAGTTTCGCGATCGACTTGAACTCGTCGGTCCCCGAATTCACGGTCAGCTCGAACAGCGCCATCTCGGTCGAGCTGAGATGCGCGCCCTCCGCCAGCATGCGCCGGATCGCTATGTCGCGATTCTCCGCGGCGCGCGACGACATCGCATCGGCGACGATGGTCACGTCGTAGCCCGCGCCGAGGAGATCGGTCACGGTTTGATAGACGCAGACATGCGTCTCGACGCCGGCGACGATGATCTGTTTCTTCTTCAGCAACCGCATCGCCGCAACGAACTCGCCGCACCCCTGCGCCGAAAAGCACGCCTTCTCGACCGGCTGATAGCCCGCGGTCTCTTCGAGCGCGATCCGCAACGGCTCGATGGTCGCGCCGAGGCCTTTGACGTATTGCTCCGTGACGAGGATGGGGATCGCGTCGAGGAGGTGAACGCCGCGAATCAAGCGCTCGATGTTCGCCGCGACTTCGGCGCTGCGATCGATCACCGGCATGAGCTTCTCCTGGACGTCGATAATCAAAAGGAGCGCATCCGATCGCGAGAGTCGCACGAAATTTACGTTACCACGTGCAACGGCTGTTCCCCCCGCAGGAAGCGGCGCACGTCGGTTGCGGCGATGAGGGCCATCGCGGTGCGTGCCTCTTCGGTCGCCGATCCGATGTGTGGTGCGAGCACGACGTTCGGCATCGTCAGCAATCGCGCGCTCACCTCCGGCTCGCGCTCGTAGACGTCGAGCGCGGCGCCGCGGAGGTGTCCCGACTCGAGCGCATCGCACAACGCCGCTTCGTCGACGAGTGCGCCGCGCGAGGTGTTCACGAGATACGCGCCGCGCTTCATCTTCGCCAGCGCGCTTGCATCGATCAGGCGATGCGTGTCGCGCGTGAGCGGGGCGTGGATCGAGATGATGTCGCTCGTGGTCAGCAACGCGTCCATTGATTCGCCGCGACGCACGCCGATCACATCGCAGCCGAATGCATTTGCGCGTTGTGCGACCGCCTGCCCGATGCGTCCCATGCCGATGATGCCGAGCCGCTTGCCCTGCAATCCGGTCCCGAGCAGATGCAACGGCTCCCAGACGCACTGGCCCGTGCGGCGGACTTCGGCGTCGCCTTCGATCAGTCGCCGCGTCACCGCGAGAATCAGTGCGATCGTCAGATCCGCCGTCGCCTCGGTCAGCACGCCGGGCGTGTTCGTGATCGTGATGCGCAGCTCGCGCGCGGCGTCGAGGTCGATGTTGTTGTAGCCGACCGCGTAGTTCGCGACCATCCGCAGATTCGGATTCGCCGCGAGCACACGACGCGTGAGCGGGTCGGAGAGCAATGTGATCGCCGCATCCGCCTCCGCGAGCAGCGTGATCATGTCGTCTTCGCTGCGCACGTGCTCCGTCGGATGCGCGATGACATCGAACTCACCGGCGAGCAGGTCGCGCACGACGGCCGGGTAATCGGCGGTGAGGACGACGGTGTACTTCACGACGCTTTCTGCCGCGCCATCAGCCACCCGGCGAGAAAGAACCCGCCTCCGATGAACAGCATCTTCACCTCGGTCGGCACATCGTCGCGGAACAGGCCGATGTAGAGACCGATCGGCAGAACCACCATGCCGATCAGCTGGAAGAAACGGCCGAAGAGGGCGGACATCGGGGCGGGAGCTTACACGAGACCACGGCGCGGCACCGTGGGGGTAGGGAAAGTCAGTCTTTACGTCCCTCCATACATGAGGGTTCACGTGAACGACGTCAAGAAAGTCCGTGTCTTCGTGGCGTCACCTTCCGACATGTCGCCGGAGCGGGAGCGCGTGCAGAAAGTCGTCAGCAGGCTCAACCAGTCGACGGCGCTCGGGCTCGGGATGTTCCTCGAGTTCACCGACTGGAGCACCTACGTCCGTCCCGAGCCGGCGGCGCGTCCCGAGGATGCGATTCTCGAGCAATTGCCGGTTGAATCGTGGGACGTCTTCATCGGACTTCTCTGGTTGAAATTCGGCTCTCCAACGGGAGCAACCGATCCGACCACGGGGCTGCCGTATGCGTCGGGCACCCAGGAGGAATTCATACTCGCGTACCAGTCGTGGCAGCAGCGGCAACGGCCGATGATCATGATGTATCGCTGTGAGCGGGGGATCTCGACCATCAACGAGATCAAGCCCGAGCAACTGAAGGCGGTGAACGACTTCTTCGCAGAGTTCGCGCCGCTGAAGCGACATCCCGGCCTGTATCAGACCTTCAAGGAAACAGACGAACTGGAGCGCGAAGTGGAGAGCCACTTGGCCGCTCTTCTGTTCAAACAGAAGCAGGTTCCGCCGGTCGTCGAGCCACCGAAGACGACGGGGCGGTTCGTCGCGGGTGAGGGCTACCAGATCACCGCGCTGGCAATCGAGATCGGCAGCTTCCGCGACATCGTGAAAAAACATGGCGACAAGAAAGTGTCGCCGGCGCTCAAAGCCTTCAAGGACATCGTGCAGAAGAACTGTCCGAGCTCCGACTGGGAGCAGGTGTCGTGGATGGCGGGCGGCGGCGTGCTGGCGACATCCGGCGCGGACATGTACGACCAGACTGTGATCGCCGGCATCGGCATCCTGACGGAGCTCAACGTCTACAACCTGAACCCGAAGAACGAGATCAAGTTCCGCGCGCAGCTCGCGGCGGCGGATGGATCGATTGTGTGGGATGGGGAAAGGAGCTCCACCGATGTCGTCCTGCTCGCCGATCAGGTCGTGCAGCATCTAACCGATCCCGGAAGTTTCTCCATCACCGACAAGGTGTACGGCGGCCTGGCGGACTCGCTCAAGAAAGAATTCAACTTCCGGCGCCGCTTCGAGGAGCATCGCATTCTGGGGTATCCGCCGGCAACAGCCGTGCCGCGGCGCGCGATGCCGAATCTCGTTGCCGAGGCGAGCGAGGACCTGCAGCAGCTGGCGGGCCTCTCGATCAGCGACGCCATCACGGGAGTCGATCTCGCTTACGGCCAGCTCGAAGAATTCAGCCAGTACTTCGAGATGCTCGACGATCGCTGGTCGGTCTCATACGTGCGGCAGATCGATGCATGGGCCACGCAGCTGCTCGATGCGGAGAAGGCCTTCTGGGACAGCGTCCAGGCGAACTTCGGCCGCGCCGCCGGCACCGCGGAGCAGGCGCGGTGGAAGGAATTCGCGGACATCGTTCGCGGCAGGCGGGCCGCCGTACTCGTACCGCTGGGACATCTCAAGACGCAAACGCAACTGGCCGGCGCAAGGGCGAACAAGACAGCCGAGATTCCGCTCCCCGAAAAGAGCATCGAAAAGAACATCGAATCGATCACCGCCGCTCACGTCTCTCCCGAGCTGGAGGCGAAGATCCAAAAGCTCATCGACGCGGATGAGATGGAAGAAGAGGTCGCGTTGGCGGATCTGCTGGCGACGGCACGCGACGGACTGATCGCCGGCGTTTCGGCGAACGCATTCGGCGACCTGCGCGAGCCGCTGCTGAACCGGCTCTGGTCGTTGAGCGACCTGATTCTCATCGACGAATTGCGGGACGAGCGCAACGGCCTCTTTGCCGCGCTGCTGAAAAACCCGGTCACCCGGCCTCGCTACGGCGAACTGACCAGGATTCTGAGCGACGGAAAACCGTTGAGCGAAGCCTCCGTCCGCGAGCGATTCGTCACCGCCGGCCTCCCCTTCACGAAAGCGGACCTGGAGGTCATTTGGCGCTCAACCCTCGTCGGCGTGACGAACACGGAGCGGCTCATCCTCGCGCTGATGAAGATCCCGGTCGCGGCGCTGTGGCGGACCATGGCCTCGCCGAACATTCGGGTGAGCGCGCTGTACGCGATGGCACAGCGCTTCAAGCTCGAGCCAAGCGATCAGAAGAAGATCTTTTTCGACTGCATCCACACCCGGCTGATGCGCGAAGTGCAGTCGAACGGCAGTGACCTCGCATTCGTGGGGAGGATGTTGTCGATCTTCTTCGCCGATGAATTGTTCGTGCAGTCTCCCTACTTCGAGCGACTCGACGATTTGCTGCTGAACTTCCGGCGATCGGACCGAAGCGGGGCGGACGTCGAGCTGTTCGAGTCACTGGCCGAGAAACTGAAGAAAGTGCGGATCGACCGCGACAATCCGGAGGCCGGCGTCCCGGCGGGCATCGAGTCGCTTCCGCTGCCGGTACAGCGCCACCTCGCCGCGGAGGGACGCTATACCGAATCGTTCGTGCTGCATCCCGATGGGCGCATCGCCAAAGAAGCGGGGCGGTTCATCACCATGAGCAACGTCGAGCGCGTCATGGGCTATCGCCAGATCAACGAGCAGGTCCTCCACATGCTGCTCCAGCGAAAGGAGTTCTTCATCCGCCGTTCGACGCTGCTGGTTGCGTTGCAGCATCCGAAGTGCACCGTCGAATTCGCGCGGCTGAATCTCGTCAAGGCCGGCGCGCTGGGATGGCAGAAAGTCGCCGACAATCCCGGCGCGAACCCCGCGGTGCGAGCGATCGCCCGGAGCCATCTCCAGTCGCACTGATCACTGGATCGTGACCGTCTCCACCTTGTCCCCGCGCTCCGTCTGATCGACCACCGCGTTCATGCCATCGGTCACGCGGCCGAAGATCGTGTAGCCGCCGTCGAGATGCGGTTGCGGCGAATGGGTGATGAAGAATTGCGAGCCGCCGGTGTCGGGGCCGGAGAGGGCCATGCCGGCGGCGGCTCGCGTGTATTTCTGCAGGTTGATCTCGTCGCGGATGGCGTAGCCGGGGCCGCCGTTCATGTCGTTGCGCGGGTCGCCGCCCTGGATGACGAAGTTCGGGACGACGCGCATGAACGTGGAGTTGTCGAAGTAGTGCGACTTCGCCAGCTGCGCGAAGTTCCAGGTCGTGATCGGCGCGTCGGAGGTCAGCAGCTGCATCTCGATCCTGCCGCGCGTCATGTGGATCGTCGCGGTGTGCGGATGACGCGACCACTCCACGATCTGCGCGTAATCGCTGCGATCGACCGGCAGCGGCGTGTACGACGGACGCGGCTCCTTGAACGTGTTCTCGATCTCGTCCGCGGCCTGACGGCGCACCACCGGATCGTCGTCCGTCAGCGCCCAGCGCACCGCGGTGTGATTGCCGGTCTGCGCGAGCGCGATCAGCGCCGCGAGCCGCGCATCGTTCTGCGAATCGCTGCGCGCGCGCGCATCGGCCTGCGAGAAGAGCTCGGGATCGGGATGCTTCGTGTGCATGTAGCGATCGATCGCATTCGCGCGGACGATCACGTCGCGATCGTCGAGCATCGGACGGATCCACGACACGTTCGCGTCGCAATGATCGTCCGCGATCGTGCTCAGTGCATTCGCGCGCACGTTCGGGTCGTCGTCCTTCGCGAATGCGGCGCGGATCGCGTCTGCATCGGGCGGCAGCGACTGCAGACCGCGCACCTTCTGCCAGCCGGTCAGATTCGGCATCGACAGCAGCATCTGCGGATTGTTACGCACGATTGCACCTGCGGCGATCTCCCGCTCGGAGCGCGAGCCGCCGGTGAAGATCTCCTGCAATCTGGCTTTCGCCGCGTCGTTCTTCGCTGCGTACCAGCCGAGGGTGTCGATTGCGGAGGCGCGGACGCCGGGATCGGGATCGTCGATCAAGGCCATGACGCGCAGGGCATCCTGGGCGAGATCGGGAGTGACGATCGCGTTGTGATCTTTGGTCGCGATGCGTCCGAGGGCGACGACTGCGTTCGTACGGACCCACGGATGGGCGTCGGTAAACATCGCCGTCAGGACGGCAATCGATTGCGGCGCTGCGATCCGTCCGAGGGCGGAGGCGACGTAGGCGCGCGTGAGCACGTCGGCATCGTTCACCAGCAGCTCGAGGCGCTCGCGTGCGGGCGGGAACGCGCGGCGTGCGAGAGCGTATGCGGACGCCTGACGAATCGCCGATGACGGCGAGGCGAGCGCGTTCGCGGCGAACATGCTCGCTTCGTCGCTGTTCCAGCGAAACAGAAAACGAATGGCTCGCGTGCGGACACCTTCCGGCTGCGGCTCCTGAGTGAACGGGACATAGCGCGATAACGCCGTTTTCGGCGCCAGCTTCGACAGCGCCTCGATCGCCTCCGCTGCCACGCTCGCATCCGCATCACCGGCGAGTGTGAAGAGCGGCTCGACCGATTCCAGATCGCCGATCTCGCCGAGGGAGAAGGCGACGGTTTCGCGGACTTCGCGCTCCGGATCGGCGATGATCGCGGCGAGTGCCGTCGCGCCGGCGTGCGATTCACTCTGCGGAGAGATGCGCCCGACGGCGAGCGCCATCCGCTTGCGATGCAACGGGTTGGGGTTCGTCAGCCAGGCCTGCACGATCGCCGGATCGTATTCGCGGCGATCCTCCAGTCGAAGCACGCGCGCCTCTTCCTCGATCGTGAAGCCGAAGACGGGACGAAGAGACGGAGGAGACGGGAGAGACGGAGGAGCAGGAGGAGGGGCCGAGGCGCAGGCGGAAACGAGGAGGACGAGAGGCAAAAACCGGCGCATGAAAATCATCATAAGTGACAACGCTCACACGCTCCTGTGCGCGGAGACGCTTGTCATGGACCGCGGGCTCGCTGAAACTTCGCGTTGCATGCAGGACACGCTCGCAATCGATGCACAGAACCTCGCCCGCCGGTACGGGCGCCGCTGGGCGCTTGCCGACGTCTCCCTTCGCATACCGCAGGGGCGTGTGGTCATGGTCGCTGGGCGCAACGGCTCGGGCAAATCGACGCTCTTCCGCATCCTCAGCACGGCCATTCGTCCCGATCGCGGCTCCGCGAGCATCCTCGGATTCGATCTGGTCAAGCAGCGTTACGACGTTCGCAAAGACGTGGCGCTGCTGAGCCACTACTCGTACCTGTACGAATCGCTGACGGCGGCGGAGAACCTGCGCATCATCACGCCGCGCATCGACGACGTGCTGAAGCGCGTCGGCCTCGAGAAGCGCGCCAACGACGCGGTGCACACCTTCTCCGCGGGCATGCGCAAGCGGCTCTCGTTCGCGCGCGTGCTGCTGCAACGGCCGCGAATCGCGTTGCTCGACGAGCCATATGCGCAGCTCGACCCCGAGGGATTTGGGCTGATCGATCAGGTCGTTCAGGAATTGAAGGAGTCGGGAGTGACGGTGCTGCTCGCCACGCATCAGGTCGAGCGGACGGGACGGTTTGCCGACGATTCGATCACGCTCGAGCAGGGGAGAATCGCGTGATCTGGGCCCTTCGCAAAGAGCTCCTGCTGCAATGGAAAACGCGCACACAGTTCCTGGCTGTGTTCGTCTTCGGCGCGACTTCACTGCTTCTCTTCAGCTTCGCCGTCGGTCCGAACTCCGAAGCGCTGCGGTTGTACTCGGCAGGATTCCTGTGGCTCGGTCTGCTGCTTTCATCGACGCTCACGCTCGCCGAGAGCTATCACGCCGAGATGGAGAATCGCGCGCTCGAAGGACTGCTGCTGTTGCCGAGCGATCCGCGCGCCCTTTACTACGGCAAAGCGGTCGCGAACTGGCTGCAGCTCGCACTCCTCGGAATCGGACTGGTGCCCGTCATGGTGGTGCTTTACGACGCCGGCACGACCGATCTGCTGCGTCTGCTGGCGATCATTCTGCTGGGCACGGCTGGACTCTCCGCGCCCGGTACGCTGTACGCGGCGATGACTTCGCAGGCGCGCGCGAAACAGACTCTCCTCCCTTTGCTGTTGTTCCCCCTGATCGTTCCGGCATTATTGGCTTCCGTCAAAGCGACTTCGCTCGTCATCCTCGGGGATCCGATGCAGCAGTTGCCTTCGTGGATCAGCCTGCTCGCCGCGTTCGACGCGATTTACTGGTCGTTGTGCGGTCTGCTGTTCGGAAGGGTCGTGGAAGATTGAGGAAGAAATGAAAACCACCGCTCCTGCCATCCTGCTCGCCATCGGGGCGTACTTCGGCTTCGTCGTCGCGGTCGCACAGTTTCACGGCATGACGGCCTTCGCGCTCGGGCTTCCATCCGGTGCGATCGCGACCCTCGCCGCGACGTGCGGCGTCGCCGGCGCGATCTGGTTCCTCTTCGCGAACGATCAGGTCGAGTCGCCGCGTCCGGCGCAACTGCTGATCGGCCTGGCGCTGCTCTGCCTCGGCTTCGGCTCGTACTACGGCCTCTTCGTCGCACCGCCCGAGCAGTACATGGGCGAAGTGCAGCGCATCATGTACGTGCACGTGCCGACCGCATGGAACGCGCTGCTGGCGATGACGCTCGCATTCGTGTGCGCCGTCATCTTCCTCTTCAACGGTGACTACAAATGGGACTCGCGCATGGAAGGCTCGATCGAGACCGGCGTCGTGCTCGCGTTCCTCCTCTGCTGCCAGGGCGCGATCTGGGCGAAGCCGACGTGGGGCGTCTGGTGGGACTGGGATCCGCGCCTGACGACCACCGCCGTGCTCCTATTCGCATTTCTCGGCATCCTCGCGCTGCGCAAGTTCGTCGAGGATCCGGCGAAGCGCGCGATCTGGTCGGCGGTCTCGACGATCATCGCGTACGTCGACGTTCCGATCGTCTACTTCTCCGTCCGCTGGTGGAACTCGCTGCATCAGCAGCAGTCGAGCCCCGGAACGGTTTCGAAACAGTTCTGGCTGCCGCTGCGCCTCAACGCGTTCGGCATCCTCTTCCTCATGGTCGCATTCATCATGCTGCGAGCCCGGATCGCGTCGCTGCGCCTCAAACACGAGATGGCGCCGCCGCTTCCGGAGATCGCGGAGCTCGGGGAGGCGGTATGAATCCAGGTACCTTGAGCGGCGGATGGAACTTCGTCATGGCCGCGTATGGGGTCACGTTTTCCGTGCTGTTCATCTACGGAGTGAGCATCGTCAGCCGTCTGCGGCAGGAGAGCAAAAACGATGAATAGCCAACAGATGCGCCGCCGTTCGCGCATGTTCATGATCGGCGCGTTCGCCGTCGCGGCGGTCGCATTCGTGATCATCGCCATGGGCGGCATCAACAAGAATCTCGTCTACTACTGGACTCCCACCGATCTGCACGCGGCCGGCAACAAGGCCTACGGCGCGACGATCCGCCTCGGCGGCATGGTCGCCCCCGGCTCGATCAGGCGAAACGCAGGCGTGACCGCGCTCGAGTTCGACGTCAAAGACCTGGGCGGCATCGTCCACGTGAAATCGACCGGCGTTCCACCGCAGATGTTCCGCGAGAACATCGGCGTCGTCGTCGAAGGGACGATGGACCGCAGCGGCTACTTCAAGTGCAACCGCCTGATGGTCTCGCACAACAACGAGTACCGCGCGCCGAAGAACGGTCATCCCGTCGACAAGAAACAGATGGAGCAGTACATCAAGGACGCACAATGATCCCCAGTCTCGGACGTCTCCTCGTTCTCCTCTCGCTCCTCGTGTCGACCATCGGCGCCGTGCTCGGCTACGCAGCCGGCTGGAAGCAATCGCCTGATGGCCTGAAATGGGCGCGGCGCTTCGCCTTCGCATTCGCGGCGCTGATGGCCGCCGCGACGTTCGTGATGGAGTACGCGCTCATCACGCACGACTTCTCGGTGGGCTACGTCGAGCACGTCGGTTCGCGCGACGTCCCGCTCTGGGTCACGATCGTCAGCCTCTGGTCGTCGCTCGAAGGATCGATCCTCTTCTGGGGCTTCATCCTCGGCATCTACATCGCGGCCGCGACCTGGCTCACGCGCAACGAGCACCTCGACTACATGGCCTACGCGATCGGCACGTGGCTCTTCTCCGGCGCGTTCTTCAGCTACCTGATCGCCGCGCCGGCCTCGCCGTTCCAGACGGTGGCGAATCCGCCGCTGGATGGACCGGGACCGAATCCGCTTCTCCAGAATCACGTCCTGATGGCGATCCATCCTCCCTTCCTCTATCTCGGCTACGTCGGGATGACGATTCCGTTCGGCTTCGCCACTGCGGCGCTGATGCGGGGACGGCTCGGGCAGGCGTTCCTCCGCCCGCTGCGCAACTCGTTGATGGTGCCGTGGATCTTTCTCACCATCGCCATCATGCTCGGCGGCTGGTGGGCGTACGAAGTGCTCGGCTGGGGCGGTTATTGGGCCTGGGATCCGGTGGAGAACGCGTCGCTGCTGCCGTGGCTCACGGCCACGGCCGCGCTGCATTCGGCGCTGGTGATGGAGCGTCGCGGATCGTTGAAGGGGTGGACGGTGACGCTCGTGCAGGCGAGCTTTCTCCTGACCATTCTCGGCACGTTCATGACGCGCTCCGGCGTGTTCAACTCGGTGCACTCGTTCACCCAGAGCCCGATCGGTCCGACGATCCTCGTTTTCCTCACCGTGGTCCTGATCGGCTCCGTCCTGCTGCTCGCATTCCGCATCGACTCGCTCGAATCGGACTCGCGCTTCGAAGGTCCGCTCAGCCGCGAAGGCTTCTTCCTGATCAACAACCTGCTGTTCGTCCTCTTCACGTTCACGGTGCTGATCGGGACGGTGTTCCCTCTCATCGTCGAAGCGCTCAGAGGCAAGCAGATGAGCGTCGGCCGTCCGTACTTTGACTCGATGGTCGTGCCGATCGGTGCGGTGCTCCTGTTCATTCTCGGCGTCGGTCCGGCGCTGCCGTGGGGCCGCGCGACAAAAGAGCAGGCGAAGAAAGCGCTGCTGCCGCCGCTCATCGGCGCCGCGATCGTCGCGGCGATCGGCTTCACGTTCGGCGTGCGCAACGCATGGACGCTCGTCACGCTCGCATTCGGCGGATATGCCGCGCAGGTGACGCTCGGACAGATGTGGCTCCCGGTCATCCAGCGCATCAGGCGCGGTGACAATGCAGGCGCGGCGATCATCGACTCGCAACTGAAGCGCGGACGCCGCCGCTTCGGCTCGTATCTGATCCACGCCGGCGCGGTGATCGTGATCGTCGCCATCGCGGTGTCGAGCACGATGCGCACGCAGCAGGAAGTGCCGCTGCGCAAAGGCGAGAGCGCGACCGTCAACGGCCTCACGTTCAAGTTCCTCGGGACCGAAGAGAGGACCGAGCCGCATCGGACATCGACGCTGGCGCTGTTCGACATCTCGAAAGGCGGCGGACCTCCGTTCGCCCACCTCGCGCCGCGCATGAACCAGTACGCCGCGATGCGCGATCCGCTCGGCACGCCCGATGTCCACACGACGATCGGCGGCGACATCTACCTGTCGATCATGAACCTCCAGGGCGACTCGGTCGTGGTGAACGTCATCCTCACTCCGATGGTCGGCTGGATCTGGTGGGCCGTGCTCCTGATGGGATTCGGCGGCATAGTCGCATTAATCCCCTTCTCCCCGCCGCGCGGGGAGAAGGTGCCCCTTCGACAAGACTCAGGGCAGGCTCCGGCGGATGAGGGGTCTGTGCGAATCGAAGGACGCGAGGCCGTCACTTCATGAACAAAGTCGTCATCCTCGTCGCCGGCGTCGCCATCACACTCGCACTCGTGATCATCCTCGCCACGGGACTCGGCAAAGACCCGCAGCACATCGAGTCGCCGCTGATCGGCAAGCCGGCACCCGACTTCGCACTGCAAGCCGTCGGCACGCACGAAACCGTCGATCTCTCGCGATTCCGCGGCAAGCCGCTGGTGGTGAATTTCTGGGCGACGTGGTGCCGACCCTGCTACGAAGAGCATCCGGTCCTCGTCTCGAACGCGCAGCTGCTGCAGGGCCAGGTGCAATTCCTCGGCGTCGTCTTCCAGGACAAGGAAGAAAAAATTCAGGGATTCCTCAATGAGCGCGGCAGCGCATATCCGACGCTGGTCGATCAGGCGGGCAAGACCGCGATCGCGTACGGCGTCGGCGGCGTGCCGGAGACGTTCTTCCTGAACAAGGACGGCAAAGTCGTGGCGAAGTTCGAAGGTCCGATCGATCCCGACACGCTGCAGCAGAACATTCGAAAGGCGATGACGCAATGAGCACGACGAATGTGTCATTCCGAGTCTCGTCCCTCCGGCAGGGGATTCCTCAACCGTCCTTCGCTTCGCTCCGGCGGCTCGGAATGACACTGGCCGTGATTCTCGCGACGACCGTCATCGCTCAAGACATCAAAGTTCCGGACGCCGAGCAATTAGTCGGCGCGGCGCAGGGACAGCCGGTCAGCGGAGCGCTGCTCGATCAGCGCACGAACGAGACCGCGGGCCTGCTGCGCTGCCCCGTCTGTCAGGGGATGTCGATCGCCGACTCGCCATCCGAGATGGCCGTCAACATGAAGCACCAGGTGCGCGAGCTGATCGCGCGCGGCTACACGCAGGAGCAGATCCTGCGCTACTTCGAGCGCTCGTACGGACAGTTCGTGCTGCTCAAGCCGAAGTTCCAGGGCGTGAACACGCTCGTCTGGATCCTGCCGATCATCGCGCTCGCGGTCGGCATCTGGGCGATCTTCGCGATGATGGGCAGGAGTCCCGCGCCGGCGCCGCCTTCGCTCGCGGACGATGACGATCCGTATCTGGCCGAAGTCCGCAAGCTGACGGGAAAACAATCATGACCGGTTCGACCGACTGGCTCAGCGCCACGGCGATGCTCCTCTCGGGACTCATCGTCGGATTCATGTTCATCTACGCCTCGATGCGGAAGAAGCAGCAGGCCGCCGCGCCGGGCGAAGACCTTGAGATCCGCGATCTGAAAGCACGCCGCGACACGCTCATCCAGCAGCTGCGCGAGCTCGAAGACGTACCGGCGAACGCCGCCGAGCGCACGCGCCTCGAGCGCGAAGCGGCGCAGGTGCTTCGCGCACTCGACGGCCGGGTCTCCGCTGCTCCCGCTGCTCCTCGCACTGCCACTCCGCCTGCTGCGCCCTCGCCCGGCATGAATCCCACGGTCAAAGGCTTCCTCTGGGGCGTCGGCTCGATCGGCATCCTCGGCTTCCTCGGCTGGTTCGTCTACTCGTCGTCGACCGACAAGAACGCGCGGCAACCGAACGCGATGCAGCCCGCATCGACGCAGACGATCGCTCCCGCGCAACAGACCGATCCGGCCGTCGCGCAGCTCGAAGCGCAGGTCGCGAATGCGCCCGACGACGTCAACGCGCGCATCGATCTGGCCAAGGCCTACCTCGAAAAAGAAAACATGATGGGCGTCTTCGAACAGACGCAGGCGGTGCTGGCGAAATCACCCGCCGAGCCGCGCGCACTGACCTACCAGGCGCTCGTCCGCATGTCGATGGGACAGAGCGACGTCGCCGGCGAGATGCTGGAGAAGGCGACGAAGACCGATCCGAAGCTCACCGACGCGTGGGTCGGCCTCGCCTGGCTCGACTTCCAGACCGGCAAACGCGACGCCGGCGAGAAGGCGATCCGCGAGGCGATGAAGCAGCATCCCGAGCAGCAGGCGCGCCTCGAACAGGTCCTCACCGAGATGAAGAATCAGCGGCCGGCCGCGCAGGCGCAGATGCCGTCGAATCATCCGGCGCTGCCGTCACCGGGCGACGCGAACGCCGTAGCCGCGCCGCAGCAGCAGGCCTCGAACGGCGATCCGGGCAACATCCACATCACGATCAACATCGACAACGCGGCGGCCGCGCGCGCGCCGCAGCACGCGATCCTCTACATCATCGCGCGAGCGGCAGGCGTGACCTCCGGCCCTCCGGTCGCGGTGAAACGTCTGTTGTCGAACGGCTTCCCCATCGACGTCGACTTCGGCTCCGCCGATTCGATGATGGGACAGCCGATGCCGCCGAAGATCCACCTCGAGGTTCGCCTCGACACCGACGGCGATGCTGCGACGAAGAGTCCGCAGGATCCGGTTGCCGTGCAGGACGGAGTGAGCGTGGGATCGAAGGTTTCGCTGGTACTGAAATAGTTCCCGATAGAATCGCGGCATGAAGCGTGTGCTGTTGCCGTGGCTCGGGCCGCTCCTCGTTCTCGTCGTCCTCCTGATCCGCTGGCAGGGACCGGCACCGAAAGCAGCGAACGCGCCGCCGCACGAGTTCTCCGCAGCGCGCGCCTTCGGCATCGAGCAGCAGCTCTTCGCCGGCCTCGGCCCGCATCCGATCGGATCCCCCGCCGCCGCAATCGTCCGCACGCGCATCCTCGGCGTGCTGCAGTCGCTCGGCTACGAGACGCACGTCGAGGAGTCGTTCGCGTGCGATGCACACGCGGAATGCGGGACGGTGCGCAACGTAATCGCGCACGAGCCGGGGATGCCGTCGCGTCCCGCGATTCTGCTGCTCGCGCACTACGACTCCGTCCCCGCCGGCCCCGGCGCATCGGATGACGGGACCGGCGTCGCGACGTTGCTCGAGATCGCGCGCGCCGTGCGCGGCGAGTCGTTCCGCAATCCGCTGCTGATCGTCTTCACGGAAGGCGAAGAAGGCGGCCTCCTCGGCGCCGAAGCGTTTGCCGCCGATCCCCATTCGCCCGACGTGGCGACCGTCGTCAACATCGACAACCGCGGCACCTCGCGCGCGAGCCTGCTGTATGAAACGAGCAGCAACGACCGCCTGATCATCGATCGCGTCGTGCACGCGCTGCCGCAGCCGGTCACGTCGTCGCTCTTCTCCACGATCTACGACCTCATGCCGCACGACACCGACTTCACCGTCTTCAAACGGAGCGGCAAGTCGGGCGTGAACTTCGCCGCGATCGGCGACCAGTGGGCCTACCACACGCCGAACGACAACCTCGGGCGTGTCAGCATGCGCACGCTGCAGCATCACGGCGACAACGCGCTCGCCGCGATCCGCGCGCTGAGCACCGGCGATCTCCGTCACGGCACCGACCAGAACGTCGTCTGGTTCGACGTGCTCGCGTTCTTCGTCATCTCCTGGCGCGTGCATTTCACCGTCTGGATCGCATTCCTCGCGCTGCTCGCATCGATCACCGCGGCCGCGCTGCTGATCCGCGAAGAAGAAGCGACGCTGCGCGGCGTGCTGCACGGCGTGCTCGCGCTCATCGGCGCGGTGATCATCGCCGCGCTGCTCGGCTTCGCGCTGGCGTGGCTCGGCAACATCCGCGCGAGCGAGATGTGGATCGCGCATCCGATTCCGATCCAGATCGCGATGTGGCTGGCCGGCATCGCGGCGGCGATCGGCATCCCGTCGACGCTGCGCCACTACACGACCGACAGCGGCATGCTCGCCGGCGAAGCGCTGATCTGGTCGATCGCGGCGATGGCGCTGGCGCTCCTGCTTCCTGGCGCGAGCTATCTCGCGATCGTGCCGGCCGTCGTGCTCGTCGCGCGAGCATTCATCCACGCGTTCACCGGCTTCTCGCACGGGGCCGGAGCGTTCATCGCATCGGCGCTGATGTCGGTCGTGCTGCTTCCCGCCGCGATCGCGCTCTATGACGGGCTAGGAAATCCGGCGCTGCCGGTGATCGCCGCGGTGGTCGCGATGGCCTTCTCGCCCGTTGCCTTCGCGATCGATGAGCGAAGCATCGCGGGGGCCGCGTTCGCGGGGGCGATCGTGTTTACGCTGATCGCGATCGCGCTGCCCGACGCCACGCACGATCGTCCGCACCGCGTGCGCATCGTGCACATGACCGAGGGCACGCTGTCGCGGTGGGTGGTCGGCGCGCCGACGAGCCAGATGCGAAACGTCGCGCACTTCTCGCACTTCATGTGGCCGTGGGCATTCGGGTATGCATGGGAAACGGAGGCACCGGCCATCGCGAACCTGCCGCAGGTCGAGCTCAACGTGCTGAGCGACAGCACGCAACGCGGCAGGCGCATTCGCGTGCTGCAGTTGCACTCGCCGCGCAATGCGGCGCGCGTCACGCTCTTCTTCCACACCAACGCGACGATCGAGTCGATGAAGATCAACGGCATCGCGCCGCCGCCGCGTCCCGCGCACTACTACGAGCTGGTGAGCAACGGCTGGCATCGCGTCGCGCTGTACGGCGGCAGCGATGCGACGATCGAGCTCGTCACGCGCGGCGCGGCGCCTATCAATGCCGTCGCCAGCGATATGACGTACGGCATTCCGGAGACCGGCCGCGCGCTCGCGCAGGCGCGCGATGCGTCGAACGCGATCACCACCGACGACGGCGACACGACGCAGACGCTGGTCCGAAAACGTCTTTGATCACGGCCACTGCGAATTCGAGCAGCCGATGCTGACGCTTCCCGGCGGCCGGTTCATCGTGTGCTTCGCCTCGTGCGGAACGAACGCTTTCGGATGCACCTCGACGAAGACGCGGTAGTGCATCAGGAAATCCATGTCCGTATCGGTTTCGACGATCCCGGTGTGCTCGATGTCGATCCTCGCGTTGTCTTTCAGATGAATCCGCGATTGCTTCTTGTCCCAGATGCGCGTCACGACCAGCGCGGGGTTCGCGACATCGTCGACGGTGAGAATCGTTTTGAGCGCCTTGTGCTCCGTTTCGGCTGAACGGAGCCTGCCTCGTTCGACATCGAAATAGCATGCTACGTCGCCGTTGGTGCGCACTTCGCCGGAGACGGCCGGCATGTCGCTATCGTCGGTCAGTCCGAGGTGCGGGATGTCGTCGATGAACGCAACAAAGTCATCGTTCGCCCCTTCGAGCGTCAGCCTCACTCCGCACAAACGCCACGCACCATCCGCGGTCTTGACCAGGCCATCGATGGTTTCGGGCATGCCGGCGATCATCAGCGGATTGATCCGCAGCATCGGCACATGCGGCGGAATCGGATTTCCGTTGAGATTCGCGCCGAAATCGGCTCGCACCAGGACGACGCGATGGGTTCCTCCGCTCGTGGGCATGTGTGTGCAGATCCCTGTGAAATGGATTTCGAGGCTCATGCGATCAGCTCCTTTTCACGTTCGTGTTGATGCAGCGGGTGAGCGAGGCGATGGAGCGCCAGGCTTCGGAATGGCGGGAAAGCGCCTCCAGCTGCGCGGCGCGCACCGCTTGCGCAGGTGCGTCGCCGGCCGCGAGATGGCGATGGATCGACTGAAAGAGGTCGTGCGCATCGGCGTCTGCGATCGGGGTGAGCGTGCCGATGACGTCGGTCGCACCCGCGGCGAGAAAACCATCGCCCAGCGTCATGGAACGGACGTTCGGCGCGGCATGCACGCGCAGCGTTTCGCACGCGGCGAGCACGACGACCGGCGCGCGCGGGAGATGACGTAACGCGATCGAAGTCCAGGTGACGCGATCGTCTGCGAAGAGAAGTGCGGTGCCGGCGTCGTCGGATTGCTGCCGCGTGTGACCGGCGATGTGGATGACGTTCGCGGCCGGCGCTGCGTCTGTGAATGCGGCGAATGTCGCATGCTCCGGCGCGATCGTCACCGCGCTCGGATACAAGCCGCTCACGTCCGCGATCTCGCGTGCCGACTCCGGCAGTCCCGCGTTCGACGTGCCGGACGGCAGCGCAACCGCGAGGAGCGAGCCGCTCGCGCTGCGCTGTATCGGCTGCAGCGCACTCGCGCTCATTGCCGTCGACACAGCGAGCCGTTCGACGAGATAACGCTTCGTCGCCGTGTCGTACAACGCGGCGAACGGCACCTGCTGCAGCGATGAGTCGGCAACGACGATCAGCTGACGCGAGCTCGCGAGCATCGTGTCGAACGGACGAATCATCGCGTCGTAGAGCGCGGTTTCATCCTCACGCCGGAGCGGACGCATTTCCATCGCCGCATCGCGTCCCGTGACGCAGATCGCGACAATCTTCTCGGGCAGCGCGACGACTTCGAGCACGGCGCTGTCGCTGTTGGCGAGCGATTGCTGCAGCTCGCGCAGACCGATGCGCGGCGCGTTCAGCTGCACGCGCGAGCGTTCCGCATACGCGAACGTGCGCTCGACATCGCCGCGCTCGGCGCTGAGACGGATCGCGTCCTGGAACAGCGCGACGCCTGCGTTCAGCACGCCGGTGCCGACGACCGCGCCGGTGCGGATTCGCGAACGTTCGAGCAATTCGATGCCGCGATCGAGATCGTCGGCTGCCGCGTTCCTGTCGCCGGATCGCAGCTCGGCACGGGCACGCAGGAGGTAACACTCCGGCATGAAGAGCGTGCGATCGGTCGCGCGATAGCCGTCGATCGCGTTTGCGAGCAGCTCCTTCGCGCGCGCCGGATCGGACTTCATCACCACCGCGGCGCCGGCGAGCGCGAGGTGCGTTCGGGCGATCTCGCGTGTTGCGGGATCGGCGATGCGCTCGATCATCGCCGTTGCCTCGCGCAGGGTCCGCGTTGCCTCGGCGCTATCGTCGAGTGCAACATTCACCAGCGCCGAGTGCACGAAAACGTCGAACGCGACGCCGGGATCGTGTGCACTCGTGCCGGTCGCCACGTCGAGCAATGCGCGTGCGACCGCGAGCCGGCCTGCACGAATCTCGAACAGCGCCGCGGCGGTCATGCTCACCGCCATGCGATCGCCTTCGCCGTCATTGCTCAGCAGCGTGAACGCGCGGCTCCGCGCGGCCGATGCTTCGTCGAGGCGGCCGAGGGAGAGCAGCGTGTCGGCAAGCAGCGACTCGATGAAGCCGAGGTGATTGCGCTCGTCGAGCTTGGCGAATGCGGAGCGCGATCGTTCGAGCAGCGGCAGCGCGCCGCTCCAGTCGGCGTCGACCATCATCGGCAGCGCGAGCTCCCAGCGCACCTGCGCGCCGAGGGCGATGTACTGCGGATGCGCATCGGCATCGTGGAGAAGCTGCTGCAGCTCGCTGCGCGCGGCGTCGATGTCATTGCGATCGAAGCGAACACTCGCCGCGTAGTAGCGCGCGACGAGCGACATCGGGCTGTTGCCGAACAACGTCGCGGCACGCGTGAGATCGGCGAGCGCCGGATCGAGCTGCCGCTTGCTGTATGCGATGCGTCCGCGCCGGTAGATCAGATGCGCCTCAGCGAATGTGTCGGCCGACTTGCTCTCGTCGATCGCGCGCACCGCATCGCGCAGGAGTGACTCGCCGCTCGTGCGTGCGAGTGATTCGCCGGCCTCGCGCGCGGTGTCGAGCTCCTGCTTCGCCGCGGCGCTGTCGCCGCGCTTGAATGCCTCCGCCCATTGCGCGAGCGTCATCCCTTCGGTGAAGGTTCGCAATCGCTGCGCGCTTGATGCGGCAGGCGGCGACTCGAGTTTTTTCAATCGCTCGCGCGCTTCGACTGCCCAGGCCGAGGTCGAATCGACTTCGAGATATCGCTGCCACTGCGCGCGCGCTTCCTGCAGCAGTCCGAGGTGCTCGAGGATCAGCGCGCGGTTGAATCGTGCCTGCGCGTTGCGTGCGTCGATGCGCAATACACGATCGGCCGACACGAGCGCCTCGGGCAGCAACGACGGACGCGATGTGCGCAGCGCCGTCGAGTACTGCGCCGCCGCGAGATCGCTCCACGCGGACGCATCGTTCGGCGAGACCTGCACGGCGGCGCGCAAACGTTCGATCGCCGGCAGCGGCTCGTCGATCACCAGCAGCGCGATGCCTGCGGCTTTCTGCGCCTCGGCTGATTTGTCGCGATCCGCGGCGGTGACGATGTCGCCCGCCGCGCCGATCAATTTCATGCGACGCGGATCGGTGCCTCTCTCGTCGGCGCGCATCGGTCCGCGATACGACGCCCACGGAAAATCGACCGACAGGCGCGCCTCGACCGGACGTGCAATCGTCGGAGCGAGCGCGATGAGCTGCGACATCGGCGAACGCTGCTGACGCACGACGAACAGCGCGACGACTGCGATCGCGACGCCCGCCGCAGCGGCGAGCCACCACATGCGGCGTGATCGCATCGGCACGACGTTGCGCGTCGCAATCGTCTCGTTCAGCGCTTCCACAGTCGCCATGCAGTCATCGCATTGATCGAGGTGCGCGATCACTTTCGCGGCCTCCGCTCGCGGCAGACGTCCCTCTGCGAATGCGGCGAGCGTTTCGGCATCGGGACAGTTCGTCACGGGTCCTCCCGATCAATGGACCGCCGAGTGTTTTCGTTTTTCCCGTTCATCAGGCCGAAATCCATTTCTCGTTCATCATCGCGTCCGACCAGCGCCTCCGCCGTCGCCGCATCGATTCCGGCGGCCGTGAGCGCGTCGCGCAACTGCCGGAGCAGCGCTTCGAGCCGGCGATACAGCGGGCGCTGCGGCAGCTGCATCATCCGGGAGATGTCGGCGATGCTCATGTCGGACGCAAAGCGGAGGCGAAGAAGCATGCGGTCGTCGACCGCAAGTTTTTCGAGCAGTTCGCGCACTGCGTTTCCGGCTGCGTCCGAGATCCGCTTGCGATCGAGCGCGAACGCGCGTGCATCGGACGAGTCTTGCGCGACGACGACATGCGCGACGGCTTCGAGATCGACCGCGCGCGGACGTGCATTTCGCTGCGGAAGACGATCGAGAATCGCGATCACCGATTCGCGCGTCAGCTCCGGGTGCGTGGCCTGGATGTGCGGCATCGCTTCATCGAGCGAGCGGCCGTCGCGCAGGATCAGTGTCTCGACCAGCACCGCGGCCGGACCGAGTCGCGAGGCTTCGGTCGATGCGTGCCATCGTCCTTTCGCTTTCGTGCGCGAATCGGCGAGCAGGCGCTGAATCACAACCGTGAGAAACGTGTCGAGCGACGAGCGTCCTTCGTACTTTGCGAGAATCGCATAGTCGTTCTCGATCAGCGCCAGCTTCGCCTCGGACGCGAAATCCTCGGCATCCGGACCGAAGAGACGAGCGCGCCAGCAAACGATCGAGATCACACGCTCGATCGTGCCGAGGTTCGCCTCGAATAGATCCTGAAGCTGCATGGGAAGAGGGGATTTCAGAATAGCGCGAGGCGGCGCATCCCCGTAAAAACAATTCGGCCCGCCGGGTGGCGGGCCGATGTCGATCGATTATTTTTCGGACTTCTTTTTCGCCGGAGCTTTTTTCTTCGGCTCGTCCGAAGCTTCGGCTTTCGCCTCTTTCTTCGGAGCAGCCTTCTTGGCCGCCGGTTTCTTCTTCGGCTTGTCGTCCTCGGCCGGTTCTTCCGTCGCGGGCGCTTCGGCCGCCGGAGCAGCCTTCTTCGCCTTCGACTTCTTCTCCGGTTCCGGAGCAGCCGACGCCTCGGTCTGCAGCTCGAAGCCGACCAGCTCGAGGATCGCCATCTCGGCAGCGTCACCACGGCGCGAGCCGAGCTTGATGATGCGGGTGTAGCCGCCCGGACGTTCCGCGAAGCGCGGGCCGAGCGTACCGAACAGCTTCGCCACGAGTGTGTCGTCGGCGATCACCCGTCCGGCCTGACGACGTGCATGCACGGTGTCCTGGCGGGCGAGAGTGATCAGCTTCTCGATCTGCGGACGAAGCTCTTTCGCCTTCGGCAGCGTCGTGATGATGCGCTCTTTGTCGATGAGCGAGGCGAGCTGGTTGCGGAAGAGCGCGTTGCGATGCGCGCTCGTGCGTCCCAGCTTGCGGTTGACCATTCCGTGTCTCATTTCGAGTGACCTCTCTTACTAGTCGCGCATCTCGCCGGCGCGCGATGCAGGCAGCTTCGTCATACCGAACGACAGGCCGAGGCTGGCGAGAACGTCTTTGATCTCGTCGAGCGACTTGCGGCCGAAGTTCTTGGTCGAGAGCATCTCGCGCTCCGTGCGCTGCACCAGATCACCGAGCGTGCGGATGTTCGCGTTCTTGAGGCAGTTCGCGGAGCGGACGGAGAGGTCGAGCTCCTCGATCGGCTTCGCCAGCATTTCGGCGAGGCGCGGATCGACTTCCGGCGCGGCGGTCTCTTCGATCTGCTCACCGCGCGTTTCGAACTGGCTGAAGATGCGGAGGTGATCGCCGAGGAGATCGGCGGCGAGGCCGACCGCTTCCTGCGGCGAGACCGCGCCGTTCGTCCAGACTTCGAGCACGAGCTTGTCGTAGTCGGTCATCTGTCCGACGCGGGCGCCTTCGACGTGATAGTTCACGCGGCGGACCGGCGAATGGATCGAGTCGATCGGGATGTAGCCGAGCGGCAGGTCGGAGTCCGCATTGCGGTCGGCGACCTGGTAGCCGCGGCCACGCTTCAGACGCGCTTCGAGCTTGAGATTGCCTTCCTTCGACAGCGTCGCGATGTGCGCGGTCGGGTCGAGAATCTCAATGTCGGAGTCCGCTTCGAAATCGGCGGCGGTGACGACGCCCGGGCCCTTCTTCTCGAGGTAGAGCGTCTTCGGTCCTTCGCCGTGCAGCTTGAAAGGAACCTGTTTGAGGTTGAGAACGACGTCGGTCATGTCCTCGACCACGCCGGTCAGGGACGAGAACTCGTGCAGCACACCCTCGACCCGAACCGCCGAGATGGCGGCTCCTTCGATCGAGGAGAGCAGCACGCGACGAAGTGCATTGCCGATCGTCGTCCCGAAGCCACGCTCGAACGGCTGGGCAATGAAACGGCCGTAGTTCGGGGTCAGGGTTTCGGAGTCGTAATCGAGCTTTTTGGGTTTCTGGAAATCGGACCACAGCATGTCAGCGGCCTCCTCGTGATGTAGGACAGGCGCCCTCGCCTGTCTGCGATGGTTGGTCGTGGACAGGCGAGGGCGCCTGTCCCTACACCGTCTTTACTTCGAGTAGAGTTCGACGATGAGCTGCTCCTGGATCGGGAGGCGGATGTCTTCACGCTTCGGAAGATCGGCCACCGTTCCGAGGAACTGCTCGGGATTGAGCTGGAGCCAGGACGGAACGCCGCGTCCGGCGGCCGTTTCGACGGCCTGGCGGATCTGATCGTTCTTGCGGCTCTTCTCGCGAACCTGCACAACGTCACCCTTGCGTGCCTGGTAGGAGGGAACGTTGATCTTTTTGCCGTTCACCTCGATGTGTCCGTGGCGAACGAGCTGGCGCGCCTGAGCGCGCGAGGAGGCGAACCCGAGCGAGTAGACGACGTTGTCGAGCCGAAGCTCGAGCTGACGAAGCAGGTTCTCGCCGGTGATGCCGGTTTTCTGCTCTGCGCGCGCGAAGTACGTGCGGAACTGCCGCTCGAGCAGGCCATAAATGCGCTTGACCTTCTGCTTTTCACGAAGCTGCACGCCATAGCCGAGAACCTTGGAACGGCGCCGGCCATGCTGACCGGGAGCGTAGTTGCGGCGCTCGATGGCGCACTTGTCCTTGAAGCAACGATCGCCCTTCAGGAACAACTTCATGCCCTCGCGCCGGCAGAGCCGGCAGACGGGATCGGTGTAACGAGCCACTATGCCTCCTTTGGTTCGCACCCGCCCCACCATTGGGACGTTGCGCGTACGACGGCAGCTGCGCGCCGTACGAAAGACAGCAATTCCGCGCCGGCGCGACACGCGCCGGCACGGAAGAATCTGACGAAGTTGTTAAACGCGGCGCCGCTTCGGAGGGCGGCAACCGTTGTGCGGAATCGGAGTCACGTCCTTGATCGACTTGATGTCCAGACCGGAAGCGGCAAGCGCGCGAATCGCGGACTCGCGGCCGGCGCCCGGCCCTTTCACCTTCACGTCTACCGAGCGGACGCCGTGCTCCTGCGCAAGCTGTGCCGCATTCTGAGCAGCGACCTGCGCGGCGAACGGCGTGCCCTTGCGCGAGCCCTTGAAACCGATGCGGCCGGCGCTGGACCATGCCAGCACATTGCCCATCGGATCGGAGATCGCCACGATCGTGTTGTTGAACGTCGCCGCGATCGCCGCGGTTCCGTGTGGGATGTTCTTCCGCTCTTTGCGCTTGGTTCCGGCGCGACGTGCGCCCGCTTTCGGTGCTCTGGCAGTGGCCATTTCTGATCGTCCTCTTCTTTACTTCTTGGTCGCTTTCTTCTTGCCGGCGATTGCACCCTTGCGCGGACCTTTCCGCGTGCGGGCGTTCGTGTGCGTGCGCTGGCCGCGGACCGGAAGTCCACGACGGTGGCGCATGCCGCGGTAGCAGTTGATTTCCATCAGCCGCTTGATGTCGAGACCGATGTCCTTGCGGAGATCACCTTCGACCTTCCCCTCGTCCGTGATGACCTGACGGATCTTGCGAACGTCATCCTCGCTCAGGTCCTTGACGCGGACGTCGCGGTTGACCTGGGCCTTACCCAGAATGTCGTTCGACCGCGCGCGGCCGATACCGTAGATGTAGGTCAGGCCGACTTCGACCCGCTTGTTCAGAGGAAGATCAACGCCTGCGATTCGTGCCATGTTCTCTTATCCCTGTCTCTGCTTGTGTTTCGGGTTCTCGCAGATGATGCGGATCACACCCTGACGCCGCACGATCTTGCACTTGGTACAAATCTTCTTGACTGATGAACGCACTTTCATGTCTTGCTCACTTGTATCGATAAATGATGCGCCCGCGCGTCAGATCGTACGGCGAGAGCTCGACCAGCACTTTGTCGCCAGGAAGGATGCGGATGAAGTGCTTACGCATCTTGCCGGAGATGTGGGCCAGTACTTTGTGCTTGTTCTCCAGCTCGACCTGGAACATCGCGTTCGGCAACGTCTCCAGGACGGTCGCAGTCACTTCTATCGCTTCTTCCTTCTCTGACATATCTCCCCAGTTAGTTACTTCCCCAACACCATCGGTCCATTGGACGTGATGGCCACCGAATGCTCGAAGTGCGCGGCCAGGGTCCCGTCGACCGTACGAGCGGTCCAGCCGTCGTTGTCGGTCTTCACGTCCTGGATCATCCCGTTGCTGCCGGCGCGCTCGATGCGCGACTTCAGCTTCGCTCCGATCTCGCAGAGCATCGGCTCGATCGCGAAGACCATTCCTTCGCGCAGCTCGATGCCCCGTCCCCGCCTGCCGTAGTTGTAGACCTGCGGATCCTCGTGCATCCGGCGGCCGATTCCATGGCCGACAAAGTTCCGGATGACGTGAAACCCGCGCGTCTCCGCATGCTCCTGGACCGCGGCGCCGATGTCACCGAGGTGACGACCCGGACGCATCTCCTCGATCGCGAGATCGAGGCACTCCTTCGTGGTCCGCATGAGGAGATCGGCTCGCTCGCTGACTTTGCCGACGCCGACCGTGATGGCCGCATCGCCGACGAAGCCGTCGAGGATCGATCCGAAGTCGAGTCCGAGGATGTCGCCCTCATAAAGCTTGGCGCGGTTCGGGATTCCGTGAACGATCACGTCGTTCACGGAAGCGCAGACCACCGCCGGATACGGCGGCAATCCCAGCGGCGCATACCCTTTGAAGGGTGACTTCGCGCCACGCTTCGCCAGTTCCTCCTCGGCCACAGCATTGAGCTGCGCCGTGGTGGCTCCCGGTTTCGTCATCGACCGCATGATCTCGAGGATTTCGAGTACCACGCGGTTGGCCCGGTCCATCACCGCGATTTCATCGCGCGACTTGAGGATCGGACCCTTCATTCGGTCGAGCATTTCGATCTCTTCCTACAGCAGGGACTTCTCGATTCGTTCAAAGACCTCATCGACGGGACCGATCCCGTCGACTTCACGCAACAGACTCTTCGCTTTGTAAAACGTAGCCACCGGAACCGTTTGTCTATGGAACGCTTCCAGCCGCTTCCGCACGGCTTGCTCGTTGTCGTCAGGTCGTGCGATCAACTCCGTGCCGCAGCGATCACACACACTATCCGACGACGGAGGGTTGTTTTCGAGATGGTAAATGGCCCCGCAATTCGAGCACGATCTCCGGAGCGCGATGCGCCGGACGATCGCTTCGTCTGGGACCAGCAGTTGGAGAACCCGAAGGCTCTCTTTCCCATTCCCAACGATATTGTCGAGCTTTTCCGCCTGGACGAGAGTGCGAGGAAACCCATCCAGAATGAATCCTTTAGATGCATCCGACTTGCTCAGCCGGTCATTGATGATGCCGATCATCAGATCGTCGGGAACGAGGGCGCCGGAGGCCATGATCGGCGCCGCCTGCTGGCCGAGCTCCGTGCCTTCCGCAATCGCCTCGCGCAGCATGTCGCCGGTCGAGATATGCGGAATCGAATGCACGTCTGCAAGCCGCTTCGCCTGAGTCCCCTTGCCGCTTCCCGGCGGCCCGATGAAGATGATCCGCACTCGTTATCCTCGGCGTCCGCGAACCCGACCGCGCTTCATGAACCCGTCGTAGTGACGCATGACGAGCTGCGACTCGATCTGCTGGATCGTGTCCATCGCCACACCGACCACGATCAGCAGCGACGTGCCGCCGAAGTAGAACTGGTAGCCCATTCCTTCCGTGAACCAGAGCGGCAGCGCGCGATCGAGCGCGGCGCCGATGCCGAACGGCAGCTGGTTGACGTGGATACCGGTGATCAGGAACTCCGGCAGGATGCAGACGGCCGCGAGATAGACCGAGCCGACGAACGTGATGCGCGTCAGCACGCGGTCGATGTAGTCGCTCGTCTTCTTGCCCGGACGGATGCCCGGGATGAAGCCGCCGTACTTGCGCATGTTGTCGGCCGTGTCGACCGGATTGAAGATGATCGACGTGTAGAAGTAACCGAAGAAGATGATGCCGATCACCTGCAGCAGGTAGTAGAGCGGCTCACCGACCTTGAGCTGATTGCCGATCGCCTGCGCCCACGGAGTCTTGATCAGGCCGGCGAGCGTCGCCGGAATGACGAGGATCGATGACGCGAAGATGACCGGGATGACGCCCGCGGTGTTGACGCGCAGCGGCAGGTACGTGTTCGCACCGCCGTAGACCTTGCGGCCGACGACGCGCTTCGCGTACTGCACCGGGATGCGGCGCTGTGCGCGCTCCATGAACACGACGAAGCCAACGACTGCCACCATGAAGACGATCAGCAGCAGCACCGCGAACAGGTTGTGCTGTCCGGTGCGGATGTCGTCGATCGTCGTGACGACTGCATGCGGCAGGTTGACCACGATGCCGGCGAAGATGATCAGCGAGATCCCGTTGCCGATCCCGCGCTCGGAGATCTGCTCACCGAGCCACATGATGAATGCGGTGCCGGTGGTGAGCGTGAGGACGGTCATGATCGGGAAGCCGAGTCCCCACAGCGAGTCCTGAACGTAGGTCGGGACGAGTGGCGCGCCACCGGGAGCAGTCTGCGACTTCAGCCAGAAAGCGACACCCAGCGACTGGATGACCGACAGCGCGATCGTGCCGTAGCGTGTGTACTGGTTGATCTTCCGGCGCCCCATCTCTCCTTCCTTCGACAGCTTCTCGAGGTACGGCCAGACGACCGTGAGGAGCTGCAGGATGATGGATGCCGAGATGTACGGCATGATGCCGAGGGCGAAGACGGAGAGACGGCGCAGGGCGCCGCCGGAGAAGAGATCGAGGAATCCGAACACGCCGCCGCTCATCGCCTTGAAGAATTCCTGGAGCGCCACCGGATCGACGCCCGGCGTCGGGATGTGCGATCCGAGACGATAGATGGCGAGAAGGCCGAACGTGAACAGGACCCGCTTGCGCAGATCCTCGATCGCCCAGATGTTGCGGAGTGTCTCGAGGAAGTTCACCTACTGAATCTCCTGGCAGGTCCCACCTGCCGCTTCGATCTGCTTGCGTGCAGACTCGGAGAACTTCGTGGCCACGACCGTCAGCTTCTTCGTCAGCTTGCCGTTGCCGAGGATCTTGATGCCGTCGTGCTTGCCCTTGACCATACCGGCCTGACGCAGCGCCGTCTCATCGACGGTCGCGCCGGTGTCGAAGCGCTCGAGGTCGGACAGATTCACGACGGCGTGGTCCTTCTTGAAGATGTTCGTGAATCCACGCTTCGGAAGGCGGCGGTGCAGCGGCATCTGGCCGCCTTCGAAGCCGCGCATGCGGGAGAAGCCGGAGCGCGACTTCTGTCCCTTTTCACCGCGGGCGGCGGTCTTGCCGTGTCCCGAGCCGGGTCCGCGGCCCACGCGCTTCTTCACGTGGCGGGCGCCCTTTTTCGGTTTCAGATTGCTCAGTTCCATGTTTGACCTCGTTTTACTCGACGACTTCGACGAGATGCGGGATCTTGGCGATCATCCCGCGTACTTCCTTCGTATCGGCGCGCTCGGCCACCCGGTGCATCTTTCCGAGACCGAGAGCTTTGAGCGTCTCGCGCATCTCGATCGGGCAACCGATGCCGCTGCGAATCTGGCGGACTTTGATCTTCTTCGGGGCCTTGTTCATGCCTCGCCCTCCGCCGTCTCGCCATTGCCGCGCAGCGACTTGTACTCCTCTTCGCTGCGGAGCTGCTTGAGCGCTTCGAACGTCGCCTTCACCACGTTGTGCGGGTTCGCCGTTCCGAGCGACTTGGTCAGGATGTTCTGAATCCCGGCCGACTCGAGAATCGCGCGCACCGGACCACCGGCGATGACGCCCGTGCCTTCCGACGCAGGCTTGAGCAGAACCTTGCCCGCGCCGTAGTGACCGAGCACCGCGTGCGGGATGGTCGTGCCGGAGGTCGAGATCTCGATCATGTTCTTCTTCGCGATCTCGATTCCCTTTTTGATCGCGGCCGGCACTTCCTTCGCCTTGCCCGATCCGAAGCCGACCTTGCCCTTGCCATCGCCGACGACGACCAGCGCGCTGAAGCTGAAGTTCTTGCCGCCCTTGACGACCTTCGTCACGCGGTTGATGTGGACGACCTTGTCGATCATCCCGCTCTCGGACCGATCCGCATCACGGCGATCGCCGCGAGGTCCGCCCTGTCCCTGACGCTGCATTGGACGCTGCATGAAGTCTCCTAGAATTCCAGACCGTTTTCGCGCGCCGCATCCGCGAGCGCCTTGATGTTGCCGTGATAGAGGTACCCGCCGCGATCGAAGATCACGCGGGTGATGCCTTTGTCCTTCGCCTTCTTCGCGATTGCCACACCGACGGCCTTGGCCGACGCTGCGTTCGCGCCCTTGGCGCTCGCATCTTTCTCACGGGTCGACGCCGAGAACAGCGTCTTGCCGGTGGCGTCGTCGATCACCTGCACGTAGATGTGCTTGAGGCTCTTGAAGACGGCCAGGCGCGGACGCTCTTCGGTTCCCTTGATCTTGCGCCGGATCCGCTCGCGAATCCGGGTTCTTGCTTCAACTCTGTGCTTTGCGCGATCCATGTTGTCCTCTGCTTATTTGCCCGCAGCCTTGCCGGCCTTGCGACGGATGACTTCGTCGCTGTACTTGATGCCCTTGCCTTTGTACGGATCGGGCTCGCGCAGCGAACGAATCTCGGCCGCCGTCTGACCGACCTTCTGCTTGTCGATCCCGGTGATGGTGATGTGGCCGGTCTTCGCATCGATGGCGATGTCGATCCCTTCCGGAATCGCGAAGCGCACCGGATGCGAGTAGCCGAGCGAGAACACCACCTCCCGTCCCTTCACCTCGGCGCGGTAACCGACGCCGATGATGTCGAGCTCGCGCTTGAAACCTTCCGTCACGCCGCGAACGTTGTTCGCCACGAGCGCGCGCATCAGGCCGTGGAAGGCGCGGGTCTTCCCCTCGTCATCCGAGCGCGTGAACGCGAGAACGTTGTTCTCCACCTTCACACCGATGCCCGGCACCAGCGCGGTGGTCAACGAGCCCTTCGGCCCCTTGACCGTGACAGCGTTGCCGTCGTGCTTCACATCCACCCCTTTCGGGAGCGGGATCTCTTTCCTACCAATACGCGACATGCGGATCTCTCCTTACCAGACCTGGCAGAGGACTTCGCCGCCGACGCCGTTCTTCACGGCTTCGTGTCCGGCGAGGACGCCCTTGGAGGTCGACATGATGGCGAGGCCCAGTCCACCGAGCACGCGAGGAATCTCCTGCTTGTTCCGGTAGACGCGGCGGCCCGGACGCGAGACGCGCTCGATTCCGTGGATCACCGGCTCGCCGTCTGAGGCGTACTTCAGGTACACGCGGAGCGTTCCCTGCTTGCCGTCGCTCTCGACCAGCTTGTAATTGCTGATGAATCCCTCGTTCTTGAGGATGCGTGCGACTTCCACCTTCAGCTTCGAAGTGGGGAGATCGACGCGGTCATGGTGCGACTGGATTCCGTTGCGGATGCGGGTAAGCATGTCCGCGATCGGGTCTGTCATCGACATTCTCGTTGCTCCTGTCCTGTAGTCCTGCTTACCAGCTCGCCTTGGTCACGCCGGGGATGTAGCCGCCGAGCGAGAGCTGCCG
>DATEZA010000023.1:0-2567 GCA_035255945.1 Thermoanaerobaculia bacterium
ATCTCGCTGCTCGTGGGCGGCATCGGCATCATGAACATCATGCTTGCGTCGGTGCTCGAGCGGACGCGCGAGATCGGCATTCGCCGCGCGGTCGGCGCGAAGGCACGCGACATCCGCAACCTGTTCATCATCGAGTCGTTCGCGATCAGCATCATCGGCGGCGCGATGGGCATCGCGATCGGCATCGCCCTCGCGGGATTCGTCGCTGCATTCGCCGGCTGGCCGACGGTGGTCAGCGCATGGTCGATCGTGCTCGCGACGGGAGTGTCGGCGTCGGTCGGATGGCTGTCAGGTGTGTATCCCGCGACGCGTGCGGCGAAGCTCGATCCGATCGAAGCGCTGCGCTACGAATAGCCCGGTGTCATCCCGAGCGAAGTCGAGGGATCCCCTTCCGAAGCACGCGACCCGCTCCGTCGGAAGGGGATCCCTCGACTTCGCTCGGGATGACACCGAGTAATCAGAGCGTCGCGGTCGGTTGAAACGCCGGCGAGTTGAGCACTGATCGGTCCGGAAATCCGACCCGCGCGAGCATCTGCGCGAAGCGGTGGTCGCGGCGCAGCGGCGCAAAGCGCGGACCGACGAGCAGCTCGGCGAGCTCGCCGCGCATGTGGAAGAACTCCTCGCAATATTCGAGTGCTTTGTCGTAATCGCCGAGGGCGAGGCAGACTTCGGCGAGGAACGCGGGGGCGACGAATTCTTTTTCGGCGATCGACTTCAACTCATCCAGAATCTCGCGCGCCTTTTTGTTCTGGCCCATCATTCCGTAGACATAGCCGAGTGCGGCGACGAGCTCCGGATAACGCCCCTCCATCCGGATTGCCGTCTCCACCGACTCGAGCGCCTCGGCATACATCTCCTTCGCCGCGTAAATGCGGCAGATCAGCAGATGCGCGAGGAAGTAGTTCTCGACCTCCAGCGTCTTGCGCACGTACGCGAGCGCTTCGTCGTAGCGCTCCGCGTAGTAGAGGACATCGGCGTAGTTCACGTTGATCAGGAGCGACAGCGGTTCGAGCTCCGCCGCCATGCGCGCCGACGCGATCGCCGCATCCTTCTTGTCCATGCAATTGAGGAAGATCGAGTACCACTGATGCGCGGTTGCGTACGAGCTGTCAAGCGTGATCGCGCGGCGCAGCTCGCGGTCCGCTTCCATCCAGTCCCACTTGTAGACGAATGCGGCGAGACCGATGGTGGCGTGCGGCTCGGCGAGCAGCTGATCGAGCTCCGCGGCGCGCCGCGCCTGCTTCTCCGCGCGCGCGTAGCCCTCGGCCGGCGGCGCGAGATAGCGGCCGCTGAGAATCGCGTAGCAGTCGGCCAGTCCGGCATGCGCGAGCGCGTACGTCGGATCGATGGCGATCGCTTTCTCGAAGTCCTGAATGGCGCGCTCGATCCCTTCGCTGGTCCGCTTGTTCCAGTGATAGCGGCCCTTGAGATAGAGCTCGTACGCCTCGCTCTTTTTCGTCGCGGGCTGCGCGAGGCGTTTCTTTTCCTGCGACGTGAGCTGCAAGCGGAGCTGATCGCTGATCTCCGACGCGATCTGTTCCTGCACGTCGAAGATGTCGGAGAACGGCGTGCGGAAGCGATTGCCCCAAATCTGCGAGCCGTCGCGCGTGCTCACCAGCTCGATGTTGATGATGAGGTTCGGGCCGTGCCGCTGCACGTGTCCGGTGACGATCGACGTGACGCCGAGCTCTCCCGCGAGCTGTTGCGGCGTCGGCGATTTGCCCTTGTACGCGAAGACCGTGCTGCGCGCCATCACGCGCAGCCGCTTGCCGACGCGCGACATCGAGTGGATCACGCTTTCGGTGATGCCGTCGCTGAGGTACTCCATCTCCGGATCGTTCGTCGCATTCGCGAACGGCATGACGGCGAGCGACTTGATGCGCGAGGAGCGGCTCGACACCACCCGGCCGGTCTTGCGCGGCGGCCGCGTCAGCCCGTCGTAGTCCTTCAACGCTTCACGAATCGCCGCGGCGACGCTGCGCATCGAGTCGTACCGGCTCTCGACTTCTTTCGCCAGACACCGGTCGACGACGCGCCGCAGCTCGAGCGTGATCTGCGCCGGCAGCGACGGCGGCGGCGAGTGCAGGATGTGATGGAGCGTATCGACGACGCCGTCCGCTTCGAACGCGCGCTTGCCGGAGAGCACTTCGTAGAGGATGCAGCCGAACGAGAAGATGTCGGAGCGGTGATCGAGCGGCCGTCCCTGCACCTGCTCCGGCGACATGTAGCCGAGCGTGCCGATGACGATGCCTGCCTGCGTCTGAAATTTTTCGGTGGGGTTCTTGTCGTCTTCGCTGGTGTTGAGCCACGTCCCGACGAATTTCGCCAGGCCGAAGTCGAGCACCTTCGCGTAACCGTCGGCGGAGACCATGATGTTCTCCGGCTTGAGATCGCGATGCACGACGCCGGCGGTGTGCGCTTTCTGCAATGCGTCCGCGACCTGCGCCATGTGCTCGACGAGCTTGCGGCCGTCGGTCTCTTTGCCCATCAGCTCGCGCAGCGTCTGCCCTTCGATCAGCTCCGTGACCATGTAGTGCGTCGCGCGCCAGTCGCCGCGGATGCGCACC
>DATEZA010000024.1:0-14610 GCA_035255945.1 Thermoanaerobaculia bacterium
GCCGCAGCCGCGACGTTTCCTCCGCGATCGCCGTCACGTCGTCGAGCAGATCGCTGTCCGCGCCCGCGCGGCGGCGGATCGATTCGGTGCGGATCGACATCGCGGTGATCGGCGTCGTCAAGTCGTGCGAGATCGCGCGCAGCAGCGACGTCTTCAGCGCTTCCGACTCCCGCACCGCCTGCAGATGCGCCGCCGCGACGAGCCGGCTGCCGATCACCGCCGCGATGAAAAACGCGGCGAGCGAATACCAGTTCTCCGGCTTCTCGATGTTCAGCGTGTAGAGCGGCGGGAAGAAGAAAAAGTTGTAGCAGAGCGCGGCGACGATCGACGACAGCGTGCCGATCAGCAATCCGCCGCTGACCGACAACAGCAGTACCGCGATCAGGTACAGGAAGCCGACCGTGTTCGGCGCGACGGCGAAAAATCGTCCGATCGCCGTCACTCCCGCGATCGACACCGCCGCGATCAACGCGTATTTCATTTCCGCCGTTTCTTGTTCATGAACTTGTCGAACGGCGGACGCCTCGGCGTCGCCGGCCCCTCACTGCCTGCCACGCGTACGTTCAGCGCGCGTCCGCGAAAACGCTTCCGTCCGACTTTCTGCAATACCTGCTCGACGTAACGATCGGGAATCATCACGAACGTGATGTCGTCGCGAATCTCGATCGGGCCGATGTCGCGGCCCGGGACGTTGGCTTCATTCGCGATTGAGCCGACGACGTCGGCCGGACGGATCCCGTCGCGCTTGCCGACCCCCATGCTTAATTTCGTTTTGGCTACCTGCTGCTGGTGTGGCGCCACACTGGGAATTGGCTTGGCGACCTGCTGCTGGTGTGGCGCCGCCGACTCGGCGGCGGTTTCTCGCCGGCGAGTCGCCGGCGCCACACTGGGAAGCGGCTCGGACGGCGGCTCCACAATCGGCTTTGCCGACGACGCCAACCTCGCCGCCGCGGCCGCAACCTCCGCCATGTCGTGCGGCCCTTCCTCCACCAGCTGCTCCACCAGTTCGAGATACAGATCCAGATCGCCCTCGGACAGATTCTTCCGGATGGTGTCCTTCAGCTGACTCACCCGCCGCGCCGCGACATCCGCCTGCGTCGGCATCCGCATCGGCTTGATCGGCATGCCGGTGTAGCGCTCGATCTCGCGCATCATCTTCCGCTCGCGCGGCGTGATGAACAGCGTCGCCATGCCGCTGCGGCCCGCGCGTCCGGTGCGTCCGATGCGATGCACGTACGCCTCGACGTCGTACGGAATGTCGTAGTTGACGACGTGCGTGATCTGCTCGACATCGAGTCCGCGGGCCGCGACATCCGTCGCCACCACGATCTCGATTGCACCCGCGCGCAATCGCCGGATCACGCTCTCGCGCTCCGTCTGCTTCATGTCGCCATGCATCGCCACCGCCCCGAATCCGCGCGCTTCGAGCCGCTCCGCCAGCTCCGCCGCGCCGTTTTTCGTGCGGCGGAAAATCAGCGTCGCATCGTTCTCCTCGAGCTCGAGGATCTGCGTCAGCGCATCGAGCTTCTGTCCCTCGGACACATTCAGGAATCGCTGATCGATGGCCGGCGTCGTGTGCGCCTTGTGCTCGATCGACACGCGCTCCGCATCCGGCATGTGCTTCTGCGCGATGCGCAACACCTCGGGCGGCATCGTCGCGGAGAAGAGTGCGATCTGCCGGGTCGGCGGCATCTCGCCGAGGATCCGCTCGACGTCGTCGATGAACCCCATCTTCAGCATCTCGTCCGCTTCGTCGAGTACGACCATGCGGATGGAATCGAGTCGCAGGCTCTTGCGCTCGAGGTGATCGATGATGCGGCCCGGCGTGCCGACCACGATGTGCACGCCGCGCTCGAGCCGCTTGAGCTGATGCACGATCGGCGCGCCGCCATACACCGGCAGCACGCTCAATCCCTGTATCGAATGCGCATACGTATGCAGCGCTTCGGCGACCTGCATCGCCAGCTCGCGCGTCGGCGTGAGCACGAGCGCCTGCGTCGGGCGCGCGGCCGGATCGATTTTTTCCAGGATCGGCAGCGCGAATGCGGCGGTCTTGCCGGTGCCGGTCTGTGCCTGTCCGATCAGATCGCGTCCTGCGAGCAGGATCGGAATCGTGCGCTCCTGGATCGGCGTCGGTACTTCGTAGCCGAGCGAGGAGATCGTGGTGAGAAGTGAGTCGCGAAGTCCGAGTTCAGAAAAATTCATGAGTTGAATCCAAGTTGATGCAAAGAAAGCGCGAGGTTCTGTTGTGCGCCGGCTGATGCCGGGTTGTACCGCAATGCCTCGCGATTTGCGCGTGCCGCGGCGAGCCAGTCCTTTTTCTGAATCGCCTGCACGCCGGCGTTGAATGCTGCGTCGTAGCTCGCGTACGTCGCGAGCGTGTGGTCATCCGGATTGATGGCAAGTGTTTCGGCCTGCAGCGACGCGAGCTCCGGCGATGCCGCCGCCGCTTCGAGCCGCAGCAGCAACGAGCGCGCGTCGCCGAACGCGGGACTGAATCGCAGCGCTTCGCGCACGTGCGGAATCGCTTCCGGTGCGCGTCCGTGCTGCACGAGCCAGCGCGCGTAGAAGAAGTGCGAGTTCGTATCCGCATTCAGACTGAGCGCCCGCTTGAAGTGCCGCTCCGCTTCGATCTGATCGCCGAGGGCGGCGGTGTTGATGCCCTCGTTGATCTCGAGGGTGGAGTAGTTCGGGACGTACATCGCGGCGTGATCGAAGCTCACCTTCGTGCCGGCGTAATCGCCGCGCCCCATCTGCGTGAGCCCGAAATTCATCCACGCCCGTCCGTTCGCCGGACTCTTGTCGACGACGTCGGCCCACAGCGACGTCTCGGTCCTCCACGTCTCGTTGCGCGCATGCGTGCCTGCGGCGTGCGCGATGAGGATCAGCGTCGCGAGTCCGGCGACCGCATCCTGCGGCACGTCGCGCAGGAAATCGATCGCCCAGCAGGTCACCGCGAGCACCAGTCCGATGTATGCGAAGAAGATCCGATGCTCGTTCGCCACTTCGGCGAGCGGAAAGATCGATGTCGGAATCAATGCGATGGCAAACCACGACAGCCCGAACGCCACCGGTCCCGATTTCGTTTTGCGAATCGCCCAGATCAGCAGCGCGACGAATGCGTATCCCGCGATCGCGCGCGTGTCGTACCAGTGCGCGAATGCGCCCATGTCCGTATCGGCGGTGAGTCCGATCGGGAAAAAGAAAAGACGGAAGTAGTGCAGCCAGATGAACGGCTGCGTGATGACGTAGTGATATTGCGAGCCGCCGCCGCCCACCCATTCCGGCGCGTTCATCGAGTTGAGGAAGATGAGGAGCACGATGCCGACGATGAGCGGCGGAGCCGACACGCGCAGCGCGTCGCGCCGCGGCCGGCGCTCGATGTAGATCGCGTAGACATACAGCAGCGGCGCGAACACCACCAGCGGCGCTTTGGCCAGCGCACCGATCGCGAGCGGAATCAGATAGAGCAGCGTCCGGCGCGCGAACGGCGAGCGTTGATAGAGGATGAACGTCGCGAGCAGTCCGATCGTCGACAGCAGCTCCGAGCGCGCGGAGATCAGGTTCATCGTCTCCGTGTTCGCGGTGTGGATGCAGAACAGCGCCGCGCAGAAAAGCGCGATCCAGCGGTCGGTGAGCGGCGTGAAGAAGACCACCAGCAGCGCGCCGGTGATCAGCATCAGCACGATCTGCGTGATGTGAAACATGCGCGGTGCGAGACCGTGCCCCATCGCGTAATCGAGCGCGAGGGACAGCGTGACCAGCGGACGGTACGTCGAGTTCTGCGGCAGGCTGCTGAACGTGTGTGCGTCTTTGAAGAAGAGCGGGATGTTGTGCAGCGAGCGCAGGTAGACGTTCGTGGTGATGACGTGCGCGTCGTCGAAGTGGAAGGAGTTGTCGAGCGAGTTGGCGTACGCCGCCGCGATCAGCGCGATTGCGGCGGCGCAGGCAAAAAGAAATGTCGTGCGGTTCACTGCTGCGAATTATCGAGCAGGATCTTCTCCAGGCGCTCCAGTCGTTGACGCAATCGTTCAGCGCTTTCGCCGCCGCTCACAGGTCCGTTCTGGCAAAACCTGCCTGCATCACCGGCGCGGTGAGCCAGAATAGGGTGAGCGCGATCGCCACCATGCGGTCCGCTTCTTCATCAGAGTCTCGTCGGGGGAAGTGTTTGGACGAAACGCATCATAAGAGGGCGCTCGCCTTCGCCGTCGTGCTCGCGTTTTCCGCGGCTATCCGCCTCTATTTCAACAACATCGTGCAGTTCATGACGGAGGCGGATGAAGGAACGTACTTCGATTACGCGCAGCGGCTTTGGAGCGGCGGAATCGGCCAATACGCCGATCTCGTCCGGACCTACATCGGCGATCGCGACATGTGGCTGTTTCCCAGTCCATTGCGTTGGTCCTGGATCGGGACGACCGCGATCGCATCGAGCATCGCGGGTGAATGCACGTATCGCGTGCTGGCGACCGTGTCGATGCTCGCCGGCATCGCCACCGTCGCGCTGACGTGGCACATCGCGCGCGAGCTTTTTGACGATCGGATCGCGCTCATCGCCGCGGCGTTCGCTGCCACCTCGCCGCTGCAACTGGCGCTCGGGCGCCGCGCGCTCGCCGACGAATTCTTCGGCGCGCTGGTGCTGGCTACGATCGCGTCACTTCTCTGGTATACCGACAAGCTGAGAGCTTGTCGTGTACGACAAGCTCTCCAGCTTGTCCCCTGGGTCGTCTTCGCCACGCTCACCTTCGGCGCAAAGGAACAATTCCTCCTCGTCTATCCGCTGCTCCTCGGCTTCTGGTGGCTGCGCACGCGCACCATCGATCTGCGGACATTGATCGCGTGGGCGCTGCCGGGACTCCTTTACTTCGCGATCTTCTGCGCGCTCGCGCACGATGTCCGCGCCTTCTTCACCATCGCGCACCTCACCACCTCCACCATCGGCGCCGAATATCCGGAGCAGTACCAGAACGGCGCGCCGCATCGATTGCTCATCGACCTCATCGCACTCGCACCGGTCGTGATGCTCCTCGCGATCGCCGCGATCGGCCGCCTGCGCAACGCGACGAAAAACGAACGGCACCTCCTCGCGCTGCTCGCCGGCATCTTCGTCGTGCACGGACTGCTGTCGTCGAAGAACGTGCGCTACATCATCGAAGCCGACGCGCTCGTGCGGATCGTCGCCGCCTCGTTCGTTGTCAGCGAAATCCGAAGCAACCGGTGGATTACGGCACTGATCGCGATCAATGCCGCGATCGAGCTCGCGATTTTCAACGTCGTGTTCCTGGCAGGTGCCGTTTACGACCCCGTTACGAGCGAGTTATTGCGGACCCTGAAGATGCTGCCGCACTAGCCGGCCCGGCCGGCAGCGTGAGTTGCTCCGCCTTGCGGCGCGGATTCCGAGTCCTCGCGTTCCCGGCTGCGGGCGGCGCAACGCGCCTGGCCTTAGAATGTGGACAAACGACATTGCTCCGTCCACGCGTTCTCCTCATCGATGACGAGTCGGTTCCGCGGTTTGCCGTCCGTCGCTTCCTCACGTCGAAAGGTTTCGACGTCGAAGAGGCGGATGACTGCGCCTCGGCCAAGGTGAAGTTCCGCGCCTTCGGTCCCGACATCGCCATCCTCGACTTCCGCCTCCCCGACGGCAACGCGCTCGATCTCCTCCCCGACTTCCGCTCGATCAGCGACTCGCCGATCATCGTCCTCACCGCATACGCATCGATCGACAACGCGGTCGAAGCGGTGAAGCTCGGCGCGGAGCAGTTCTTCACCAAGCCGGTGGAGCTCGACGCGCTGCTGATGGTGATTAATCGCGTGCTCGAAAACCGGCGCAATCAGCGCCAGGTGGCCGCAAGCACCGCGCAGGCGACCGGCGCGCGGCAGCCGATCGATCCGTTCCTCGGCAGCAGCGACTCGATCGTCGAGCTGCGCGAGAAAGCGCAGGCAGTCCTGCGCACCGACAGCCCCGTGCTGGTTCACGGCGAGACCGGCACCGGCAAGACCGTGCTCGCGCACTGGATCCACAGCAACAGCCGCCGCGCGGACGAAGCATTCGTCGATCTCAATTGCGCCGGCATCTCGCGCGAGTTCCTGGAGACCGAATTATTCGGACACGAGAAAGGCGCGTTCACCGGTGCCATCACGGCGAAGCAGGGCCTGCTCGAGATCGCGCATCGCGGCACCGTGTTCCTCGACGAGATCGGCGACATGGACTCGCAGGTGCAGGCGAGTCTGCTGAAAGTGCTCGAAGAAAAACGCTTCCGCAGACTGGGCGACGTGAAGGACCGCACCGTCGACGTGCGCCTCATCGCGGCGACGCATCGCGACTTCCGCACGCTCGTCGAGCAGCATCGATTCCGCCAGGACCTCTACTACCGCATCAGCACTCTGGAGCTCTTCGTCCCGCCGCTGCGCGAGCGCCGCGGCGATATCCCCACCATCGCCGCGCGCATCCTCGGCCGCCTCGCGCGCGACCTCGGCCGCCAGCCGATCACACTCTCCGACGACGCCCAGCGCGTTCTCAGCCGCTACGACTGGCCGGGCAACATCCGCGAATTGCGCAACGTCCTCGAGCGCGCGCTGCTGCGCACCGAGGCTTCGCAACTCGACGCATCGATGCTCGTCATGCCGAGCGACAACATGTCCGCATCGCAGCCGGCGATGATCTCCGTCCGCCGCAGCGGCACTCTCGATGAAGTGGAGAAGGAGTACATGGAAGAAGTGCTGCGCGAAGAGAACGGCGCCATCGACCGCGTCGCCGCCCGCCTCGGCGTCTCACGCAGCGCCGTCTATTACAAAGCGCGCAAACACGGGATCGAGATTGCGAAGATTCGGGGATAGGGAGACAGAGAAACTGAGAGATAGAGAAATAAAGAGATAGAGCGGCCGCCTCTCCTTTATCTCTCTGTCTCTCTATCTCTCTCGTTCTAATTTTAGAAATCAGCACATTAAAATTAGCACGGCCACCCTTCACGCCTTCCTGCTGAAAATAGTAAACCTCTGATTTAAAGCCACTTACAAAGTTGGCCGATGTGGCAGCCCGGTTGCTCTAAGACGAGCCCGTGAACAACCGACGCTTACTGGTTATCGACGACGAAGAGACGATCTCCCGGGCTCTCGAGCGCTACTTCCGCCGCCTCGGCTACATGGTCGACCGCGCGCGTGAGCTCGAAGAAGCCGAGGCACTGGCGACCTACACCGAATACAGCCTGGTCATCGCCGACCTCTCGCTGACCGGCAGCGTCGGATCCGAGGGACTGGAGATCCTGCGCTACCTCCGCTGGAACTGCCCGAGGGCGCGCGTGATCCTGCTGACCGCGCACGGCTCCGAGTACAGCGAGCGCGAAGCCTACCGGCGCGGCGCGCATGCCTTCATGCACAAGCCGCGGCCGCTCGCCGACATCGCCCGTCTGGCCACCGAGATCACTCGCGGAGGTGTCCATTGAAGCTCAGCCTCCTCGATCAGCTCCGCGCGCCGGGTGCCATCCGCGTCGAGTTCCAGCCGATCATGACCGTCAACAGTCACGGCCCGCAGCTCTACGCGTACGAAGCCCTCGCTCGCGGCCCGAAAGGCACGAGCATGGAGCGGCCCGACGTCCTCTTCGAGTACGCGCGCCGCAAGTCGGTCGAAGCGGAGATCGATCTGATCTGCATCGCCGAAGTGCTCACCGCCGCGGAGCTGCTGCCCGGCAAGCCGTCGATCTCCATCAACCTGCACGGCTCGACCATGACCAACGTCGAGCAGTTCGCCGAGACCTTTCTCGCGCTCGCCAAAGCGCACGACATCGCGCCGGAACGCCTGATGCTGGAGATCGTCGAGCATCGCGCGCCGTGGTCGATGGACATCCTGCGCACCACGCTCGACGAGCTCCGCGCCGCCGGCATCCGCATCGCGCTCGACGACCTCGGCGTCGCCGCATCGAACTACCGCATGATCGTCGACTGCCGTCCCGATCATCTGAAGATCGACCGCTACATCGTCAGCGGCTGCAGCACCGATCCCTACCGCCTCGCCGTCCTCCGTTCGATCGTCACTCTCGCGCAGTCATGCGCCGCGATTCCCATCGCGGAGGGCGTCGAGGAGCAGCACGAACTCGAAACAATCCTCTCCCTCGGCATCGACAAAGTTCAGGGATGGCTCTTCGGACAGAGCAAGCCCGCCTCCGCCATCAATCTCGAAAGGATTCCCTCATGAAAAAGAAAGTGCTTCTCGTCGACGACTCCAACACGGTCCTGCTCATGGAGAAGATGATCCTGGCCAAAGGACCGTACGACATCGTCACCGCTCGCGACGGCGTGGAAGCCGTAGCCAAAGCGCGCACCGAGCTGCCCGACATCATCCTCCTCGACGTGATGATGCCGAACCTCGACGGCCTCTCCGCCTGCGCCGCCATCCGCGCCACGCCCGAGACCGCGAACATTCCGATCGTGATGGTCACCACGCGCGGCGAGGAGACCAACATCGAGACCGCCTTCCGCAACGGCTGCACCGACTACGTGACCAAACCGATCAACGGCCTCGAGCTGCTGACGAAACTTCAGAACATTCTCGAAAACGACGCGGCGTAATCATGACCAACAACAACGAACCGATCCGCCCCTACATCGCCAAAATCGTCAACGACGCGCGCGAGTACGTGCAGTCGCTGCTCGATGAAAACAACCGCCTGCACGGGCTGCTCGCGGACATCCAGGAAGAGAGCCGCCGCACGTCGGCGCGCTACGTCGAGGTCGAGCAGCAGAACACGAACCTGGCGAACCTCTACGTCGCGAGCTATCAGCTGCACGGCACGCTCGACCGCCAGCGCGTCCTCGATGCGATCAAAGAGATCATCATCAATCTGATCGGCTCCGAGCAGCTCGCGATCTGGGAAGTCGACCGCGAAAACGAGCAGCTGAAGCTCGCCGATTCGTTCGGCATCGACACGAAGGCGTGGAGCAGCATTCCGCTCGACCTCCACTCCGGCATCATCGGACTGGTCACCGTCACCGGCGAGCGCTTCGTCAACGGACAGTCGGCCATGCAGCCGATGGGACCCGAAGAAGGACTCACCGCGTGCATTCCGCTCAAGCTCGACGACCGCGTCATCGGCGCGATCGGCATCTGGTCGCTGCTCGCGCAGAAGGAAAAACTCGAGCCGGTGGACTTCGAGCTGTTCGATCTCATCGCCTCGCACGGCGCCACCGCGCTCTTCTGCACGCAGCTCGCTTCGGCAACGGTGACGGTGTGAGCGCAATGCCCCAACCGGTCGTTCGCGTGGCGAAGTACCTGCAGCCCGGACAGCTGCACGTCACGCCGACGCCGACGGTCATCACCACGATCCTCGGCTCGTGCGTCTCCGTCTGCCTGTTCGACGTCCGCACCCGCGTCGGCGGCATGAATCACTTCATGCTCCCCCAGCTCGCCGGCAGCGGCACGCAGTCTCCGCGCTTCGGAAACTTCGCCATGCAGGACCTGCTCGACCGCATGCTCTCCGCCGGCGCAAAGAAGCCGTTCATCCGCGCCCACGTCTTCGGCGGCAGCTGCATGTTCGAGCAGATGAGAACGACGCAGCACCTCGGGCAGAAAAACATCCAACTCGCAATCGACTTCCTCGCGCTCCGCGGCATCGACATCGCCGACACGAATGTCGGCGGCGACCGGGGACGCAAGCTCCGCTTCCATACGGACGAAGGTAATGCATGGCAGACACCGATCTGAACCTCGACTTCGACAGGGACGACCTGCTCGCCACCTTCGCCGATGAGGCGACGGAGGAGATCGCGGCGCTGGAGTCCGGACTCCTGGCGCTCGAGACCACGCCGCTCGATGCCGAGTTGCGCCGCGATCTCCTCCGTTATGCGCACACGCTGAAAGGCAACGCGTCGTGCGTCGGCCTCACCACGCTCACCGCGTTCGCGCATGCATACGAAGACATGCTGGAGCGCATCGACGGCACCGACCTCGAGGTCGACCGCGCGATGGTGACCCTGCTCCTCGGCGGCATCGACACGCTCAAGCGCCAGCTGGCCGGCGGACTCGCGCCAATTGCCTCCGCTGCGAACGGCCAGGCGCCCACCGCGCACCGGCGCTCACTGCGCGTCTCGGCCGATCGTCTCAACCGCATGCTCAACCTCTCCGGCGAGATCTCGATCGCCCGCGGACGCGTGCAGCAGCTGCTCGTCCTCGGCAACACCGACGACCTCATCGAGACCGAGCGCGAGCTCGACTTCCTCCACGGCGAGCTGCAGGAGCTCATCATGCGAGCCCGCATGGTGCCGGTCGGCCCGCTCTTCCGGCAGTACGCGCGCACCGTGCGCGACCTCGCCTCCGGGCACGGCAAAAACGCGCGGCTCATCACCATCGGTGACGACGTCGAGATCGACACCACCGCCGTCGAGATGCTGCGCGATCCGCTCACGCACATGATCCGCAACGCGATCGATCACGGCCTCGAGCCTTCGGCCGAGCGCACGCTCGCGGGCAAAGCGCCCGCCGGCACGATCACGCTCGAAGCGCGCCACGAAGCGGGCCACGTGATCATCTGCGTCTCCGACGACGGCGCCGGACTCGATCGCGATGCGATCGCCGCGCGCGCCCAGCGCCTCGGCCTCGAAGCAAACGATCAGGTCATCTTCGAGTCGGGCTTCTCCACCACGGATGAAGTCACCGATCTCTCCGGCCGCGGCGTCGGCATGGACGTGGTACGGCGCGGCATCGAATCGCTGCGCGGCACGATCCGCATCGACAGTAAGCCGGGCCTCGGCACCACCTTCACCATCCGCCTCCCGCTCACCCTCGCGGTCATCGACGGTTTCGCCGTCAGCGCCGCCGGCGAGACGTGGATCGTGCCGATGGCCAACGTTCTCGAATGCGTAGAACTGCCCGCCCCCGGTCATCCCGAGCGTAGTCGAGGGACCTGTGCGGATGGGCGGGACGATCAGCGCACCACCGCTCCCCCGGGAACCGGCGTCCTGCTCCTCCGCGACGAGATCGTCCCCTACGTCCGTCTCCGTTCGCTCTTCGCGATCGAAGGCGATGCACCGGCGCGCGAAAACGTCCTCGTCGTCCAGCACGACGGGATGAAGGGCGGCCTCGTCATCGACGAGCTGCACGGCGCCAGTCAAGCCGTCATCAAACCTCTCGGCGATTACTTCGCCGAAGTCCCCGGCATCGCCGGCTCATCGATCCTCGGCAGCGGACGCGTCGCCCTGATCCTCGATGTGCGGGCAATTTTTGATCGCGCCGTCGTTAAGGCGGCATCAGTGGAGCAGACCGTATGAATCAATACCTCACATTCTTCATCCGCGGGGAGGAGTACGCCGTCGGCATCCTCCGCGTGAAAGAGATCATCGAGTACGACACCGTCACGCGCGTGCCGGCCACACCCGCGCATGTCCGCGGCGTGCTCAACCTGCGCGGCACCGTGCTGCCGGTCATCGATCTCGCCGCTAAATTCGGACATGGCGACACCGCGGCCACGCGCACCACGTGCGTGATCGTCGCGGAGACCAGGAATGACGACGCAATGCTCGTCGTCGGCCTGCTCGCCGATGCCGTGTCCAGCGTCGTCGACATACCCGAAGACGCCATCGAACCGCCCCCGTCGTTCGGCACCAACGTTCGCGTCGATTTCCTCACCGGGATGGGAAAGCTCGAGGGAAGACTCGTGCTGATTCTCGATCTCGACCGCATTCTTTCGCCCATCGATGTAGGACAAGCTCTCAGCTTGTCCATGTCGAGCGGACAAGCTGAGAGCTTGTCCTACACCGCCTGAAAGGACTAGTTCAATGCTTCAATCGATCACCATCGGCAAGCGGCTCTTCGCCGGCTTCTTCATCCTCCTCGCCTTCGTCCTCGTCGTCGCCGGCGCGGGCCAGTGGGCCCTCACCTCGTCCGTCGACACCGCGGAGCAGGTGCTGAACGTCGACTTTGCCATCAACAGCGCGTCGAACGATCTGCACATCGCCGTGCTCGACCTCCGCCGCTTCGAGAAAGACCTCTTCCTCAACATCGGCGACAAACAGAAAGAGACCGACTACTTCGCCAAATGGGAGAACGCGCGCCGCACGCTCGACCAGAAACTCGCCACGCTCGAACAGCTGGTCAAAGACGAACAGGAGCGCGCGGTCATCAACCAGATCCGCACCAACGTCGGCATCTACGCCCCTGCCCTGCAGGCGATTGCAAAGGACATCTCCGACGGCAGGATCAGGAGCGCCGCAGGCGCGAACGCCGCGATCATGCCGGTCAAAGACCACATCCGCGAAGTGGAAGAAGCGGCGCAGACACTCGACGACAACTCCGTCAAGCGGATGCAGGACAAGAAGAAAGTCATCGTCGACGTCGAGAAAAACGCGCGAATGATCACCGGCATCGTCACCGCACTCGCGCTGGTGATCGCGCTGATGATCGCCGTCGCCATCACCCGCAGCATCACCACGCCGATCCTCACCGCCGTCGAGATCGCGGAAAGACTCGCCGAGGGTGATTCGGAACAGACCATCAAGATCCGTGGGAAAGACGAGACCGCGCAGCTGCTCATGTCGATGCAGAAGATGATCGACGCGAACGCGAAGATGGTCGGCGCCGCATCGAGCATCGCCGCCGGCGAGCTCGGCGTCAACGTCACCATGCGCTCCGACCGTGATGTCCTCGGCCAGGCGCTCGCGCGCATGATCTCCCGCCTCGTCGAGATCATCGGCGAAGTCCGCTCCGCCGCGAGCTCGCTCGCCACCGCTGCGGGCCAGGTCTCATCCACCGCGCAGGCCGTCTCCTCCGGCAACAGCCAGCAGGCCGCCGCCGTGCAGGAAACGACCGCCAGCCTCGAACAGATGAACGCGTCGATCGCGCAGAACGCCGACAACTCGCGCCAGACCGAAACGATGGCCACCAAAGGCTCGCGCGATTGCGAAGAGAGCGGCGCCGCCGTTCGTGAAACGGTCAATGCGATGAAGTCGATCGCCGAAAAAATCTCCATCATCGAAGAGATCGCGTATCAGACCAACCTCCTCGCGCTCAACGCCGCAATCGAAGCGGCGCGCGCCGGCGAGCATGGCCGCGGCTTCGCCGTCGTGGCCACCGAAGTGCGCAAGCTCGCCGAGCGCAGCCAGACCTCGTCGCGCGAGATCAGCGGTCTCGCATCGAACAGCGTCCGCGTCGCCGATCGCTCCGGCACGCTGCTCGCCGATCTCGTCCCGTCGATCCGCAAAACCGCGGAGCTCGTGCAGGACGTCGCCGCCGCATCGAACGAACAGTCGGCCGGCGTCGCCCAGATCAACCAGTCGCTCGCGCAGGTCGATCAGGTCACCCAGCGCAATGCATCCGCGGCCGAAGAGCTCGCGGCGACTGCCGAAGAAATGGCCGCCCAGGCCGAAGCACTGCAGAACCTCGTCAGCTTTTTCAGAATTGGTGGAGCGGCAGACGCGCGGCACGCCGCACCATCGAGTCACGCACCCCACCTCCCTGCCCGCCCGCTCATGCCCCTGACCGCAGCCGCTCGGTCCATGACCGATTTCCACGCCTTCTAAGCGCGTCGACCCACATGAGCTCTCTCACCTCCAAAGATTTCCGCCTCTTTCAAAGCCTCGTGCAGAAAGAGGCGGGAATCTTCCTCTCCGATCAGAAGCGCGCGCTGCTGATGGGACGCCTCGCACCGCGCATGCGCCTCCTCGGCATCGCCTCGTTCGACGCCTATTACGACCACGTGATGGGCGATCGCGACGAGCTCGTTCGCATGCTCGATGCGATCTGCACCAACGAAACGCATTTCTTCCGCGAGCCGAAGCAGTTCGAGTTTCTCGAGCAGCAGCTCCTCCCCGCGTGGCGCGCGAACGGAAAACGCCACGTGCGCGTCTGGAGCGCCGGCTGCTCGACCGGCGAAGAGCCGTACTCGATCGCCATGTCGCTCGCGTTTCATCTCCCCGGCGCGGCGGTCGAGATCCTCGCCTCCGATCTGTCGACGAAAGTCCTGCAGAAAGCGGCGGCCGGCATCTGGCCGATCGAGCGCGCGCAGGAGATCCCCATCGTCTATCGCAAAACGTTCATGTGCAAAGGCCGCGGATCGCAGGAGGGAAAGATGGCGGCGAAGCCGGAGCTCGCATCGATGATCCGCTTCGCCCGCGTCAACCTGCATCACGAGCCCTATCCGGTGATCGGCCGCTTCGATCTGATCTTCTGCCGCAATGTGCTGATCTATTTCGATGCGCCGTCGAAGCGCCGGGTGATCGATCGCCTGCTCGACCGGCTCGATCCATCCGGCTTCCTCTTCCTCGGACATTCCGAGAGTCTTTCCCAACACGAGGGCGTGCGCGCCGCCGGCCCGACCGTCTACGCGCAGAAGGAGTGCGCATGAGTCACGTGCTGGTCGTGGATGATTCGGCGCTCGTGCGCCAGGCGTTCACCGCGCTGCTGTCGCGGCAGTTCAGCATCGACACCGCGGCCGATCCGGTGATCGCCGAGCGCAAGATGGCGAAGCAGCGGCCGTCGGTGATCGTGCTCGATCTGCAGATGCCGCGCGTCGACGGGATGACGTTCCTCCGCCAGATCATGCGCACCGATCCGATTCCGGTGGTGATCTGCTCGTCCGCCGCGACCCGCGGCAGCGAAGTGGCGATGCGCGCGCTGGAAGAAGG
>DATEZA010000025.1:0-12794 GCA_035255945.1 Thermoanaerobaculia bacterium
ATGCGCGCGAGCCGTAGCCGTAGTAGCGATAGCCATAACCGCGGCCGACGGAGCTGGCGGCCGGAATGACGCCGAGCGATGCGTAGTGCGTGACGCGCTCGAGCTCTTCCGGCGTCTTGATCGAGCGATCCATGTACTCGAGGAAGAAGATCGATGCGAGTCCGAGGAGCACGCCGAGGGGGAACGCGCTCTGGAGATTCTTCTTCATCGTCACGTTGAAGCGGCTTTTCGGCACTTCGGCGTGATCGACCCAATGCACGTTCGACGTCGTCGAGCCGCGCAGGATCGCGCCGACCTCGGTGTCGCTCTGCTTGCGCGTCAGCTGCTGGAGGAGCTGTTCCTTGCTGTCGATCTCGCTCCGCAGGTCGATGTACTTCGCGACGCTGACGTTCTGCACCTGCATCTCGCGCTTCGAGGCGTCGAACGCATTCGAGGTCTCGTTCTCGCGGCCCGCGGCGGCGAGGACCTCGTTCTTCGCCGCTTCGCGCCTCTTGTTGTACGCATCGATCAATGCGGACTGGCGGGCCTGCCGCGTCTTGTCGATCTGCTGCTTCAACTGCTGCATCTGCGGATGCTCGGGCTTGAAGGTGGAGAGTTTCTGGTTGTAGTCGCGCTGAAGGTTCGCTTCCTGCGTGGTCAGGTCGCGCACGAGCGGATCGTCGCCGGCGACCGCTTCAGGGCTGGAGTGCAGGAGAGAGTCATAGTCGCTCTGTTTCTGACGCCGCTCATTCTGCGCGCCCGCCAAATCCTGATTCAGCTTCAGGAGGCGCTGGGCGACGATGTTGTTCGGATCGTTCGTCACGGAGACGATGTCTTTGCTTTCACCGTAGCGCTGCAACTGCGCGCGCAAAACGTCGAGATCGGTTTTGACCGCGGCGATCTGCTTTTCCAGGACGTCTTTCGCTTGCCGCACCGTGTCGAGTTTGTTCTCCACCGTCAGCTGCATGTATGAGTCGCCGACGCCTTCCGCCACCTTCGTGGCGAGCTTCGGCGACGACGCGATGTACGAGACCTGGACGAGATTCGTAGCCAGGCCGCTCGGTCCCTTCACCGGCTCGACCGTGAGGCCGCCGATGATCGCGTCGACCATGTTGTTGCGGATCTCGTCGACGTCTTTTTTCAATTTTCCGTCGATGCCGGGCGGGTAGAACTCCGGATCGCTGAGGAGCTTCTGATCGTCGATGACGCGCGCGGCGAGGCCGCGGCTCTTGAGCAGGATGTATTGCGTCTGCAGGAACTCCTGGTCCGACGCCTGGATGCCGAACAGATCCTCGATCGTGATCTGGTTCGGGTTCTCGCGCTCGATCTGGATCTGGATCTCAGACCGGTAAAGCGGCTTGGAGAAGTAGCTGGCGAGGAATGTTCCGAGAAGGACGACGAGCAGGATCGACAGCGCCACCTTCCATCGTTTGTAGATGACGTTCCAGTAATGGGAAAGGTGGACTTCTTCGGAAACCGTGTTCAGATCCATGGGTGTCTGAGTGCTGGGTGCTGAGTGGCCTCGTTCCTACTAAGCACTCAGCACTAAGCACTAAAAAAAGCTCTCGCTGATGTAGATCGTGTCGTTGTCCATCAGCTGCACATCGGTCCGGCCGCCCGACAGAATGCTCTTGTAGTTGACCGGAATCGTCTGCTCTTTTCCGTTCATCGTCCGCTTGATCACCACGTGGTTCGAGGCGCGATCGGTCGGGCCGCCGGCGCCGGCCAGCGCCTGCAGAAGCGTCGGCGTCTGCGAGCGCCGGAACTGCACCGTTCCGGGGTGCATGACTTCGCCAAGGACATAGATCGTGATCGGCGTATCGACCGGGACGTTGATGACATCGTTCGGAGTGAGCGGCAGGTTGAGATCGGGATTGCCGTTGACCATCAGGTCTTCGATGTCGATGTCGATCCGCTCGGTCAGTCCGTTGGACGCAGTGCGAAGCACGTACAGCGATTTGCCGTACCCGCCCGCCAGTCCGCCCGCCTGCGTGATCGCCTGAAGCAAGGTGATGTTTCCCGATGCGCCGATCGTGCCCGGATGGACGACCGCGCCGATGACCGAGATCGGCTTGTTCCCGTACTCGAGCACCTGCAGCACGACATCGGCCTTGGTCATGTACTTCGATTCGAGGAGCGACTTGATGTGCTGTTCGGCCTGCGACGCCGTCATGCCGGCGACATCCACTTTGCCGAGGAGCGGCATGGACAGTTTGCCATCGTCACCGACGGTGGTCTTGGTGTTGAGGTTCGCGTCCTGAAGGACCTTGATGTCGACGACGTCGCGGGCACCAAGGGGGGCATCTCCGGGCGAAGCGCTCTGCGCCACCGCAACCGAGGCGACGAAGAGAAGAACGGCTGCGAGTGTCGAATAGCGTTTCATCGGTTCCTTGCGATCAAGACTTCGATTCAAATCAACGGCCGCTGCCCTGCACGGGATCAGCGGCCGCTCACGAAACTTCCTTCAACCCTTGGACTATTGGACCTTGATGAAAGTTTACGACCGGCGCGTCAACCCAGTGTTGGCGTTGGCATCAACAACGCGCAAAAGGTTATGCGCATTGCGTCAGCATGGTTATTTAGAGTTTGGCTACGGCCTCAGAGACAACCTCAACGTACCCCGTATTCCGCTGTCGACCTCGACCAGCGGCGAGTTCGATTTGCGCTCGAAATAGCCGATGTCGAAGCCGCCGGAGATGTGTTTCAGACCGTACAGCCAGCCCACGGCGACGTACGCGAGCGTGTCGCGGCGCCGGATTCCTTCGACCAGCACGTCATAGCGGTCGCGACCGTAATTTCCAAGCAGATGCAGACTCAGTCTCCGCGTGGCGGTCCAGTTCAGCTCGCTCGCGAAACGATCAGCCACGTAGTAGTTGTTATTGCGGAACAACGAGAAATCGAGATCGCGGGTGACAGACGCGCTGAACGACACGATGCTGGTCAGGTGTGTCGTCGTACGGGCGCTGCCGAGCACGCCCCGAAAATCGCGCTGCGCCGGGTCGTTGAACTCGAGCCGCGCCGGCCCTGCTTCAGCGGATAAGGAATGCCGGCCATCGTCGTACGAGAAGCCCGCGGCGGCGTAGCTGCGGCGCGAGTCGGACGACCGCGCCGTCTTGAAGTTGTAGTCGCTCCGTTCCGCCGACACCACCAGCGAGGTCAGCGGAAAGGTCTTGTGCTGGAGCGCGACCCGATAATCGTGCTGGTCGCGCGCGAGCCGCTCCAGCGGAAACAGAGTCGGATCGGGCTGCAGGCGCGAGCTCGGGAAGTTGACCTGACTGAAACCTGCATTGCCGCGAATCGTGGTGCGGCTCGAGTACTTCAGGTCGGCGATGACGCCGAAGTCGGTCTGGCGCTGAGTGACGAGCCGGTTGATGTCGCCGATGTTCGCGCGCAGCTCGTTGAACCGGCCCACGTAGCCGTCCAGGAATAGGTGGTTCAGCAGCAGGCGCGCGTCGGTACGCAGGTAATAACCGAGCTGGTTGTTGCCGTGACTGACGATCGCGTAGGACGGCGTCGCATCGACCGAGAAGACGACCTTCTTCTGGGGGACGAAGTAGAGCTTCTGCGGCGCGCGGATGTTGAACGAGACGCCGGAGGTCTGCTCGGCGGTCGGCACGAAGAACGCCTGGTTGTAGCCGATGTCGGAGAGCTCGAAGCTGGAGAGGATGTAGAACGGGCCGTTGTGAAAATTGGCGTTCGACAGGTCGGCGGCAACGGCGCGTGATTCTTCGATGTCACGGTTGCGGTCCCGTAGTCCCTCCTGCGCGAATACGGCTGTCGCAGCGAGCGCAGCGACAAGCGTCGTCACTCGTAGAAACCAACTCCCACCTCGCACATTCGCCTCCCAATTGCCAAGCGGTGGACTTCTCGGAAGTCTAACACGGCATTGCCGTTACAATCCCCCGGAGCCATGAATGCGCGTCATCCCGAGCGTAGTCGAGGGACCGGCGTGGGCGGCGGCGCGACCGGCGCGCCAACCTCCCTTCCAGGTCCCTCGACTACGCTCGGGATGACCGCCATGGAGGGTGCTCTGGTGGTCGTGTTTCTGGCCTGGCTGATCGCGCTGCCGATGCCGTTCGGCGGCGTGATCGAGAAGGCGCGGACGCCGCTGATCGCCGTTCCGCTCGCCCTCTGCGCGCTCGCCGCGATCGTGCGCAACGAAACGAGTCACATGACCGCGTGGCGCATCTGGACGATCGGATCCGTCGCGCTGCTCGTGCTCGTCGCACTGCAACTAGTCCCGCTGCCGATGTCGCTGCTGCGCCTCATCTCCCCCCGATCCGCCGACATCTGGCTCGGCAGCGACCGTGTACGACAAGCTCTCAGCTTGTCGCCCCTCAGCTTCTCGCACCCCATCTCCATCAACCCCCCCGCCACCTACCGCGAGCTCTTCCGCCTCCTCGCCCTCTTCGCGACCTTCCAAACCGCCACGCTCCTGATCCGCACGCACTGGCGCCGCATCGCGCTCGCCGTCGCATTGATCGGCGCCGCAACCTTCGAATTTCTCTACGGCGTGAATGAAGCCGCGCTGCGCCGCTACGAGATCTGGGGCTGGAAGAACAAGCTGATCTTCAACCGCGTGACCGGCACGTTCGTGAATCCGAACCACTTCGCGCACTACCTCGCGATCATCGTTCCGGTCTCACTCTTTCTCGCCGCATGGGCATGGCATCACGCCGCGCCGTCAACCGCGCCGTTCGGACGCCGCGTCGCGAAGCTGATCGAGAAGCAGGTCCTTCCGTTCGCCGCCGGCGTCCTCGGCGCGATCGGTTGCCTCGCCGGGATGCTCGTGGCGCAATCGCGCGGCGCACTGCTCGCGCTGTTCTGCGGTGCCGGGGTTGTCGGCACGATCGCGATGGCGCGCATGCAGGCCTTCCGTTCATCGCGCAAACGCCGCGCGATCTTCGTCACCACCGGCGCCGCCGCCTCGGGACTCGTCCTCACCGTGTTGATCGTCTTCCTCGGCACCGAGCGCACCATCCACCGCTTCGAGCCGAACGAAGTCGAGACCGTGACCCTCGTCGGCCGCACGGTAGGCGCAAAGATCGCGTTCGGCGTCTGGCAACGCTTCCCGATCTTCGGCAGCGGCGCGGGGACGTTCGTCAACGCATCGAGCATGGCGCAGACCGATAACTTCGCGATCCTCTTCGATCACGCGCACGACGACTATCTCGAATTCGCGGCGACGACCGGCACGCTCGGATTCGCGATCGCCGTCTTCTCGCTCTTCGCCGGCTACTGGTCACTGGCACGCGTCACGTTCGGTCAGGAAGCGACGGGCAGTTTTCGCCGCCGCGCATTTCAGGCCGCGGCATTGACGAGCATCACCATCGCGATGGTGCACGCGCTCTTCGATTTCAACTTCTTCATCCCCGCGAATCCCGCGACGCTCGCGGCGATCGCCGGCGCTGCAGTGTCGGCGTACGCGCGCTCATTCGATCCGGATTCGACGGCGGATCGCGTTGCGCGTCACCGGATTCGCCAGCCGGACCTCGACCCGGTGAATCCCTCGTAGCAGCTCCGCGCGCGCAACCATCGCCGGCGCCACCGGACCTTCGCCTGTCAACGCGTCGTCCGTATAAACCTCGGCATACGGCGGCACGTTGTCGCTCTGCACCGACGCGAGCTTCAACGCAAACGGCGCGCCGTTGCTCCAGAGCGTGCCGTTCGCGCGCTCGCAAAGGTCGCTGCCGCAGAGGCCGTTCCACTGTTCGATCCGATTCGCCTTCGCGACGAGCGCCGCATGCACCGCCGCAGCCTCGGCGTTGTTGCCCGCCATCCGCTGCAACTGTTCCATCGCAGCGGTTACGTCGGGACTCTTGCCGTCGCCTTTCTGCAGGTACTGCAACGCATGCAGCGAGTCGTGCCGGCGCATGTCGTCGAGCGCGCGCTCGATGTAGTAGCGATGCCATTGCGCGCGATCGTTGACGTTGCTCGCGGCCTCGATCTCGCCGGCGCGCGCGGATTGTCCAAGGGCGAGCGCGAGACGGGCGCGCTGCGGGTCGTTCGCGCCGATCGTTTGCAGGCCGTCGAGCGGCTGCAGGTTGTGATCGAGCGCGAAATCGATCAACGCACTCGCGCGATTCGAATCGGCCGGGTGGTTGTTGTTGACCGGCCGGGTTTGCAGAGCGTTCAGGATGCCGAGCAGCAGGGGAGTGTCGGCCGTCGTCGCCGGAATCGGAACGAGTGCGATCAGATCCGCCGGCGTTGCGGTCGTGCGCGCCGCTTCGAATGCCAGGTAGCGCCGCTTGCGCAGTTGTTCGCGGAACGTGCGGTACTCGGCGAAGCGGCCGTTCGTGATAGCGAGCGATGTGAGCAGGCCCATCGACTGGACGGTGCCCGGATCCGCGCGGCGAAGCACCGTGAAGTCGCCGGTCAATTGAAAGAACGGCTCCGCGAGGCGTCCGAAATCGTCATGCACCAGCGGAACCATCGCGGTCAAAACACGTTGCCGGTCCTCATTCGACAGCTCGGTCCAGTGAAAGAGACCGCTGCGCACGAACGGCGCGGCCGCGTTCGGACGATTCGGATCGAGCCGCATGACCTGCTCCTGCGCGGCGTGCCAGCGCTCCAGTCGCGCCGGCGAATTCGAGTCGAGTGCGGACTCGACGATCTGCGCGAATGCCGCTTCGTCGGACGGATTCGTCTTCGGCTGGGGAGCCGTGAAGAAGACGATCAACGCGGCGATCATCGCCGCTGCAAGCACATTACGCATCGCGGAGAATCCTCTCCCATTGTGCCAGCGCGATCTCCGGCGCGAATCGCGATTCGTACAACGCGCGTGCACGCTGTCCCATCGCGATGCGCCGTTGCGGATCGCGTGCGAGCTCGCGGATCGCATTCGCCAGCGTCACGCTTTCGCCCGGCTCGATGACGTAGCCGAGGTCGTGCTCGAGGACGAGTCGCGCCAGCTCGCCGTCGGGCGCGCCGACGTAGAGCACCGGCCGCGCGACTGCCAGCACGCCGTAGAATTTGCTCGGCACGATCAGCCCTTCGAGCTTCGGATGCAGCGTGACGAGATGCGCGTCGGCGGACGAGAGGCTTTCGCTCAATCGCTCACGCGATGCGTACGGCTCGAAGCGCACGTTCGGCAGGTTTTCCCTGCGGATCGCATCGAGCTTCGCGCCGCCGCCCCGGATGGAGAAGACGATGTCGCGATCATCGCGCAGCAATCGCATCGCGCCGGTCATCGTCGCGACGTCGTGCGCCCGTCCAAGGTTGCCCGAGTACCCGACGACAAACCCGTGTGGCGCCGCCGACCCGGCGGCGGTCCCGGCAATCCCGTGTGGCGCCGCCGACCCGGCGGCGATCCCGGTAACCCCGCCGGCGAGGTCGCCGGCGCCACACGGATGCAGCCCTGCATCGGCCCAGTTGTGCTGCACGATTGCATTCGGGACACGCGCTTTCATCTGCTCGCCGATCACGACATTGAGCTTCGCGCGGCGCAGCGACCAGTCGCGCAGCGCATGCAGCCATCGCGGCGTGCGGACACCGAGCGCTTCAGCGACCTCGGGGAAGAGATCCTGAATCCAATTGATGTACGGCTTGCGGCTCATCGCAGCAATCACCGAGGTGAGCGGAGGATCGGTCATCGCGACGATCAGCGAGCGCCGTTGCGAGAGGATCAGCAGCAGCGCGCTCAACGCGAACGTCGCGTAGTCGACTGCGCGTCCGAGGAGTGAGGAACGGCCGAAGTTCGTGGAGGCGGCGCGGATGATGCGCACACCGCGAACGGTCTCGCGTCGCGGCAGCTTTGCATCGGGCTCGTCGTACAACTGGCGGCTCGTGATCGCCGCGACGTCGAAGCCGCGCGAGGCGAGGTGAAACGCGAGGTCGGACACCATCTGACTTGTTGCAGAATGATCGGGATGGAAGTAGCGATTCACGAAGACGACGCGCACGCATGATCATTCTAGGCATCAACGCCCATCACGCCGACGCCTCCGCGTGCATCGTCGTCGACGGCAAGCTCGTCGCCGCGGCCGAAGAAGAACGATTTCGCCGCATCAAACACTGGGCGGGATTCCCATCGGTCGCCATCGAGTACTGCCTGCGCGAAGCAGGCGTCGCGCTCAATGACGTCGACCACATCGCGGTCAATCGCGATCCGAAGGCGCGACTGCTGCAGCGCGCGAAATTCATCATCGCCAAGCGTCCATCGATCGGCGCGATCAAACGCCGGCTGGCGAATCGTTCAAAGATCAACAGTCTCGCGGACGAGCTCAGCGAGGCGTTCAAGATCACGTCGCTGAAGCCGAAGCTGCATCACGTCGAGCATCACCGCGCGCATGTCGCGTCGGCGTTTTTCGTCGCGCCGTTCGACGACGCGGCGATTCTCTCCGTCGACGGTTTCGGCGATTTCGTCAGCTCGATGTGGGCCTCCGGCAACGGCAATGCGATCGACGTCATGGGCGAGATCGGATTCCCGCACTCCCTCGGCATCTTCTACACCGCCATTACGCAATTTCTCGGATTTCCGCATTACGGCGATGAATACAAGGTGATGGGACTCGCCCCTTACGGCAAACCGTCGCTGATGGACAAGATGCGGCAGATCGTGCTTGTGAAGGACGGCGGCTTCGCGCTCAATCTCGACTACTTCACGCATCACAGCGCCGGACTTGACATGGTATGGCAGGGCGGCTCACCGGTAGTCGGCCCGGTTTATTCGAATGCACTGACGGATTTGCTCGGTCCTGCACGCGCGCCGCAGGATCCAATTACCGATTATCACAAGAACCTCGCCGCATCGATGCAGGCGATGTTCGAGGAAGCGTTTTTCTCGCTGCTCGACGCATTGCACGAGAAGACCGGCAAATCCCGCCTCTGTGTCGCCGGCGGCTGCGGCTACAACAGCGTGGCCAACGGCTTGATCTTCGACCGCTCGCCATTTCGCGATGTCTACATCCAGGCCGCGGCAGGCGATGCCGGCGGCGCAATCGGTGCGGCGTACTGGGTATGGAACCAGGAATTGCACAAGCCCCGCTCATTCGTCATGGATCACGCGTACTGGGGTCCGCAATACGACGACGCAGAAATCGATCATGCCGTCGCATTGCGTCATATCGATCTCGACGAAGCGGCGTGCCGCATCGAGCGCGTCCGCGATGAGTGCGACTTATGCGCGCGCACGGCGCAGCACGTGGCAACGGGAAATGTCGTCGGCTGGTTTCAGGGACGGATGGAATGGGGCCCGCGTGCATTGGGCAACCGGTCCATTGTGTGCGATCCGCGCCGTGCCGACATGAAAGACATCCTCAATCACAAAATCAAACGCCGCGAATCGTTCCGCCCCTTTGCGCCGTCGATCCTGCGCGAGGCGGTCGGCGAATGGTTCGAGACCGATTACGACGTGCCCTTCATGCTGCAGGTCTACCAGATTCGCGAAGAAAAACGCGCGTTGATTCCGGCGGTGACGCACGTTAACGGGTCGGGACGGCTGCAATCCGTCACCGAATCCCAGAACCCCCGCTATTACCACCTCATCGAAGCCGTGCGCGACCTCACCGGCATCCCGATCGTGCTCAATACCTCGTTCAATGAAAACGAGCCGGTGGTCAACACGCCCGGCGAAGCGCTCGATTGTTTCCTGCGCACGAAGATGGATCTGCTGGTCATGGGCGATCTGATGATCGAACGGGTTTGAACAGCTCCCACGACAAAATCAATTCGGCGATGAAGCGCTCCATCGCGTAATGGAGTCCAGCGCGGCCGTCGAGGATCAATCCCTTCCCGAACAAGGTGTAAGGAAGGATCACGAGAGGCGCGATGACGCGCAGTTTGCGAATGCGCGATGACACGCCGAGGGTGCGCGGATCTGCGGTGCGGAGCTTCAATGCTTCCTGCCGCATGTACTTCCGCTGCCGGGCGATGAAATTCCGCAGGCTCTTGCGATCGTCGTGAATGACCGGTTCGCGGAGCGGCAGCACGCGGCCGGCGACGAGCACGCGATGAGCATGACCGTCTATGGCGAACGTCGTGCGATCGCGGCGCACGAGCACCGGGTGCGGCGGATAGAGCGTCGCACGCAGCGGACGTCCTCCGATCGCGTAACGGAATGTCGCTTCGTAGCCGCTGATGTCGTCCGCTGGATCGAGCTTCGACATCTCCTCGGTCAGCGCCTCAGGCACGAAGTAGTCCGCGTCGAGCGCAAGAAGCCACGGCGTATGCACGTGCTGCAGTGCAAACGTCCATTGCCGCGCGAGATCGTCGAACGGCCGCTCGAGCACGCGGACATTCGGGAACGTGCGCGCGATCTTCGTCGTGTCATCGGTGCTCAGGCTGTCGACGACGACGATGTCTTTCGCCCACGCAAGTTGCCCGAGCGTTCGCGCGATATTCGGCGCCTCGTCGCGGGTGAGGATCACCGGCGTGATGCGGTCGAGCATCGATACGCCTCCTCCATCTGTGCGGCGACTGCGTCCCACGTGAATCGCGATTCGACGAGTGCGCGACCGTTGCGGCCCATCGTCGCGTCGCGTCCGGCCAGAATCGCCGCGATCGCCGGCGCGAGATCGTCGCTGACGATCCCGGCATGCGCAGCTGCGACGTCATCGGCGAGTCCGACATTCGGCGAGACGACCACCGGCGTCTCCATCGCCAGCGCTTCAAGAATCACGTTGCCGAAATTCTCCGACAGCGACGGCAGCACGAGCACGCTCGCACGCGCCAGCAGGTTCCACTTCGCGTCGTCGTAGACCGGTCCGGCGAATTCGACGTTGTCTTTCGCGAGCGCTCGCAACTTCGGCGTGAGGCCTTCTTCGTCGTTGCCGGCGATGATCAGTCGCGCGTTCGGAACGTGCTCCATCGCGGCGATCAGGCGGTCGAGATTCTTCTTCCAGTTGATGCGGCCGAGGTAGAGGACGAGGTGTGGATCGCGTTGGACGACGGGGCACGGCGGAGCGTCGATGCCATTCGGGATGACCACCGGATTCGGCAGCGGCAGGGCGATCTCGCGCGAATCCTCGAGCTCGCGCCGCGATGTGAAGTGGATTGCTGCCGCGTGCGCGAAATTGCGGCGCTCGACCAGGCGGATCCACGAGCGCTTCACCAGCGCGCTTTTGCGCGCGATCAGCTCGCGGACGAGCATGCCGCGCGGCGTGATGACGTATGGGACGTGCGCGCGTGTTGCGGCGCGAGCGGCGGCGGCAGTGGGCCAGAGGAAGACAGAATGGTTGTGGACGACATCGAATGCATCGATGCCGCGAAGCGCTTTGCGCATCCCGCCCGAAACATAGAGGCGCGGAAAGGACGAGCGGAAGTAGCGGACGCGGACGCCGTCGAGCAGCACATCCTGTTCGATCGGCACATCCGATTCGCCGTCGCCGTCGACATTCGTGGTGAAGACCGTCACGTCGTGGCCGCGGCGCACCAGCGCGCGGCAGAGCCCATGCACCGCGACGATCGGACCTCCGTAGCGCCGCGCCGGCAGATACGTCGGGACTACGTGGAGAATCTTCACGCCGTCACGGAGGAGAGCGGACGCAGCGACTGCTGCGGCTGTGCTGCGGCCGCCGCGAGACGCTCGTCGAGCGTCACGGTTGCGAACAGACAGCCGACGAAGAAGCAGGCGAGGATGGTGACCACCGGATCGGAGTACGTCTGCGCGGATGCGAGGAAGCTGGCGATGTTCGCAACGATCAGCGCGAGCAGGGTGACGCGTCCGACCTGCGAGCTCCATGGCCGGTCGGCCAGGCCGGAGATGCGCAGGAACAATCGCAGCATCAGGAATGCGAGAAATGCCGCGGCCACGAGTCCCGGTACGCCGAGCTCGATCGCCAGTTTGCCCAGCCCGCCCTCCTGCCACGACACGCCCGCCTCGGTTCCCAGCACGTGCTGCACGCCCTGCGTTGCGACGCCCAGTCCCGCGCCCATGATGCCGGCCTGGCGAATCGTCTCGAACACCCCCCCTTCGAGGCGCCCTCCGAGCTCACCCGAAGTCGTCTTCGCGGCCTCGGCGTACACACTCGATTCCTGGTTCGACGAGATGTGGTGCACGACGAACGCGCCGACACCGAACGCGATCACGAACGCGCCGATCTCCGCCGGCTTGAGGCGTTTGATGTAGCGGAAAAGGAAGGCGAGCAGGAACGCCGCCACGTAGTAAATCGCCTTGCGCCGCCCGGAGATCATGCAGTTGTAGAACCCCCAGCCGGTGCCCGCCATCCAGACCCACGAGCGCGCGCTGATGCCGGCGCGGACCAGCATGCCGATGCAGATCGAGGTCAGCGTTGCCGCGTGCCACGCCATGATGTCGGGCGCGCGATAGAAGCCGGAGAGCATGCGAACCTGAATGCCCGGGAGGAAGCGGATGTAATCGCCGACCTGGTGCACCATGCCGAGCGTTACAGAAGGAACGCGGTAGTACTCGAGCACCGAGCCGATCAGCGCGATCGACGTGAGCACCGCGTAGAACTTGAAGAAGTGGTAGAGCCGGTTCTCGTTGTCCAGGTACATGTAGCCAAGGACGATTGCGGGGAGCGGGGCGAGGTAGACGAAGAGACTGAGGATGGGCGCCTGCCAGTGCTCGAAGCCGAACGTCATGATGCCGTTCACCGTGGCAAGGCTGAAGAAGAGCATCACGATTCCGAACGCGCCCCACACGGAGGGAAATCTGCGCGAGAAATCGCGAAGCGCGGCCTGCAGCTTTCGCTGCGCGCCGAAGACGAGCATCAGGTAGACGCCGACGATGGAGAAGGTGAGGAAAACCGGCTGGCCGGTGACGAGCTTTCTGGCCGGATCCTGGATCACGCCGACGATGCACGCGAAGAGGAGGCCGCGCCGCCAATCGGTCAGCGCAACCGTCGCAGCGAGCG